>WQZX01000029.1 GCA_009780515.1 Nocardioidaceae bacterium | reverse complement strand
TCGTTGCCCATCGTGCGCGCACGGCGGAAGAAGGTGCCCTCGAGCCAGCGCTCGCCGTGGCGCAGGACCTGGTCCCACTCGCGGGCGCAGTCCTCGAAGCCGAGCGTGGTGGCGTCGATCGCCTCCTGGAGCTCGCCCATCTCCCACGCGTCCTTGACCAGCCGCATCTCCGAGACGACCCGGGCGAGGTCGGCGTCGCGGGACTCGTCCTCGGCCACGAGCCCGTCGACCTCGGCGGAGACGCCCCGGTGCACGCGGGTCTTCCCCGACCCGGCGAGTACGCCGGACAGCTCGTCGATGTGCCGCACCGGCAGGCCCAGCGATGCCTGCATCTCGCCGAGCGAGGGGCGCCGGCCGGCCCAGAGGGCGCCGTACTGCCGGTCGCGGAAGAACTCGTCGCTGTCGCGACCCGAGCGCGGCCGCGCGTAGAGCACCGACTCGCCGTCGGGCTCGACCACCAGCACGGCGTCGGAGGTCTGGTTGCCGCAGAAGTAGGCGTGGGCGGTGTCGGGCCGGAAGCGGTAGTCGGTGTCGGCCGCGCGCACCTTGAAGGTCCCGCCGGGCAGCACCAGCCGCTCGCCGGGGAACGTCTCGGCCAGGCGGGCCCGACGCCGCGCCGCCCACGGCGCGATCGGGTGCTCGGCGACGTCGGCGTCGCCGTCGCTCCAGCCGGTGCGCATGAAGGCGGCGTACGCCTCCGGCACGGCGGGGTCGTGGGCCTCGGTCTTCGGGGTGTCCTCGGTGCGCTCCTCCACGTTCTCAACCCTACGCCGGGAGTCGGGCGGGACCGAGTGGTCCCGATAGGCTTCCACCCATGCCTGCAGCCCCTCGCGAGAACGTCGCCTTCACGGTCATCGTGACCGTCGCGGTGTCGCTCGGCGCCCTCGCGGTGCTCGTGCTGCTCGCGGTGTCGCACGCCCCCGCCAGCACGCTCATCGCGACCGTGCTGGCCGCCGTACCGGTGGGTCCTGTGGTGGCGGCGTACATCTGGCTGGACCGCTACGAGCCCGAGCCCAAGCGCCTGCTCACCTTCGGCCTGCTGTGGGGCGCGTGCGTGGCGACCGTGGTCGCCGTGGTGATCGAGGGCCTCGGCGGCGTGGTCGGCGGCCTGACGAACACCGCACAGGTCGCGCTCCTCGGCCCGATCACCGAGGAGGCGTGCAAGGGACTGTTCCTCGTGCTCCTGTTCTGGTGGCGCCGTGCCGAGATCGACGGGATCCTCGACGGCATCGTGTACGCCGGCATGGTCGGCGTCGGGTTCGCCTTCACCGAGAACATCCTCTACCTCGCCTCCGCGTACGACGGCAACAACGGGATGGGCCCCGGGGGAGTCCACGGCATCACCACGACCTTCGTCATCCGGTGCGTGCTCAGCCCGTTCGCGCACCCGCTCTTCACCGCCTTCACCGGCATCGGCATCGGCATCGCCGCGGGCTCGCGCAGCTCCGCGGTGCGCTGGCTCGCGCCGCTGGGCGGCTTCGTCCTGGCGGTCGTCGCGCACGGCGTCTGGAACGCCTCGACCGTCTACGGCTTCGGCAGCTTCGTCGTGGTGTACGCCGTCCTCGGCGCACCCGCGTTCGCGGCGATGCTCTCGATCGCGCTGTGGGCCCGCAGCTCGGAGCGCCGGGTGCTCAGCACCGCGCTGACCGACGCTGCCGGCAGGGGCCTGATCCCCGCCTCCGACATCGACTGGGTGGTCGACCTCCGCGCCCGCCGGGTGGCCCGGCGCCACGCCCGGGTGCAGGGCGGTTCGGAGGCTGTGCGTGCGATGCGGGATTATCAGCAGGCAGCCGTGGAGCTCGGCTACCTGCACCACCGTCTGCTGCGTGGCACCGCGCCACGTGACTGGCAGGAGCGGGGTCAGGTGTTCCTCAGCAGGATCCAGGCGGACCGGCCCCGGTTCGCCTTCCCAGGACAGGTGGTGCCGCAGCGATGACCCATGACCTGTCCCCGACGACTCCGCTGGAGGGCTCCGACGGCCGGCGCATGCTGACCGAGGTCGTCCGGCTGCACAGCGCTCTCAAGGGCGCGCCGCTGCCCCTGGACCTGCCCGGCGCGATCCCCCTCCGCGAGGGCCGCGCCCAGGTGATCGACCAGCTCGAGGACTACGTCATCCCGCGGCTGATGTCGCTGGAGGCGCCGCTGCTCGCGGTCGTCGGCGGCTCCACCGGCGCCGGCAAGTCGACGCTCGTCAACTCCCTCGTCGGCCACCGGGTGACCAACCCGGGCGTGCTGCGCCCCACGACCAAGTCGCCGGTGCTGGTCCACCATCCTGCCGACGCGCAGTGGTTCGGCGCCGACCGGCTGCTGCCCGAGCTGAACCGCACCTCCGCCTCCACCGACGACCAGCACTCGATCCAGCTGGTCGCGACCGACGCGGTGCCGCAGGGCCTGGCGATCCTGGACGCGCCCGACGTCGACTCGGTCGACGAGCGCAACCGGGAGCTGGCCGGGCAGCTGCTCGCGGCCGCGGACCTCTGGCTCTTCGTCACCTCCGCCGCTCGCTACTCCGACGAGGTGCCGTGGGAGTACCTCAAGCTCGCCGCCGACCGCTCCACGGCGGTCGCGGTCGTGCTCGACCGCACGCCTGCGGACGCCGTGCCGACCGTGTCGGGACACCTCGCTCGCATGCTGGCCGCCCGCGGCCTGAAGGACTCCCCGCTGTTCGGCGTCGCCGAGGGCGAGGTCAGCGAGGACGGCCTCCTGCCCGCCGGCCACGTGCGCGAGATCCGACAGTGGCTCGAGGCCCTCGCCGAGGACGCCGGTGCGCGACGCTCCGTCGTCAACCAGACCGTCGCCGGCGCCGTACGCACCGTGACCCGCAAGGCGTTCCCGATCGCCGATGCCGCCGCCCTCCAGGTCGACGCGGTCGGTGGCCTCCTCGCCGTCGCCGACAAGGTGTACGACGACGCGCAGACCGGTCTGCTCGCCGCCAGCCGTGACGGCTCGGTGCTGCGCGGCGACCTGCTCGCCCGTTGGCAGGAGTTCGTGGGCAGCGGTGAGCTGATCCGCTCGCTCGAGGCCAAGGTGGGCTTCGTGCGCGAGCGGCTGGTCAACGCGATCAAGGGCAAGCCGCAGCAGGCCGAGCGCCTCTCGGTCGCCGTGGAGATGGCGCTCGAGGCGCTGGTCGTCGAGCACGCCGAGCGTGCGGCCGCGACCGCTGCCGACGCCTGGCGCGAGACCGACCACGGCGGCGCCCTGCTGGAGGCCACGCCCGACGACCTCTCGCGCGCGGGCCGGAGCCTGCGCCGCCAGACCACGCAGCAGGTCCGCGAGTGGCACGACGAGCTGCAGGCGCTGGTGCGCGAGCACAGCAACGACGTACGGTCCACGGCCCGGTTCCTCGCGCTCGGCGTGCACGGGCTCGCCGTCACGCTCGCGGTCGTGACGCTCGCCGACGACGCCACCTCGGCCCCGGAGTCGGTGGCGCTGGGCCGCAGGCTGCTCGAGACCGTGCTCGGACAGGGCCGCGTGGCCCCGATGACCACCGCGGCCCGCAGCGGACTCGACGGCCGGCTGGAGGCGCTGCTCGGCACCGAGCGGAGCCGCTACCTCGCCCCGGCCGAGGAGTGGCAGCTCAAGCCGGAGGCCCCGGAGCAGCTGCGTCAGGCGGCGAGGCGGGTCGACGACCTGCGGTTCGCCGCGGTTCGTGCGAAGGAGACAGGAGGTCACCTGTGAGTGTCGGAGCCGATGAGGCCGCCGAGGTCAGGGACCTCGCCACGCGGGGCACGCCCCTCGGTGCGCGGATCGACGGCCTGCGGGCCGCGGTCGACGCCGCCCGTGGGCACATCCCCGACCCGCAGCTGGACGAGGCGCTCGCCTCGGCCGACCGCGCGGCCGGCCGGATGCGGCTGTCCGCGCAGCACACCGTGGTCGCGATCGCCGGGGCCACCGGCTCCGGCAAGTCCTCGACCTTCAACCACCTCGTCGGCCTCGAGCTCTCCTCGATCGGCGTACGCCGCCCCACGACCTCCTGGGCCACCGCGGTGGTGTGGGGGAGCGACGGTGCCGGCGAGCTGCTGCAGTGGCTCGGCATCCCTCCGCGCCACCACACGATGCGCGACTCGCTGCTCGACACCCGGCGCGAGGACAGCGCGCTCAACGGCATCGTCCTGATGGACCTGCCCGACCACGACTCGACCGAGGTGGCCCATCACCTGGAGGTCGATCGCCTGGTCGAGCTCGCCGACCTGCTCGTGTGGGTCGTCGACCCGCAGAAGTACGCCGACGCCGCCCTCCACGACCGCTACCTCAAGCCGCTGGCCACCCACCAGGGCGTCATGGTCGTGGTGCTCAACCACATCGACACCATCGCCGAGGAGAAGCGCGCCGGCATGATCGCCGACGTACGCCGCCTGCTCGCGGCCGACGGCCTGGGCGAGGTGACCGTGCTCGCGGTCAGCGCTCGTGAGGGCATCGGCATGGACGACCTGCGCGCCGAGCTCGCGTCCCGAGTGGCGTCGAAGCGCGCCACCACCGCGCGGGCGGAGGCCGACATCGCGGCGGCCGCCCAGCGTCTGGAGCAGGTCGGTGGCACCGGCCCGGTGCGCGAGCTCGACACCGGCCGCGTCGACGAGCTGGAGGAGTCGACGGCGGCCGCCGCCGGCGTACCTGCCGTGGTCGAGGGCGTCGAGCGGTACGTCGCCGACCACACCGGTCGTGCCGTGGCGTGGCCACCGGTCGCGCTGCTCGCCCGGGCGTCGCGCGGCTCGCTCGAGCGTGAGCTCGGCGGATCGGGCGCGCCCGAGGTGGCGCCCGTGCCGCGCGAGGCGGTCAACACCATCGTCCGCGGGCTGGGCGACGAGGTGGGCGAGGGCCTCGGGCCGTCCTGGCGGCGCTCGGTGCAGTCGGCCGTCACGGGCCGGCTGCCCGACCTCGGCGACCGGCTCGACAAGGGCCTGCGCTCGGTCGACCTGCGCCTCCATATCCCCGGCTGGGCCGGGCTGCTGCGCGTCGTGCAGTGGCTGCTCCTGCTCGTCGCCGTCGTGGGCGGCGTGTGGTGGATCTACCTCGCGGCGACCGGCAAGGCGTCCGGTGCGCCGTCGGTGGCGGGCCTGCCCGTCGCCGCGGTGATGCTGCTCGTGGGGCTGGTCCTGGGCATCGTGCTGTGGCTGGTCGGCCGCGCGCTGGTGCACCCGGCCGCCCGTGCCCGTGCCGCGGCCGCCGACTCCGACCTGCGCAAGGTCGTGCGCTCGGCGCTGGACGACGCCGTGGTCACGCCGGCGAACGCCGAGCTGCGCGGATACGCCGAGTTCCGGTCGGGCATCGCGGCCGCGACGCGGTAGCAGCCGTACCACCGGACACACCCGTCCCACTCCGGCCCACGAGTCGTCCACAGGGGCGTCCGGGGTCGTCGTCTCTCCACAGCCTCGTACGACGCCGGCGCTCGTCGTCGGCCCTCGCCGGTCGACTCGTCCCCGGCGACCGCACCAGGCGGTCGCCCGGATCGGGCCCGGCCCGGTCGGACCAGAGAGGACGAGCAGATGAGCAACGACACGATGGTGACCGTTCAGGGCTGGATCGCCGCGGACCCGGTGATCCGGTCCGTCGGAGGGTTCCCGGTGGCCAACTTCCGGGTGGGGTGCACGCCGCGCCGCTTCCACCGCGGCCGCCAGGAGTGGGTCGACGGCCCGACGGCGTGGTACTCCGTGAGCGCCTGGCGGGTCCTCGCCGCCAACTGCGAGCGCTCGCTGAAGAAGGGCGACCCGGTGATCGTCCACGGGCGCCTGCAGCAGCGCAGCTACGTCAACGCCGGAGGCGTCGAGGTCGTCGCGCTAGAGATCGAGGCGGTGACGGTCGGCCACGACCTCACGCGGGGCTTCGACAGCTTCCTGCGCTCGCCGGCGCGCGAGCCGGCCGGGGTCGTCTCGACGCCGCCGGAGCCCCGGCGGGAGCCCGATGCCGTTGCCGAGACCGAGGCCACCCAGAGCGTGGAGGCGGCATGAGGGCGTGAGCGGCCGCGGAGCGGCCCGGGTCGAACGATCCGGGCCACCGCGGGCGGCCTGGTCGGAGCGTGGTTCGACCGGTCTCGCGCTGCCGAGTGCCGCCGTCCGGTGGCGCCCGCTGCGCGAGAGACCGGTGGATCTAGGCTTGCGTCCATGGCGGAGTACATCCTTTCCCTGCGCAACGTTCGCAAGGCCCACGGCGACAAGGTCGTCCTCGACAACGTGACCCTCTCGTTCCTGCACGGAGCGAAGATCGGCGTCGTCGGCCCGAACGGCATGGGCAAGTCGTCGCTGCTCAAGCTGATGGCGGGGATCGACCAGCCGAACAACGGCGACATCGTCCGCGACCCCGACGCGACCGTCGGCATGCTCCAGCAGGAGCCGCCGCTGACCGAGGGCAAGACGGTGCTCGAGAATGTCGAGGAGGCCGTCGGCGACCTGAAGGCGAAGATGAAGCGCCTCGAGGACGCCTACATGGAGATGGGCGACCCCGACGCCGACCAGGACGCGCTCATGGCCGAGACCGGCGAGCTGCAGACGTTCCTCGACAATGCCGGCGCCTGGGACATCGACAGCCGGCTCGAGCAGGCGATGGACGCGCTGCGCTGCCCGCCCTCCGACGCCCTGGTCGACAACCTGTCCGGTGGTGAGCGGCGCCGTGTCGCCCTCTGCAAGCTGCTGCTCCAGCAGCCCGACCTGCTGCTCCTCGACGAGCCCACCAACCACCTCGACGCCGAGTCGGTGCAGTGGCTCGAGGGTCACCTGAAGAGCTACCCGGGTGCGGTTCTCGCCGTGACCCACGACCGCTACTTCCTCGACAACGTCGCCCAGTGGATCGCCGAGGTCGACCGCGGCTCCATCCACGGCTACGAGGGCAACTACTCCACCTACCTGGAGTCGAAGAAGGAGCGCCTCAAGATCGAGGGCCAGAAGGACGCCAAGCGCGCCAAGATGCTCGAGAAGGAGCTGGAGTGGGTCCGCTCCAACGCCAAGGCCCGTCAGACCAAGTCCAAGTCGCGTCTGGCCCGCTACGAGGAGCTGGCCGCCGAGGCGGACAAGGCGCGCAAGATCGACACCGCCGACATCAACATCCCGCCGGGCCCGCGGCTGGGTGACGTCGTCCTCGAGGCCCGCGACCTGACCAAGGCGTTCGAGGGTCGCACCCTCTGGAACGACATCTCCTTCACGCTTCCCCGTGCCGGCATCGTCGGTGTCGTCGGCCCGAACGGCGTCGGCAAGACCACGCTGTTCCGGATGCTCACCGGCGGCGAGCAGCCCGACTCCGGCGAGCTTCAGGTCGGCCAGACCGTGAAGATCTCCTACGTCGACCAGAGCCGCGGCGGCATCGACGCCAACAAGAACGTCTGGGAGGTCGTCTCCGACGGGCTGGACTTCATCAAGGTCGCGAACTTCGAGATGAACTCCCGCGCATACGTCGCCTCCTTCGGCTTCAAGGGCCCCGACCAGCAGAAGCGGGCCGGCGTCCTCTCCGGTGGCGAGCGCAACCGCCTCAACCTCGCGCTGACGCTGAAGCAGGGCGGCAACCTGCTGCTCCTCGACGAGCCGACCAACGACCTCGACGTCGAGACGCTGTCCTCGCTCGAGGACGCGCTGCTCGACTTCCCGGGCTGCGCCGTGGTCACCTCGCACGACCGCTGGTTCCTCGACCGGATCGCGACCCACATCCTCGCCTGGGAGGGCGACGACGAGGACAACGGCAAGTGGTTCTGGTTCGAGGGCAACTTCGCCTCGTACGAGGAGAACAAGATCGAGCGCCTCGGCGTCGACGCGGCGAGGCCCCACCGGGTCACCCACCGCCGCCTGACGCGGGACTGACTGGATTCGCGCGAGCGCGTCGTCGCGGCCGCTCCCTCGCCGGACTTGCGGCTCTCGGCTCCTACGGTCGCTGGCGCTCCCTGCGTCGCCGCGCCCCGCGCGCCCGGCCTCGGTCGCTGCGACGCCGCGCTGCCGCGCTGGGTTGGATCTGCGCGAGCGCGTCGTCGCGGGCGCTCCCTCGCCGGACTTGCGGCTCTCGGCTCCTACGGTCGCTGGCGCTCCCTGCGTCGCCTCGCGCCGCGCGCCCGGCCTCGGTCGCTGCGACGCCGCGCTCGCAGTCGAGGTCGCTGGCGGCGTACGGTCCTCGCTTCAGCGCATCTCGAGCGCGGGGTGGTCCTCGATCAGCGCGTCCGAGACCGCGTCGAACACCCGGCGTACGGCGCGGAGGTCCTCGGGGTCGGCGAGATCCACGAGGTGGCGGCGTACACCCTCGACGTGGACCGGTGCCGCGCTCCGCAGGGTGTCCCAGCCGGCGTCGGTCAGGCGGGCGACGACCCCGCGGCGGTCGGCGGCGGCGCTGCAGCGCCCGAGGAGACCGGCCTGCTCCATCCGCTTGACGGTGTGGGTGACGCGGCTGCGGCTGTGCCCGAGCGCCTCGGCCAGCTGCGCCATCCGCATGCTCCCGTCCGACTCCGAGAGCCGCACCAGCACCTCGTACTCGGTGAGCGAGAGATCGAAGATCCGCTGCAGCTCACGGTCGAGGCGGTCGCGCAGGAGCGTCGTGCCGAGCATGTAGGCCCGCCAGGCGGCCTGCTGCTCCTCGTCGAGCCACCGCGCCGGGCGGACCGCTGCGCACGCGACGTCGTCCTCGTCGTCGGTGGGCGGGAGGTCGGGCACCCGCGCAGTCTAGTGAGTACGACGAACGGCCCGCTGCACAACCGTGCAGCGGGCCGTCCTGGTGCGACCGTCGGGTGCGAGGTCAGCTCATGCGCTCCAGGATCATCGCCATGCCCTGGCCGCCACCGACGCACATGGTGATCAGGCCGGTGGACTTGTCGTGCCAGTCGAGGCTGTTGAGCATCGTGTTCTGCAGACGGGCACCCGTCATGCCGAAGGGGTGACCGACTGCGATCGCGCCGCCGTTGACGTTGAGCTTCTCCATCGGGATGCCGAGGTCCTCGGCCGAGGGCAGCACCTGGGCGGCGAAGGCCTCGTTGATCTCGGCGAGGTCGATGTCGTCGATCGTCATCTTGGCGTACTTGAGCGCGTTGCGGGTCGCCTCGACCGGGCCGAGTCCCATGATCTCGGGGGAGAGGCCGCTGACGCCGGTCGACACGATCCGTGCGAGCGGGGTGAGGCCGAGCTCCTTGGCCTTCGTGTCGGACATGATCACGACGGCGGCGGCGCCGTCGTTGAGCGGGCAGCAGTTGCCGGCGGTGACGACGCCGTCGGGGCGGAAGACCGGCTTGAGCTGCGAGATGGCGTCGTAGGTGACGCCGGCGCGGGGGCCGTCGTCCTGGCTGACGACGCTGCCGTCGGCGAGCGTCACCGGGGTGATCTCACGCGCCCAGAAGCCGTCGGCGATGGCCTTCTCGGCGAGGTTCTGCGAGCGCACGCCGAAGTGGTCGAGGTCCGCACGCTCGAGGCCGCGGACGGAGGCGACGTTCTCGGCCGTCTGGCCCATCGCGATGTAGACGTCGGGGAGCAGGCCGTCCTCGCGCGGGTCGTGCCAGACCCGGCCGCCCTCGGCGTACTCCTCGGTGCGCTTCTGGGCGTCCTCGAACTTCGGGTTCTTGGTGTTCGGGATGTGGTCGGAGGTGCCGAACTGGAAGCGCGACACGGTCTCGACACCGGCTGAGATGATCACGTCGGCCTCGCCGGCCTTGATCGCGTGGAACGCCATCCGCGAGGTCTGCACCGAGGACGAGCAGTAGCGGGTGATGGTCGCGCCCGGGACCTCGTATCCCATCAGCGCGGTGACGTTGCGGGCCATGTTGTTGCCCGACTCGCCGCCCGGCAGGCCGCAGCCGAGCAGGAAGTCGTCGATGTCGTTCGGGTCGAGTGCGGGGATCTTCTCCAGCGCGGCCGTCGCGATCAGAGCGGTCAGGTCGTCGGGACGGAAGTCCTTGAGCGAGCCCTTGTTGGCCCGGCCGATCGGCGTACGGGCGGCGGAAACGATCACTGCCTCAGGCATGCGGAAACTCCATGTCGTTGGGTGGTGGGGCAGTCCGGAGCCTAGTCGTCCTCGGCGCAACAGGTTCCAGTGAGCGGTGTGATCTTCGCGTCTGGAAGCATTCGGCAGGTGCGTCACAGCTTCTCCTGCCCGCTGCGCTGGGCCGACCTCGACCTGCTCGGTCACGTCAACAACGTCCGGTACGCCGACTACCTCCGCGAGGCACGCGCCGACCTGCTCCGCGCGGCCGGTGTCGACCTCGGTCTCGCAGGGCCACGGGTCGTTCGCCAGGAGCTCACCTTCCGTGCACCGCTGCTGTTCGGCGCGGAGCCGATCGTCGTCGACTGCTGGCTGACCGGGCTGTCGGCCGCCGGCGCCTCGATCGCGTACGACGTCCACGACGGTGCCGCGGACGGCCGGCGCACCTACCTGCTGGCGCGCTCCGCGGTCACCGCACGCGCCGCGGACGGCACCGCGCGGCCGTTCACCGCCCAGGAGCAGGTCGCCCTCGCGTCGTACGTCGAGGAGGGCGAGCCGGCCGGGGCGACGTCGGGCGTGAGCGTCCGGTCCGCGCCGGAGCGGGGCTATCCGCTGGTCGTCCGGTCCAGCGACCTCGACGTCACCGGCCACGCCAGCGAGGTCGCGTTCGTGGAGTTCTTCCAGGAGGCCCGCATCGGGTTCTTCAACTACCTGCTGCACGAGCTGCCGGACACGGCCCGGCTGCGCTGGGTGGTCGCCCAGACCGACATCGACCTCCTCGCGCCGATCGCGCCGCGGCCGTCGGCGTACGGCTGCTTCAGCCGGCTGGCGAAGGTGGGCAACAAGTCGCTGGTCATCGAGTCGGTCATCCGCGACGACGACGGGACCGATCTCGCCACGGCGCGCGTCGTCCTCGTGGTCTTCGACCCGGCGACGCAGCGTGCGACGGAGCCACCTCCGGGCTACCGCACGCTGCTCGAGGGAATGGTCACCGATGGCTGAGGCATCGTCAGCTGGCCCCGGAGCCGCTTGAGTCCGCGGTGTCGAGCGACGCGTACGGCGACCGCGCTCATGCCGAGCGCCTCGGCGGTCGCCGCCGCGTCGAGGTCGAGCACCTCCATGCAGGTGAGCACGTCGCGCTCACGGTCGGGAAGGCCGGCGAGGGTGGACCGGACCCAGTCGCTGGCGGTCAGGGTCACCTCCGGTCCTGGCGTGCTGGGGTCCTCCAGCGGCATCGCGCTGTCGACCGCTGCGCGGCGGGCGTGCCGTCGCCGCGAGTTGAGGCCGTAGTTGCGGGCGATGCCGAACAGCCAGCCTGCGAACTCATCGCTCGAGCCGTTGAAGTCGGCGATCTTCTCCGCGGCGGTCAGCCACGTGGCGGCGGCGAGATCCTCGCCCGTGTCGCCTCCGCCGCGGGCCCGCGACTCGAGCCAGACCAGCAGCCGACCGGCGTGCGCCCGGTAGAGCGCACGCCATGCGTCAGGGTCGCCCGCCTTGGCGGCGGCGACGGTCTCGTCGTCGGGGGACACCTCGCGCGACCCGCTCCCGTCCCGGAGTGTCGATAGTTCTGGCAGCGCCGATTCTATCGGCCCGCGGGCGGGCGCGGGACGTTTCGCGGAGACCGCCCGAACGGGCGTCGCGGGCTAGTGACGGGAGTGGCCGCGCTGGCCGTGGCCGTACGCGTGGCCGTGGTGGCCGGAGCCCTGCTGGCCGGAGGGGCCGTGGGGGTGGTGCGCGTGGGTCCCGGGGTTCGGACCGTAGGGGCCGGGTGCCGAGTCCTGGCCGTGCTGCCCGAAGTGCGGGCCGGCATGCGGACCATGGCTGCCCGGGTAGGCCGGGTGAACGGGGTGGACCGGGTGAACGGGGTGGACCGGGTGAACGGGCTGGCCGTGGTAGCCCTGCGGACCGTGGCCCATCGGCCCGACCGGACCGTACGGCGACCCGGCGTGATGGGTGCCGTGGGGAAGGTGGATCGGCACCCCGTGCGGGGCGCTCTTCGTGGCGGGCGTGCCGTGACCCTTGCCGTGGTGACCACGGTGGTGCGACGGCGGCCGAGCAGGCTTGTGGTCCGGCAGCCCCAGGGACGTGGGGCCGCCGGACGGGGCAACATCGGATTGTGGGGATCCGGTGTCGCCAGCGGTCGGAATCGGAACCAACGCGGCATGTTCGATCTGTCGGTGTCGAAAGGGGGTGTCGACACCGGGCAGAGCTCCCGCGGCCCATGTGGTTGCCCCGAGAGACGCGACCACAGTCGCAACGAAAGCGACGCGTAGTCCGACCGACCGAGACCTCCCTGCAGACGGCGTCGACGCGGCGCTGAGCGCCGACAGTCGCTCCAGCATCACGGAGTCAGGCTCGAGGGTCGGGACATCGACCCGCAACCCCGGCTGACGCGTGTGCCTGACCATCTGTTCCTCAGAGTGAGGACCGGGCCCGATGTGGGGTCGGGCCCGGTCATAGGGACGTACTCGTTAGGTACTTGTCGCCACCCGTACCCGTTGTTACAGCGGTCCCGAGAATTTATTCTCGGGCCGGTCGTGACGGCGCTCCTCAGCCGGCCGAGTTGACCATGAACGTCGCCGCGTGGGTGACGTAGTCCCAGAAGGTGGCGTCCTGCTCGGGGGTCAGCCCGACCGAGTCGAGCGCCGCCCGGAAGTGGGTGAGCCAGCGGTCGCGAGCGGCCGTGTCGATGGTGAACGGCGCGTGCCGCATCCGAAGCCGCGGGTGCCCGCGCGTCTCGGAGTACGTCGTCGGCCCGCCCCAGTACTGGACCAGGAACAGCAGGAATCGCTGCTCGGCGGGCCCGAGGTCCTCCTCGGGGTACATCGGGCGCAGGACCTCGTCCTGGGCGACGCCCTCGTAGAACTTCGCGACGATCCGGCGGAAGGTCTCCAGCCCGCCGATCTCGTCGTAGAAGCTGGTCTGGCTCACCCCGCCATCATCCCTCGCCTGCGGCAGACGGCGTCTCGGCGGGGTGGTCGGCGGGGTGGTCGGCGGGGCTGTCGGCGGGGCCGTCGGCGGGCTGGCCGGCGGCGGCGCCGGAGCTCTCGATGTCGTCGGGGTACTCCTCCCCACGGCGCCAGACCACGCGCTGGGTGAACGGCATCGAGATGCCCTCGTAGTCGAGGCGGGCCTTGATCCGCTGCCGCAGCGTCCGGGCGACCGCCCACTGGCGCAGCGGCGCGGTCTTGGCCATGACGCGCACGGTGATCGCGTCCATGTCCATGGTCTCCACGCCGGTGACCTCGGGCTCCTCGATGATGATGCCCTTGTAGTCGTCGTCCTCCCACATGTCGTGGGCGACCTCGCGGAGGATCTTCTGGGCCTGGACCAGGTCGGCGTCGGGGCCGACCTGGACGTCGACCACCGCGCGGGACCAGTTCTGGCTCATGTTGCCCACGCGCAGGATCGCGCCGTTCGGGACGTACCAGACCGTGCCGTTCGTGTCGCGCAGACGGGTCATGCGGAGCGTGACCGCCTCGACGATGCCGCTCGCCTCGCCGACGTCGACGACGTCGCCGACGCCGTACTGGTCCTCGATGAACAGGAAGATGCCGGAGAGGAAGTCCTTGACCATCGACTGGGCGCCGAAGCCGAGCGCGATGCCGATGATGCCGGCGCTGGCGATGATCGGGGCGATGTTCACGCCGAGCTCGCTGAGCACCATGGTGCCGATCACCGCGATGATCACCAGCGTGATGACGCTGTTCAGCACCCCCTCCATCGTGGCGGCCCGCTGCTTGCGGCGCGCGGCGATGAGGCTGTCCCCGCGGTCGGGCAGCACGCCCTTCTCGGCGCGGTGCGCGATGCGCGACACGGCGCGGTGGAGGATCCAGCGGATGACTGCGCCGAGGAGGACCAGGCCGATGATCGCCAGCGGCTTGCCGATGACGACGTTCGACCACTTCGCGAACTCGCTGCTGCCGGTGGTGCGGTAGCTGAGGTCGCAGATGAGCTGTCCGCCGACGCACGGTGAGGTGAGCGGTAGGAACTGCATCCCCTTAGTGAACAGGCCGGGCCCCCGCTTCCCAAGCGGGGTGGTGAGCCTCACTGGGCACGAGCCGATACTCTTTGGGCGTGATCAGGACCGTCGTACGCCGCTCCGCTGCTGTTCTCACGCTCGCGACCCTCTTCGGGACCGCCCTTGCTCTCGCCGGTGGCGCCGCCTCGGCAGACACCCCGATCCCGGGCGGCGGCTGGGAGACCAAGCCGCAGGTCAACGACCTCCAGGCGATCCTGCTGTTCGTCGGCATCCCGATCCTGGTCCTGCTGGTCGTCAGCGCGATGATCCTCGGCCCGGCGCTGGCCCGCGGCGAGGCGATCTTGCCGAAGAAGGGCGACGAGGAGCCCGAGGGCCAGTGGCTCGGCGGCCCGCGCAAGTCCGCCGGCGAGCTCGCCGACCCGGACAGCGAGGGCTCCGCTGCCGGCGGCGCCGGCGGCACCTGGTGACCGTGCCATGGCCCACCAGCTGCTGACGCAGTCCGAGCAGGCGCGGCTCGACGCCGCCATCCGCTCGGCCGAGCAGTCGTGCCGAGCGGAGATCTCGATCTACCTCGGTGCCGCCGAGGGGAGCATCCGCGACTTCGCGACGAGTCTGCACAACACCCTGGTGCTCCCGTCGCGCAGCATCCTGGTCCTGGTCGACCCCGACCGTCGCGCCCTCGAGATCGTCACGGGTGGCCGCGTGCGCGCGACCCTCACCGACGAGAAGGCCGCGTCGATCGTGCGGGAGATGACCGAGGCGTTCGGGGCGGGCGACCTCGCCGGCGGCCTCGTCGGGGGCGTGGAGCGCCTCGGCCGCGAGGCACGCGCCGTCTGACGGCCTGTTCGGCCCCCACAACGCACCGATCCCCGGCAGCGGTCGTGAGACCGCCACCGGGGATCGTCGCGTGCGCGCTCAGCTCGCGGGGCGCAGCATCATCACGTTGACGGTGCCGTTGTGCTCGAGCTCGCCGACGCGGCGGAAGCCCAGCGACCGGTGGAACTTCAGCGAGGTGTCGTTGTGCTCGTACACCTCGAGCGCGACGGGCACGTCCTCGGGCAGCTCGTCGTACAGCTTCGAGCCGACGCCCTCGCGACGGTGGTCGGGGGAGACGATCACGCGGTCGAGGTAGACGAACTCGTCGTACCGGTCCGCGAACCAGCGGAAGCGCGAGGAGTCGTAGTCCGCGTCCTGCGGCAGGGTGATCACGAAGCCGGCGACGTCACCGTCCGTGTCGACGACGATGGCCTGGTCGGCCTTCTTCACCAGCAGCGAGAGGTCCTCGTTGTCGAGGGACCCCACGGCGTCGAGGGCGTTCTGGTTGAGGTCGAGGATCTGGTCGTGGTCGGACTGCTCAATCGAACGGATCATTCAGTTGATATTACGTCAACCTGTGGCAGGGGGCAAACCGTCCCCTGCCACAGGCCGAGGGCTCAGCGCCCCGTGTCGCGGGCCTGCGCCGCCAGCGAACGGGCGACGTCGTCGCGGCCCTCGCGCACGTAGCGGACCGCTCCCGGGTTGACCGTCTCGGCGTTGGCGGCGAGCCAGGCGTCGACCTTCGCGAGCGTGTCGTCGGTGGCGATCAGGCGGGGGAACGCACCGGTCAGCGCCACCGTGGCCTTGTGGGAGCCGAGGCGCTCCCAGGTGGCCGCGACGTCGGCGAGGTAGCGCTCGACGTACGGCGCGAGGACCTCCTCCTGGCCGTCGCGCCAGAACGACAGGACCACGCTGCGGTGGGTCTCGTTCGGCACCGACGGGTCGATCATGGCCTGCTCCCACGCGCGCGCCTTGGCCTCGGCGGTGGGCTGCGCGGCGCGTGCCGCAGCGGCCTTCTCGCGACCGGTGATCGTGTTGTCCTCGGCGAGCTCGGTGTCGATACGGGCGTCGTCGGTCCGGCCGACCCGCGCCAGGTTGGCGAGCAGGAGCCACCGGAGGTCCTGGTCCACGGCGAGCCCGTCGATCACGACGGAGCCGTCGAGGAGCCCCTCCAGGTCGGCGACGGCGGCGTCCGAGCGGGCCGCTCCGGCGTAGGCCTGCGCGAAGGTCAGCTGGTGGTCCGAGCCGGGCTCCGCGGCGGTGAGCAGGTCCTTCAGGCCGGCCTCCCAGCGGCCGCGGAGCTCGTCGCGGTGGGCGGGGTCGCTGTAGACGGTCACCGCCTGCGCGGCGTACGTCGGGATGCGGCTCAGGCCCCACGAGTCGGTCTCGGAGCCGATGTTGCCCAGCACGAGCTCGACGAAGCCGGTCGCGGACATCTCGGCGTCGCGGGTCATGTCCCACGCCGCGCCCCAGACCAGCGCCCGCGCGAGTGAGTCCTCGATCGCGGAGAGATCCGCGATCGCGGTCGCGAGCGAGCGCTCGTCGAGACGGATCTTGGCGAAGGCGAGGTCGCTGTCGTTGAGCAGCAGGAGGTCGGGCTGCCGGGCGCCGACCAGCTCGCTGATCTCGGTGCGCTCGCCGGCCACGTCCACCTCGACGTACGACGACCGGGTCAGCCGGCCGTCCTCGCCCTTGTCGTAGCAGCCGATCCCGAGGCGGTGGCGGCGCAGCGTCGGGTGGCCCTCCGGCGCGGTCTGGACGACCGCGAACGAGGTGTACGCCGCCTGTCCCGAGCCAGTCGAGGGGTCGGCGGCGACCTCGAAGTCCGGCGCCAGCGTGTTGGTGCCGGCGGTCTGCAGCCACTCCTGGGCCCAGCTGGCCAGGTCGCGGCCCGAGGCCGTCTCGAGGGCGGACAGCAGGTCGGCGAAGGTCGTGTTGGAGTAGGAGTGGTCGGTGAAGTACTGCCCGAGGCCCTTGAGGAACGGCTCCAGGCCGACCCAGGCGACCAGCTGCTTGAGCACCGACGCGCCCTTGGCGTAGGTGATCATGTCGAAGTTCACCTCGACCGCGTGCAGGTCGACCATGTCGGTGGCGATCGGGTGCGTGCTCGGCAGCGCGTCGGCACGGTAGCCGGTCTGCTTGCGGGCGTTGGTGAAGCCCGTCCAGGAGTCGGTGTACGACGTCGCCTCGGCCTCGGCGTGGTAGCAGGCCCACTCGGCGAACGACTCGTTGAGCCACAGGTCGTCCCACCACTTCATGGTCACGAGGTCGCCGAACCACATGTGCGCCATCTCGTGCAGGATCACCGACGCGCGGAACTCGTAGAAGGACCGCGGCTGCCGTGAGCGCGGGAGGTACTCGTCGCGCAGCGTGATCGCGCCGGCGTTCTCCATGGCGCCGGCGTTGAACTCCGGCACGTAGAGCTGGTCGTACTTCTCGAAGGGGTAGGGGACGCCGAAGGCGCCCTCGAAGAACTCGAAGCCCTGCTGGGTGAGGGTGACGATCTCCTCGCGGTCACGGTCGAGCTCCGCCTTCAGCGACTGGCGGGCGTAGTGACCGAGCGGGATGGTGCCGTTCGGCCCCTCGTAGGCGTCGTGCACCGCGTGGTAGGGGCCGGCCACGATCGCGGTGACGTAGCTCGCGAGCGGCTTCGTCTCGGGGAAGGACCAGGTCGCCATGCCCTGCTGGGTGGTCGAGTCCATCGGGACCGGCTCGGGCGCCGGGGCGTTGGACACGACCAGCCAGTGCGCGGGCGCGTGCACGGTGAAGGTGAACGGGGCCTTGAGGTCGGGCTGCTCGAAGGCGGTGAAGACGCGGCGGGAGTCGGGCACCTCGAACTGCGAGTAGAGGTACACGCGGTCGTCGGCGGGGTCGACGAAGTGGTGGAGGCCCTCGCCGGTGTGGGAGTAGGTGCAGTCGGCGCGGACGACCAGCACGTTGTCGGCGGCCAGGCCGGGCAGCGCGATCCGGTTGTCGGCGTACACCTCGGCGGGGTCGAGGGCGGCGCCGTTGAGGGTCACCTCGTGGACCGTCGCGCCGACGAGGTCGGCGAACGTGTCGCCGCCGGGCTCGCGGCAGGCGAACGCGATCGTGGTGGTGGACCCGAAGGTGGTGACGCCGTCGGCCTCGGCCTGGGTGAGGTCGAGCTCGACGGCGTAGGACGTGACGTCGATCAGCGCGGAGCGGGCGGTGGCCTCGTCGCGCGTCAGGTTGGTTCCAGGCATGTCCTTGATCCTCGCACCGCGCGGCCGATGGGGGAGCAGCGGGGAGACCTACGCCACAACGGTCGCGGAACTACAAAGATGTAATTCTGAAAAGTCAACGC
This sequence comes from Nocardioidaceae bacterium, assembly GCA_009780515.1. Taxonomy (GTDB): domain Bacteria; phylum Actinomycetota; class Actinomycetes; order Propionibacteriales; family Nocardioidaceae; genus Nocardioides. The sequence continues at coordinate 21,152 of WQZX01000029.1, read as the reverse complement.
GACACGCCAGTGATCCGTGAGTTTTTTGGGATTTTTGTTGCGCTTTGGGACGAATGTGGCTTTAGGTAGACGCCATGCGAAGCGGAGCCATGACCGTTCGCTGGTGGTCCTCAGTGATCGCCGGCGTCATGTTCGCGACCCTGCTCGTGGTGGGAGGCGGGGGCGCGAGGCTCCTGCACCTGCGCGAGACCTCGGGCTCGACCTACCTCTGCACCGGCTACGACGGGTGCAACGCTGCGGGCTACTCCGACAGCGGGTACGGCAGGGTGAACGGCAAGTCGTACTGGCGGATGTACCCGGGCCACAACTGCGTCAACTACGTGGCCTACCGGATGATCCAGGCCGGCATGCCGACCGCCCGCCCGTGGAACGGCGACGGCAACGCCGCGAACTGGGGTCACGCGGAGGCCGGGATCACCGACCAGACGCCTGCCGTCGGGGCGGTCGCGTGGTTCGACGCGTACCACCACGTCGGCTCCGCCGGCCACGTCGCGTACGTCGAGAAGGTCGTGTCCCCCTCCGAGATCGTCATCTCCGAGGACTCGTGGGGCGGCACCTTCCACTGGCAGCGGCTCACCAAGACGGGCGGCTTCTGGCCGAGCGGCTTCATCCACTTCAAGGACAAGTCCGCCGGGCCGGTCCTCGCCAACCAGGTCAAGCCGTTCATCGACGGCACCGCCAAGGTCGGCCAGCAGCTGACGGGCCACGTCGGCACCTGGTCGGGCAAGCCGAGCCACTACGCCTACCAGTGGACCGCCAAGGGTGCCCCGATCGCGGGTGCCACCAGCTCGACCTTCACGGTGACCGCCGCCCAGCTGAACAGGACGATCGGACTCACGGTCACGGGCTCGCACCCGAAGTCGACGTCGGTGAGCACGAGCGCCGACGCGACCGCCGCGGTCGTGCGGGGGACCTTCACCAACGGCACGCTCCCCACCGTCAGCGGTACGCCGATCGTCGACGACCAGCTGACGGCGTCGCCCGGCAGCTGGACGCCGGACCCGGCCTCCTACACCTACACCTGGCTCGACAACGGCCAGGCGATCTCCGGCGCGACCACCCAGACGCTGCCGCTGACCAGCGGCATGGTCGGCGACACGATCACGCTGATCGCCCACGCCCGGGCCGCGGGCTTCAAGACCGCGACGCGCACGTCGCAGACGACGGTCGACGTCGCCGCCGGCCAGATCGAGGTGAGCACGCCCTACACGGTGTCCGGGACGATGGAGCCCGGCAGCGTCCTGAACGCCAGCGGCGCCTTCACGCCGGCCAGCGCGACGCCGTCGTACCAGTGGACGCGGGACGGGCAGAAGATCCCGGGTGCCACCGGGGCGTCGTACCAGCTGCAGGCGGCGGACCTCGGCCACCACGTGGCAGTGAACGTCTCGCTGGCCCAGCCGCAGTGGCTGCCGGCCAGCGGCCACGCGGCCACCCCCGGATACATCCGTACGCCGACCCATGTCCTGCTCAAGTCGGTCGGCGTCAAGGGTGGCGCGGTGATCCACCTCCACGTGCACTCGGCCGACGTCCGCACGGTGTCGGGCAAGGTGCTCGTCCGCATCGGCAGGGTGCGCCGCGCGGTGCAGCTGGTCAACGGCTCGGCGAAGGTCGAGGTCACCGGGCTCCGCGCGGGTCACTACCCGGTGCGGGTCTACTACGGCCGAACCGCGACCACCCTGCCGTCCAGTCGGACCGGCGGCGTGACCGTCCGCTGAGCCCGGGAGGGGACTGCGTCCGGTCGGGCGGTGGGTGGACCCACCGCCCGACTGGCATGCTGGCGGCATGACCGAAGCCCCCGCCCGCAGCGGCGAGAAGGATCGCGCCGACTTCTGGTTCGACCCGCTGTGCCCGTTCGCCTGGATCACCTCGCGCTGGATCCTCGAGGTCGAGAAGGTGCGCGACATCGAGGTCGTCTGGCACGTGATGAGCCTTGCGTACCTCAACAAGGACAAGGACATCCCCGACTCCTACCGGGAGATGCTCAAGACCGCGTGGGGCCCGGTGCGCGTGTGCATCGCCGCCGAGCAACAGCACGGCAACGCCGCGCTCGCACCCCTCTACACGGCCCTCGGCACCCGTCGTCACCTCGGCAAGCAGGACTTCACCCGAGAGGTGCTCGAGGAGGCGCTTACCGAGGCCGGCCTGCCCACCTCCCTGGCCGACGCGATGGACGACACCTCGCTCGACGAGGCGGTCGCCACGTCGCACCACGAGGGAATGGACGCGGTCGGCGACGACGTCGGGACCCCGACCATCCACATCAACGGGTCGGCGTTCTTCGGGCCGGTGCTGAGCAAGATCCCGCGTGGCGAAGACGCCGGCCGGCTCTGGGACGGGTGCGTCGCCGTCGCGGCGTTCCCCTACTTCTACGAGCTCAAGCGCAGCCGCACCGGCGACCTCGACTTCTCCTAGCCCCTTGTGATTCCTGGGACGGAAGTGACACGCGCGACTCGTTGAGGTCCGCAAAGGGCGGTGCTCCATGGCCGAAGATCGATGACCGTGAACATCTCGGATCGTCCTTCCCCGCGCTCCCCGATGCCGACCCCGCAGATGGGCCGCCGTCGGGTCCTCGGTCTCGCCGCCGTCGCCGCGGCGGCCCCGTCGATCGCTCTCGTCCCGGACCTGGGCAACCTCGCCTTCGGCGCGCCCGGCCGCGCGGCGGGGCGGCTGACGCTGCGTCCCGACAGCGACGGCATCACCTCGGCCCTCGACGTCCCGATCGGCCACCCGACCGGGCGGGCGATGACCAACGGGCCCGTTCGGTCGGCCGTGATGGGCACCAGCGAGTTCTCCGCGCTCGGCGTCACGTGGGCGAGCGGCAAGGGCAAGGTACGGGTCCGCACCCGCCACGTGCACGGCGGCTGGACCGAGTGGCGCACCCTCAAGCCCCTGCACGACCTGCCCGACCGCAACACCGAGGAGGCGGCGGCCACCCCGCACGGCACCGCGCTGGCCTGGGTCGGTCGCAGCGACGCCGTACAGGTGGAGATCGACGGATCCCAGACCGCGCCGGTGCTGTCGCTGATCGATCCGGGCGAGACCCCGACGCCGAAGGTGCCGAGCTTCAAGGGCCGCGCGGCGACGCCGAAGACGACCGACACCGGCAAGAAGCAGCTGCCCGTGCCGCCGTTGTTCGGGCGCAAGGACTGGCACCCGAACCCGAAGTTCATGAACGGTCCGATCCACCGGGTCAGCACGGTGAAGCAGATCCACGTGCACCACAGCGACAACGCCAACGACTACACGTGGGACGACGTGCCGGCCATGCTGCGCGCGATCTACCGCTACCACACGCAGACGCTGGGCTGGGCCGACATCGCCTACAACTTCCTGGTCGACAAGTTCGGCCGGATCTGGACGGGCCGCACCGGCAGCGTCGGCAAGATGGCGCGCGGCGCGCACACGCTCGGCTTCAACAACACCTCGGTCGGCGTCTGCGCGATCGGCAACTACCAGACGGCTCAGTCCAACGACAAGATCCACCGCGCGATCGCGCGGGTGGCCGCGTGGAAGCTGTCGCACTGGGACCGCAACCCCAAGGGCATGATCTGGGTGACGTCCACGGGCAGCGACAAGTTCCGGGCGGGCGAGCGCGCGCACCTGCCGGTGATCGACGGTCACCGCAACACCAACGACACCGACTGCCCGGGTCAGCACCTCTACGCGCACCTGAACACCATCCGCGGGCACACGGCCCACCGGATGGGCACGGTCAAGTGAGGGATCTCGCCTGACTCGTCGGTCGGCGACGGCCATCCCTAGGATTGCGGCATGAATCGTGTGCTGTCCGCCGTCGCCTGGCCGTACGCCAACGGTCCCCGTCACATCGGCCACGTCGCGGGGTTCGGGGTCCCGTCGGACGTGTTCAGCCGCTACTCGCGGATGGCCGGTGACGAGGTCCTGATGGTGTCCGGCTCCGACGAGCACGGCACCCCGATCCTGATCGCCGCGGACGAGGCGGGGATGACCCCGCAGGAGCTGGCCGACAAGAACCACCGCCTGATCGTCGAGGACCTCGTCTCGCTCGGCATCAGCTACGACCTCTACACGCGCACCACGACGCGCAACCACGAGTCCGTCGTACAGGAGCTGTTCCTGGGGGTCTACGAGAACGGCTACTTCCTCGAGGAGACGACGTACGGCGCCATCTCGCCGTCGACCGGCCGCACGCTGCCCGACCGCTACATCGAGGGCATCTGTCCCAACTGCGGGTACGACGGCGCGCGGGGCGACCAGTGCGACAGCTGCGGCAAGCAGCTGGACCCGCAGGACCTCGAGGAGCCGCGCTCGCGGATCAACGGCGAGACGCCGGAGTTCGTGGAGACCCAGCACTTCTTCCTGGACCTTCCGGCCCTCGCCGAGGCCCTGCGGGAGTGGCTCGACGAGCGCGAGGCGTCCGGGCTGTGGCGGCCGAACGTCATCCGCTTCTCCAAGAACATCCTCGACGAGATCCGGCCGCGCGCCATGACCCGTGACATCGACTGGGGCATCACCATCCCGCTCGAAGGATGGCGCGACGAGCGCACCAAGAAGCTCTACGTCTGGTTCGACGCGGTCGTCGGCTACCTCTCGGCGTCGATCGAGTGGGCGCGCCGTCTCGGCGAGCCCGACCGCTGGCGCGAGTGGTGGAACGACCCGGAGGCGCTGTCCTACTACTTCATGGGCAAGGACAACATCACCTTCCACGCGCAGATCTGGCCCGCCGAGCTGCTGGCGTACGCCGGCAAGGGGTCGCGCGGCGGACAGCCGCGCGATCTGGGCGAGCTCAACCTGCCCACCGAGGTGGTCAGCTCGGAGTTCCTGACCATGGAGGGGCGGAAGTTCTCCTCCTCCAAGAAGGTCGTCATCTACGTCCGCGACCTGCTCAGCCGCTACCAGCCTGATGCCTTCCGCTACTTCGTGGCCGCCGCCGGACCCGAGAGCCAGGACGCCGACTTCACGTGGGCGGAGTTCGTACGTCGTACCAACGACGAGCTGGTGGCGGGCTGGGGCAACCTGGTCAACCGCACCGCCAACCTGATCGCGAAGAACTTCGGCGAGATCCCGGCCGCCGGCGCGCTGCAGCCCGAGGACGCCGCCGTGCTCGCCGCCACCGAGGCCGCCTTCGACACCGTCGGTGCGCTTATCGGCCAGCACCGGCAGAAGGCCGCGATCGCCGAGGCGATGAAGGCGGTCGGCGAGGTCAACCGCTACGTCTCCGAGCTCGAGCCCTGGAAGCTCAAGCGCGAGGACCAGCGCGAGCGCCTCGGCACGGTGCTGAACGTCATGGCGCAGTGCGTGTCCGACCTCAACCTCGTGCTCAGCCCGTTCCTGCCGTTCTCGGCGAACGCGGTGGACGTCGCGATGGGTGGCAGCGGCGAGATCGCGCCGATGCCGACGGTCGAGGAGGTCGCTGACCTCGACGACGCCGCGCGGTCCTACCCCATCATCACCGGTGAGTACTCCGACTTCCCCGAGTGGAAGCGCCGGCCGGTCGAGGTCGGTCGCCCCGTCGCGAAGCCGAGCCCGGTGTTCGTGAAGCTCGACCCCGCCGTCGTCGAGGAGGAGCTCGACCGGCTCGGCTGAAAGGCGACCGCTCGACGAGCATCCTCGCTCGCGCGCCACTTCGGTCGGGGCGACAGACGGCGACGGCGACAGGTTGGCGATGCGTCGCGGGCCGTCGCCGGCCGGCGGGTGGTCGCGTCCTGGCCCAGGGTGGTCGAGCGTGTCGCGACCCTGGTGACTGGCTCCTCGCGCCCGCCGTGGGCTACAGACCGACAGCAGCGATCCAGCACAGAGCCAAACGGCCGGGTCTCTCGTCGTCTCACACGTACTGCTCGAGTGCCTCTCGGACGATCTCCGAGGGTCGCTTGTGCTCACGAGCCGCCCGCTCTCGCAGACGAGCGTCGAGACCGACCGGCAGTCGCACCCCGATTTGTGGCGAGCGGCCCGACTTCGACATCGACGGCCGACCGCCGCGGGACTTCGCGAGCAGCTCCTCGCTCCGCTCCACGGCATCCGCCTCGGTGATGCGCCGGCCGTCCCGGTCAACGATGACGGTCTCGTCAAGGTCGACGTCGTCAACGCTGGCATCGTGCTCGGTAACGACCCCGGCCGGGTCCTGGATCTTGATCTTCATGGGATCACTTCCTCCTGAGTGCAGTGGGCATGACGTGCAGGATCAGCAGCGTCTCGCCGCCGTCGACGACCACCGCCCCGATCTCAAGCTCGACGCCGCGGTTGTCCAGGCCGATCCACTCAACCGTGGTCTCGCCTCGGTCGTTCGGACCGCCCTGGATTCCGATGACGCTGCCGATCACGTGCTCAGCATGTGCGCGGCCGATCTTGTGCCGGCGACTGCTGCGCGTGAACTGCAGTCTCACGTAAGTATTGTCGTGCATTACCCGGGTAATGTCAAGCAATACCGCAAAGGTCGGAGGTGACCATGGCCCGCGTCACCCTCACCAGGCACTTCCCCGACGGCGACCTCGTGCAAGGTCAGCGTCAAGGCCGAGTCGTCGTACCCGGACGCGCTGGACCAGGCACGCAAGACGGCACTGGACGCATTCCGTGCCGCTGTCGCCGAGGTGCTGGGTAGCGAGTGACCCGCTGGGCCAGCTAGGCCACGTGCCAGGTCATCCCGCACCTGCCGCACTTGCACTGCGTAACCGTCTGCTTGCGAGACAGGCCGGTGCCGAGCATCGAGACGCCCATCGTCATGACGGCCGCCGTCGCCTTCCCGCCACTGATGCCCTGCTTCGTCTTGACCTGTTTCGTGGTGATGTACCCGACTGCCTCGCAGTGCGGGCACTTCATGTGCTTGTTCGTCGCCATAGTTCGCACGCTAGAACCGTGACGCGGGAGGTGTCCCCGGAATGGCGAAGCCACCGCGCCAGCGCACGTCTCCCGAAGCCAAGCGCGCGAAGTACCTTGCGGTCCTACGGCCTCGAGTTCGACCGGGCCCGTCGCTTGTGGCGGCGGGTTGTCGATTCTGGTGCCGGGTGGTGCAGCGAGCCGGTCTGCCTCATGCCCACAAGGCAGATCATCCCGGGCACGCCGTGGGACCTGAGCCACGACCCGAGCGGGCTGATCATCCTCGGTCCGAGTCACGCCAGGTGCAACCGGAGCGAGGTCGCGAAGCGTGGAAATAGATTGCGCGCCCCCGCCGCCGGGTCCTGTGATCCGCGAGGAAGTCTTGCGGAGGGGCCCGTCGAAATCCGATTTGTTGTTGATCGAACGCGCGTCTTGCCGCCGCGGAGCAACTGATCGTTGGTGACTCTGGCTCTCATGCGGCGTACTGCACTGCAACCACCATCGCCACCGCGCCCACGACAATCACTGCCAGACCCAACGCCTCGCATCCGGCGACCTCAGATTCCACCGCCGCACCTGAGCCCCGACAGGCTCGGCCAACGTCCGCCATCCGGTCCGAAAACTGGTCGCGACAACGGCCGCGGGCGGCCTACGGTGCCGGACGTGCTCGATCACGACCAGCTGCGGGAGTTCGCCGAGCGAGGGTTCGTCGTCGTTCCTCGGGCCGTGAAGGGTGACCTGGTGGCGCGGGCGTCGGCGACGATCGATGCGATCGTCGAGCGTGAGCCTCCTGGTGACGAGGTCCGCGGGCCGCACTTCTACTTCCCGCCGGCAGACCGGGTGCCCGATCTGCTGGAGCTGCTGATCGGGAGTCCGGCCTGGGCCTGCGCGGAGTCGCTCGTGGGCGAGGGGGCGCTCGAGGTGCCGCGTCAGGTGCAGGTGGCGCTGACGATCCCTCCCTATCCGCACCGCCCGGGCCTGCCTCACATCGACGGGTTCCCGCCGGAGCCGGACGGCCGACCGGGCACCTTCACGCTGCTGGCGGGCGTGCTGCTGTCCGACCAGCACGACCTCGACGCGGGCAACCTCTGGGTCTGGCCCGGCACCCACGTCACGCACGCCGACTACTTCCGCGAGCACGGGCCTGAGGCGTTCTTCACCGCCGGCGGCTACCCGCCGGTCCCGTTGCCGGAGCCGGAGCAGGTCCGCGGGCGGCCCGGTGACCTGCTGCTGGCGCATCACCTGCTGGGTCACAACATCGGCGGCAACTCCGCCGACCGGATCCGTGGTACGGCGTACTTCCGGCTCAAGCGCCGCGGCCACGACCCGCAGTGGCGGGAGTTCCTGCAGGACCCGTGGCACGACTACGCCCCTGCGCGGGACGTGGCCGGCTGGTCGGCGGGGGAAGGCAGCAATTCCGCACCTTCCCGGGCCGCTCCGTAGACTCGGCTCGCTATGAATGACGCTGTGGCCCGCCCGGCCGAGACCTTCGAGGAGGCCGAGGACGCGCTGCTGTCCCGCTGGCCCGAGACCAGGCTGGAGCCGTCGCTCGACCGCATCCGGGCGTTCGTGGAGCTGCTGGGCGACCCGCAGCGGGCCTACCGCTCGATCCACCTGACCGGCACCAACGGCAAGACCTCGACGTCGCGGATGATCGACGGCCTGCTGCGGGCCCTCGACCTGCGCACGGGCCGGTTCACCAGCCCGCACGTCGAGCGGATGAGCGAGCGGATCTCGGTCGACGGCGAGCCGCTGGACGACGAGGCGTTCGTGCGCGCGTTCAACGACGTGGCGCCGTACACCCACATGGTCGACGAGCAGGAGAGCCACCCGCTGAGCTTCTTCGAGGCGATCGTGGGCATGGCGTACGCCGCCTTCGCCGACGCGCCCGTGGACGTGGCGGTCGTCGAGGTGGGGATGGGCGGCTCCTGGGACGCCACCAACGTCATCGACGCCGACGTCGCCGTGATCACCCCGATCGCGATGGACCACGCCAACTACCTCGGCGGCACGCCCGAGGAGATCGCGCTGGAGAAGTCGGGGATCATCAAGGCCGGTGCGGCCGTCGTGGTCGCGCAGCAGACGCCGGAGGTCATGGCCGTCCTGACGCAGCGCGCCGTCGAGGTCGGTGCGCGGATCGTGGTCGAGGGCGTCGACTTCGGCGTCGTCTCGCGGACCCCGGCCGTCGGCGGCCAGGTGGTCGGCCTGCGCGGCCTCCGCGGCGGGTACGACGAGGTCTTCCTGCCGCTCTACGGCGCCCACCAGGCCCAGAACGCCGCCGTCGCGCTCGCCGCGGTCGAGGCCTTCGTCGGCGGTGACGAGCCCCTCGGCGGCGACGTCGTCGGCAAGGCGTTCACCGAGGCCACCTCGCCCGGCCGCCTCGAGGTCGTACGACGAAGCCCGACGATCGTGCTCGACGCGGCCCACAACCCGGCCGGTGCCGAGGCGCTCGCCGCCGCCCTCGACGACTCCTTCAACTTCGATCCCGTCGTGGGCGTGGTCGGCGTGATGGCCGACAAGGACGCCGAGGGCCTGTTGTCGGCGCTCGAGCCGGCGCTGTCCAGCATTGTCGTCACCCAGAGCTCCACCGCTCGGGCGATGCGCGCCGAGCAGCTGGCCGAGACGGCCCGCGAGGTCTTCGGCGAGGACCGGGTGAGCGTCGTACCTCGCCTGGCCGATGCGATCGACGCCGCCGCGGCCCTCGCCGAGAGCGACGGCAGCGACGCGCTGAGCTCCGGCGCCGTGCTGGTCACCGGCTCGGTCGTCACCGTGGGCGAGGCCCGCAACCTGCTGGGAGGCCGCAAGTGAGCGAGCACGAGACCCCGGTCGACCCCGAGCGCACCAAGTCGCCGCGCCGCGGGATGTGCGCGGCCGTGCTGACCCTCGAGGCGATCGTCCTCGGTCTCTCGACCCCGATCATGATCACCCTCGGCCACGTCTCGAAGGGCACGGCGCTCTCGTTCGGGCTCGGCCTGGCGGTCGCGTGCCTGCTCGTCGCGGGCCTCCTGCGCAAGGAGTGGGGCTACTGGCTGGGGTGGGCCCTGCAGGTCGGCGCGATCGCGCTCGGGGTGCTCGCCTCGCTGATGTGGTTCCTCGGCGCGCTCTTCGCGCTGCTCTGGGGCTGCGCCTACTTCCTGGGCCGCCGGATCGAGGACGAGAGGGCGGCCGCCTGGGCGGCGTACGACGCCGAGGGAACTTCCCGGTAGCGAATCCCCACGAGGAATCACTCCTGTCACGGAGGCTGGGTAGTCTTGCCGCCGTGCCTGTGATCATCGACAAACTCCTGCGCATCGGCGAGGGCAAGGTCCTCCGCCAGCTCGAAGGCATCGCCAAGGTCGTCAACGCGATCGAGGACGACTTCGTCGAGATGTCCGACGAGGAGCTGCAGGGGATGACCGAGCAGTACAAGTTGCGGTTCGAGGACGGCGAGACCCTCGACGACCTGCTGCCCGAGGCCTTCGCGACGGTTCGCGAGGCGGCCAAGCGGGTGCTGGGCATGCGCCACTTCGACGTCCAGGTGATGGGCGGCGCCGCGCTGCACCTCGGCAACATCGCCGAGATGAAGACCGGTGAGGGCAAGACCCTGGTCGCGACGCTGCCGGCCTACCTCAACGCGCTCAGCGGCAAGGGCGTCCACGTCGTCACGGTGAACGACTACCTGGCGACGTACCAGTCGGAGCAGATGGGCCGCGTCTTCGGCTTCCTCGGCCTGACCACGGGCGTGATCACCCCCGAGCTCGACCCCGAGCAGCGGCGGGCGGCGTACGAGTGCGACATCACCTACGGCACCAACAACGAGCTCGGCTTCGACTACCTGCGCGACAACATGGCCTCCTCCATCGAGGAGTGCGTCCAGCGCGGTCACAACTTCGCCATCGTCGACGAGGTCGACTCGATCCTCATCGACGAGGCCCGGACCCCGCTGATCATCAGCGGCCCGACCCAGGACGAGGTCAAGTGGTACGCCGAGTTCGCCAAGATCGCGGCGAAACTCACTAAGGACGTCGACTACGAGGTCGATGAGAAGAAGCGCACCATCTCGGTGCTCGAGGACGGCATCACGAGGGTCGAGGACCACCTGGGCATCGACAACCTCTACGAGTCGGCGAACACCCCGCTGATCTCGTTCCTGCACAACTCGATCAAGGCCAAGGAACTCTTCCGCAACGACAAGGAGTACGTCGTCATGGAGGGTGAGGTGCTCATCGTCGACGAGCACACCGGCCGCATGCTCGCGGGACGGCGCTACAACGACGGTCTGCACCAGGCGATCGAGGCCAAGGAGGGCGTCCAGGTCCGCGAGGAGTACCAGACCCTCGCGACGGTCACGCTCCAGAACTACTTCCGCATGTACGACAAGCTCTCCGGCATGACGGGCACCGCCCTCACCGAGGCGTCGGAGTTCGACAAGATCTACAAGCTCGGCGTGGTCCCGATCCCGACCAACAAGCCGATGGTCCGCAAGGACCAGCCAGACCTCGTCTACCGCACCGAGGAGGCGAAGTACGACGCCGTCGTCGACGACATCGTCGAGCGCCATGCGACGGGCCAGCCGGTCCTGATCGGCACCATCTCGGTCGAGAAGTCCGACTACCTCCACGCCCAGCTGACCAAGCGCGGCGTCCCGCACTCGGTCCTCAACGCCAAGCACCACGCCGACGAGGCGAAGATCGTCGCGATGGCCGGTCACAAGGGCGCCGTCACGGTGGCCACCAACATGGCCGGTCGAGGCACCGACATCATGCTCGGCGGCTCGACGGAGTTCCTCGCCGACCAGGAGCTGCGCTCCAAGGGCCTCGAGCCGCATGGCGAGACGGCCGAGCAGTACGACGAGGAGTGGGGCCCGACCGTCGAGCGGCTCAAGGAGCAGGTCGCCAAGGAGCACGACGAGGTCCGCGAGCTCGGCGGCCTCTACGTCGTCGGCACCGAGCGTCACGAGTCGCGCCGCATCGACAACCAGCTGCGCGGTCGTTCCGGTCGTCAGGGCGACCCGGGTGAGAGCCGCTTCTACCTCTCGCTCCAAGACGAGCTCATGCGCCTGTTCAAGGGCGAGTGGGTCGACCGGATCCTGCTGATGCTGAAGATCCCCGACGACGTCCCGATCGAGCACAAGCGTGTCACCAACGCGATCGCGAACGCGCAGGGCCAGGTCGAGGGCCAGAACTTCGAGTCCCGCAAGAACGTCCTCAAGTACGACGACGTCATGGACCGCCAGCGCAAGGTCATCTACGCCGAGCGTCGCGAGGTGCTCGAGGGCGTCGACCTCGAGAGCCAGATCCGCACCTTCATCGACGACGTCGTGCGCGGCTACGTCTCCGGCAGCCTCGACGAGTTCGCCGAGGAGTGGGACCTCGACCAGCTGTGGTCGGACCTCAAGCAGTTCTGGCCCGTCGAGGTCCGCTGGCAGGACCTCGTCGAGGAGGCCGGCAGCCAGGCGGCCCTCGACAAGCAGGAGCTCATCACCAAGCTGACCGAGGACGCGCAGGCGGCGTACGACCGTCGCGAGGCCGAGGTGGGCGAGGAGATCATGCGCGAGCTCGAGCGTCGCGTCGTCCTCTCCGTGCTCGACCGCAAGTGGCGCGAGCACCTCTACGAGATGGACTACCTCCGCGAGGGCATCTACCTCCGTGCCTACTCCCAGCGCGACCCGCTGGTCGAGTACCAGCGCGAGGGCTTCGACATGTTCAACGCGATGATGGACGGCATCAAGGAGGAGACGGTCGGCTTCCTGTTCAACCTGGAGGTCCAGGTGGAGGACGAGCAGGAGGTCCACTACCACGCCGACGGCTCGCTGCACGCCGGTCCGATGCACGAGGGCGCCTTCGCCGAGCCTCCGGCGGGTGCGGACGTCCACGACGCGAGCGACCTCGACCTCGACGAGGTCGACGCCGCCGTCCGTGCCGCCGCGCCCCGGCTGCGTGCCAAGGGGCTCGACCCCGCGCCCGCACCCCAGCAGCTGTCCTACTCCGCGCCGGACGAGTCCGGCGAGCAGGAGGTTCGCACCGGCGCCGCCGCGGCCGACGACGACTTCGCCAACGTCGGCCGCAACGCGCTGTGCCCGTGCGGCTCGGGCAAGAAGTACAAGCGCTGCCACGGTGCGCCGGGTGGCCCGACGGGTCTGACCGCGCGGGTCAACGGCTGACGGGAGCGCAATGGTTGTAGGTCTCCGCGCGTCCGCGGCTTCGGTCGCGGTCGTCGTACTGGCTGCGACCTGGGTGGCCCCGTCGGCTCAGTCGGCGACCCGCCCGCCTGCGCGCGCCGTCGTACCTGCGACGGCGACCCCGGCCTGCCCGACCGCGCCGGCGGTTCCGCGGCTCGCCCCCAAGCCCGTCGTGCGCCGGTCGTCGGTCGCGAAGACCACGACCACCGGCACCGGCCGCTCCGGCACCGGGCTGGTCCTCGGCGAGCTGCCCACCGGCATCAACTCGCCCGTCGGCGGCCCGATCTCCGGGCGGATCACCGCCGCGGCGGCGAACATCCCCGACCGCACCAGCGTGGGCGGGCTGTCGACGTCGCTGCACAAGCTCGCGGCGGCCGATCCGGGCTTCATGATGCTCAACGAGGTCAACAAGCGCACGATCCCGCAGCTCGAGGCCGACGCTCCGGGGTACGCCGGCTACCGCGACCCGGTCCAGGACCGCAGCACCGGCGGGCCGACGCAGTCGATGGAGAACGTCGTGCTCTGGCGCTCCTCGTCGTGGCACCTGCTCGACGGCGGCCGCGTGAAGATCGTCGACAACGATCAGGGCTACCACAACGGTCACGCGTTCACCTGGGACCGCTACGCGACCTGGACCATCCTGCAGCGCAACGACGGCGCCATCGTCTCGGCGGTCGCGACGCACATGATGACCAACCCGACGCGCTTCCCGCGTCAGCACGGCAACCCGCCTCTGACCCGGGTCCAGCAGTTCGAGAAGGGCATGGAGATCTTCGACCAGCTGGTCGAGCGCCTGTCGGCGTACGGACCGGTCTTCGTCGGCGGTGACATGAACTCCCACCCGAACGACGGTCCGTGGACCACCAAGGCGCACATGGTCGCCGACGGGTACGGCTACACCAAGGACAGCGGTGTGATGTACCTCTTCTTCCCGCAGCCGGCGACCGCCGCCGCCAGCCACCAGATGAAGATCGTGTCGGACCACCCGGCCCTGGTCAGCACGATCAACATGAACGGCGCCGCGGGCAGCGGTGACGTCACCTCGCCGCCGACCACCACCGGTACGACGACGCCCACGTCGCCGACCGAGCCCACAGAGCCGACGCAGACGACCACGACAACCAGCGCGCCCGCGGCGCCCGTGATGCCGTCGGGGGAGACCCTCACGGCGGCGCAGCTGGACAACGCGGCCACCATCGTCGACCGCGGCCGCGCGGCACGGCTGCCCCAGGTCGCGTGGGTCGACGCCGTCGCCGCGGCGCTCGCGGAGTCCGACCTTCAGAACCTCGCGCCGCGCAACGGCGCGGTCGGCCTCTTCCAGCAGAGCCCCTCCCGCGGGTGGGGGACCACGCAGGAGCTGTCCACCCCGAGCCTCGCCGCCGACGCCTTCTACGGCGCCTCCAGCTCCGACTCGCGGGTCAAGGGACTCCAGGACTACAGCTGGACCTCGATGAGCCTGCCCGAGGTCGACGGAGCCGTGCTCGGCACCGTCTTCCCCGAGAAGTACGCCGACCGGGGGGCCGACGCCCAGTTCGTCGTCAACTACCTGCTCAGCCGGGGACAGAAGTGCGACGCGAGCTCGCTGACGACCTGCCCGACGGCCCGGCGGATCACCCGCACCGGGATCTTCACCGCGGCCGCGAACAAGGCCGTCGACTGCCTGCGCAAGGCGTTCCCGTCGCTGCGTCGCTACGTCGGTGACCGCACCGGCCGCTACTGCGACGGCAGCAGCCGGATGAGCGGTCTCGACGTACCCGTCGCCGCCATCGGTCGGTCGTTCATGACCAGGTCGGCGCAGTCGCTCGGCCACCGGACGGCGCACTACCTCCAGGAGCACGCGGCGGACCTGGGCGTGAAGTACCTCGTCTTCGCGGGTCGCTCCTGGTCCTCCGACGAGCCCGATGCCGGCTGGCGGCCGTACGCCGCCTCCAACGGATCCCACACCCGGCAGGCCGAGGTCTACGACCGCGTGTACGCCGGCCTCAAGAGCGGCCGCTGCTGATGAACGACGACCGACACAACCGCATCCGGCTGATCGAGGCGCTCCGCCCGCACAGCGGGTCCGAGACCGCGGTGTGGACCGGCGCGCTCGTCTTCGTGCTCGCGCTGGCGGTGGCTGCGCTGCTGGTGACCTTCGGCGGATCCGGCACCGAGCGGCCGCAGCCGCCGGAGACCATCGCCGTCGCCGCCGGCGGCTCGCCGCGACCCGCGACCGAGCGGCTCGACCGGCAGGGCGTCTGGGATCCGTACGTCGCCGTGGTCGGTGGCGGGCACGGCGGCACCGAGGGCGCCGAGCGACAGTGGCGGCCCGTCGTACGCGGCTTCGTCAGCGACTTCCTGCGGGCCTCGACGGACTCGGCCTGGCTCACCAAGGTGCGGCCCCTGGTCACCCCCGAGCTCCTGACGCGGCTCCGGTGGGTCGTGCGGTCCGGGATCCCGAGCGGCACGATCGGCTCGGTCGCGCTGCAGCAGGCCGGTTCCAACACCGCCGACGTGACGGTGACCTACACCTCCGGCGGCGCCAAGCGTGCCCTCGGCGTACGCGTCGTCGACCTGCCGAACGACGGGCACGGCTGGATGGTCTACAGCTACGAGGACCGAACCCCCGCGTCCTGAGGCGCCGCGGTCGCGGGTTCGCTGGCTCACCCGCGCGGCCACTCGACCTGCCTTCGCGACGCGGCGTGCTCGTGCCTCGCACGCCGCTGCTCAGGCAAAGTCCAGGGCGGTGCAGATCCAGTGCTCGCGGATGCGCTCGAACCGGGCCGCGACGGCGCGCCCGCGCTCGCCGTAGCGGACGTGGACGCTGCACTCGACCGCCGTGTCGCTGAGGAAGCAGGTGTGTACGCTGTGGAGCCGCGGTCGCACGGGCTGGACGCGGGCCAGACCCGGCTGGTGCTCGCCCGCCTGGCCGACCAGCCAGGCGCGGCGACGCAGGTCGGCGTACACCTCGTCGGAGGTCCAGCGGAGGACCTGGGCCGCGGGCCGGTCCCCGCCGATGATCTCGAGGGCCGCCTGGACGTAGCGTCGGGTCCACTCGTCGATGGTGCGGCGCAGACGCCGGTCGATCGGCAGGACGACGGCGTTGCTGCTGCCGGCGCGGCCGGACGGCTCCGGGGGCTCCTGGCGGGGCAGCAGCGCGAGGGCCAAGGTGCCTTGGCTCTCGGCGACCGGGACCGCCACTCGGGTGGGTTCGGGCGGCTGGATGCGGGAGACGGACATCGGGATCGCACCTATCGGACGGGAGGGAGCTGGAGCAGCTGGCCGGGGACGATGCGGTCGGGGTCGTGGCCGATCCGGCCGGCGTTGGCCGCGTAGATCCGCCGGGAGTACGTCGCCACGTCCGCGTCGCTCGCGCTCGGCCCGAGCCGCTGTCGCGCGATCGACCACAGCGAGTCACCGCGGAGCACCCGGGCGTGGCCGCCGGCCAGCGTCGGATCGACTCGTGCCGTGCCGCCCGGGCCGCCGGAGGCGCGGTCGGGCAGGGGGAGGCCGGCGATGACCGACTGCGGACCGCTCCCGGGCGGTGATGCGTGCGCGGGCGCTCCGATCGTCGCGATCACCGCGACACCGCAGGCCGCCAGGACCAGGCGGCGCAGAGGCCCGCCCGTCCTCGGGGCGCGATCGGTGAGGAGGTCGACGACCACCCCGGTCGTGGTGAGGAGCAGCGCGCCGGCCGAGCCGACGGCGACCAGCGCGCACGCCCCGACCAGCAGCTGCGCGAAGTCGGCGGTGTCGCCCGAGCGGGCGGTCATGGCGGCGGCGAGGACGGCGGGTACGCCGAGCCGGACGAGGCACACGAGGCCCAGCGCAGTGGCGGACCAGAGGGTCAGGGCCCGGAGGAGCGGGCTGGAGAGGCGGTGGACGTTCATCCCGAGAACCTTCTGTTTGCGTCTGTTTGCATTAGGATGAGACTGAATAACCATCTAGTCAAGAGTTTGGCGTGGATGCCGGTCTATCTGAGATGGTGGCGGGATGTCATGGGACGAGGACCTGTTCGCGCTCTTCGACGAGCTCGAGCAGCAGGCGAGCGCGGCGTACGCCGCCGATCGCGACGCCGAGGTCGCCGACCGGAGCCGGGCGGAGTACCAGCAGGTCACGATGGCCGGCCGGCTGATGGCGACGGTCGGCAGCGAGGTCACCGTCTCTGTCTCCGGCGTCGGACAGGTCGAGGGTGAGCTGCAGCGCGTCGCCGACGCGTGGATCCTGCTCACGACCGGCGACCAGGACTGGGTCGTCCGGATGCCCGCCGTCCACACGATCGAGAGCGTCTCGGTGCGCGCTATCCCCGAGGTCGCCTGGTCGCCGCTGGCGCGGATCGGCTTCGGTTCGGCGCTACGCCGGCTGTCGGAGGCGGGGGAGCGGTGCGTGCTCTGGCTGACCGACGGCACCCGCCACGACGGCACCCTGCGCCGCGTCGGTCAGGACTTCTGCGAGGTCGTCACCGGCGAGCAGCGTCGTACCGTGCTCGTGTCGTTCGACCACGTCGCCGCCGCCCAGTCGCGCCCCTGAGGAACGCTCAGGTCGCCTGTCGCTTCGCTGCGCTCGCTTACGTCGCCTCAGGGTCGTACGGCGGACGTTGGCCGGCCGGGAGGCGATCGGCGGCCGCGCGGGCGACCGTGTCGTCGTCGGCGAGGGCCTCGGCGATGTGCTTGCGCACGATCTCGCGGGGGTCGAGGTCGCGCAGCTCCAGGTCGGCGTACTCGGGGCCGAGCTCGTTGCGCAGCTCGTCGCGGGCGTTGTCGGCGAACCGCTTGATCTGACGGACCAGCTGGGCGGCCTGCTTGGCGAGCCCCGGCAGCCGGTCGGGGCCGAAGACGAGCACGGCGACGAACGCGATCACCAACAGCTCGGGGAACCCGATGCCGAACATGCCCCCGCCTGTCTGTTCGCTAGAACTTGCTGGTCGGGGTGAGGCCGAGCTGCATGCCGGCCAGCCCGCGGGTACGACCGGCGAGCCGGTCGGCGATCTCGGTGAGGGCGATCGCGCCGGGCGCGGTCGGGTCGGACTCGACGATCGGCTTGCCGGCGTCGCCGCCCTCGCGCAGGGAGGTGTCCAGCGGGATCTCGCCGAGCATCGGCACGTCGTACCCGAAGCGGGACGACAGCGTCTCGGCGACGCGCTTGCCGCCGCCGGAGCCGAAGATGTCGAGGCGGTGGTCCTTGCCATCGGCGGTGCAGTGGGGGCAGGGCAGGTAGCTCATGTTCTCGATGACGCCGACCACGCGCTGGTGCATCATCGAGGCCATCGTGCCGGCGCGCTCGGCGACCTCGGCAGCGGCCTCCTGGGGCGTCGTCACGACCACGACCTCGGCTCCGGGGAGGTGCTGGCCGAGCGAGATCGCGATGTCGCCGGTGCCGGGCGGCAGGTCGAGGAGGAGGACGTCGAGGTCGCCCCAGTAGACGTCGGCGAGCATCTGGACCAGCGCCCGGTCGAGCATCGGTCCGCGCCACGCGACGACCTGGTCGCGGCGGGGCTTGAGCATGCCGATCGAGATCACCGACACGCCCGTCGAGGTCGGCACGGGCATGATCAGGTCGTCGACCTGGGTCGGCCGCGCGTCGGCCACGCCGAGCATCGCGGGGACCGAGTGGCCGTAGATGTCGGCGTCGACGACACCGACCTTGCGGCCGGCCTTGGCCAGCGCGATGGCGAGGTTGACCGTCACCGAGGACTTGCCGACGCCGCCCTTGCCGGAGGCGATCGCGAAGACCTTGGTGAGGTTGCCGGGCTGCGCGAACGGGATCTCGCGCTCGGCCTGGCCGCCACGCAGGGTCTCGTGCAGCGCGGAGCGCTGCTCGGAGCTCATCACGCCGAGGTCGACCTGGACCGAGGTCACGCCCGGCAGGGCCTGGACGGCGGCGGTGACGTCGCGGTTGATGGTGTCCTTGAGCGGGCAGCCGGCGACCGTCAGCAGCGTCTTGACGGTGACCGTGCCGCCGTCGATGTCCACGCCCTCGACCATCCCCAGCTCGGTGATCGGGCGCTTGATCTCAGGGTCGTTGACGCCGGAGAGGGCGGTCATCACCTGGTCGACGGTCAGCTGCGGGGTAGTCACACGTCCGAGTCTAGGTGGCGGCCTCGGACGCCTGGTCCTCGCCATCGGCGTGAGACGTCGCACCCTTCTCGATCTCGGCCAGGAGGGAGCGCAGCTCGGAGCGGAGGTAGTCGCGGGTCGCCACCTCGCCGAGCGCCATCCGCAGCGCGGCGACCTCGCGGGCGAGGAACTCCATGTCGGCATGGGCGCGCGCGTCGCCCTGCCGGTCCTGCTCCGCGACCACCCGATCGCGCGCCTCCTGACGGTTCTGGGCGAGGAGGATCAGCGGGGCTGCGTACGACGCCTGCGTCGAGAAGAACAGGTTGAGCAGGATGAACGGGTACTTGTCCCAGCGGTAGCCGTAGATGCCCACCAGGTTGAGGGTCACCCAGACAACGACGAAGCCGGTCATCCAGAGCAGGAAGCGCCCCGTGCCCATGTAGCGGGCGAAGCTCTCGGCGAAGCGACCGAACGCATCGGAGTCGAACCCGTGCTGTCCGAACTGCCGACGCTTCTCCCGGGGTACGTCGAGCCGCGCGCGGGGGCGGGACTCAGCCACGGCTCGTCTCCTTCGCGTGATCGCGCCAGTTCTCCGGCAGCAGGTGGTCGAGCAGGTCGTCGACCGTCACGGCGCCGAGCAGCCGCCCCTCCTCGTCGACGACCGGCGCCGCCACCAGGTTGTACGTCGCCAGGTGGGTAGCCACGTCGTCGATCGTCGCCTCGGGCGGCAGCGGCTCCAGCGAGTCGTCGAGCGCACCCGCGACGAGCGTCGAGGGCGGCTCTCGCAGCAGCCGCTGGATGTGCGCGACGCCGAGCAGCCGACCGGTCGGCGTCTCCAGCGGCGGGCGGCAGACGTAGACGAGCGCCGCCAGCGACGGGGTGAGGTCCGGGTTGCGCACGTGGGCGAGCGCGTCGGCGACGGTCGCGTCCGGGCCGAGGATCACCGGCTCGGAGGTCATCATCGCGCCGGCGGTGTTCTCGACGTACTGCATGAGGCGGCGGACGTCCTCGGCGTCGTCGGGCGCCATCAGCTGCAGGAGCATCTCCTGGGTGGCCGGGGGCAGCTCGGAGACGAGGTCGGCGGCGTCGTCCGGGGACATCTCCTCGAGGACGTCGGCCGCCCGCTCGGTGTCGAGGCGCTCGAGGATCTGGACCTGGTCCTCCTCGGGCAGCTCCTCGAGCACGTCGGCCAGCCGCTCGTCGTCGAGGGCGACGGCGACCGCGGCCCGGCGCTCGATCGGGAGGTCGTGCAGGATGTTCGCCGCGTCGGCGGGACGCATCTCGTTGAGCGCGGCGACCAGGTGGGTCGCGCCCTGGGCCGCGTCGCGACGGTTGAGGCCGCGGACGTCGTTCCACTCGACCACGTGGGTCTGCCCGCGCCGCCGGAAGCCCTTGCTCGGCTCCTGGATGGCCACCCGGCAGAGGACCCAGTCGCGGGTGCGTGCGGGCTCCATCGCGACGTCGTACACGGTGCCGGTCGCGCCGGAGGACAGCACGGTCACCGTGCGGTCGAGCATCTGGCCGATGACCAGCGTCTCGGTGGAGCGCTGCTCGAAGCGCCGCATGTTCAGCAGGCCGGTGGTGTAGACGTGGGCGCTGTCGATGTTCGTCACGCGGGTCATCGGCACGAAGATCCGGCGGCGGCCGAACACCTCCGCGACCAGCCCGAGCACCCGCGGCTGCGCCGCATCGGTGCGCATGGTGACGACGATGTCGCGCACCTTGCCGACCTGGTCGCCCTGCGGGTCGTAGATCGGCAGGCCGACGAGCCTGGCGACGAAGACGCGGGACGGAGTGACGCTCACGCCCCAACGCTATCGTCCGAGGTACGTCAGGCCTCCTCGGCTCTCCGGCGGCGTCGCTCGGACGCGCTCTCGTTCCGCTTCGCGCGGTCGCCGCGTACGCCGGGGTGGCGGCTGACGGCCTCGACGAGCGCGACGGTGGCGGCGCGCAGCCGGTCCTCGGTGCTGACGTCCTCGACGCCGACCCCGGGCACCTCGATCGGGTCGAGGTCGGCGAGGTCGCCGACCACGCCCACGCCCAGGGCGACGATGCGGTTGATCGTGGCATCGGTCTGGCGGCGTACCCACTCCTCGACCGGGAGACCGAGGCGGGGCTCGTCGGCGGCGAGAGCGGCGAGGGACCTCTTGGCGATCATCCGCTTG
>WQZX01000028.1 GCA_009780515.1 Nocardioidaceae bacterium | reverse complement strand
GCCGCGTAGACGTACGCCGCGTTGCAGCGCAGGCTGGCGCTGCGGGCCAGCAGGTGGCGGTCCTCGGCCCGGGCGATCGTGATCGGGCTGCCGGACAGGTTGAGCAGCACGGTCGCGCCGGCCAGCGCCGCACCGGCGCTGGGCGGGACGGGCACCCACATGTCCTCGCAGATCTCGGCGTGGATGGTGAGCCCCGGGACGTCGACGGCCTCGAAGAGGAGGTCGGGGCCCAGCGGAGCGGGGGCTCCGGCCACCTCGACGGTCTCGCCGCGCAGGTCGTCGCCGGGCGCGAACCAACGGCGCTCGTAGAACTCCCGGTAGGTCGGCAGGCTCGACTTCGGCGCCGCGCCCAGCACCCGGCCGCCGTGGATCACCACCGCGCAGTTGAGCACGCGGCTGCGGTGACGCAGCGGAGCGCCGACGACGAGCACCGGCGTCAGATCCGCGGTCGCGACGACCAGCTCGGTGAGGGCCTCGTCCACCGCGTCGAGCAGCGTGTCCTGCAGGAACAGGTCGTCGACGGCGTACCCGGTCAGGCCGAGCTCGGGGAACACCGCCACCCCGACACCGTCGTCGTGCAGCATCCGCGCCTGCTCGAGCGTGCGGGCGGCGTTCGTGGCGGGATCGGCGACGGCCACCGGCAGCGTCACCGCCGCGACCCGCACGAACCCCTGGGCGTACGCCGAGTAGAAGTCCACGGACCGATCCTAGTGAGGGACTAGCGTGCGGCCATGATCATCGTGACCACGAACGACATCCCCGGCGCCCGCATCACCCACACCTTCGGCGAGACCTTCGGTCTGACCGTGCGCTCGCGCAACATCGGCTCCAACATCGGCGCCAGCTTCAAGGCCATCGGCGGCGGCGAGCTCAAGGGCATCACCCAACTGCTGCACGACTGCCGCCAGGAGGCGCTCGGCCGGCTCGCGCAGGAGGCCGAGGCCAAGGGCGCCAACGCCGTCGTCGCGTTCCGCTTCGAGACCACCGAGTACGCCGACAGCGGCGTCGAGGTCTGCGCCTACGGCACCGCCGTCCTGGTCGAGCCCGCCAGCTGAGCCCCTCGCGTCGCGCGGCCGCCGGGGTGAGCAGAGCCACAGCCCCGGCGGCGCCGCGCGGCACTAGCCTCGATGGCGTCCGATTCGTCCGTGGACCTGCCCCGCAGGCCGCGAGATCGCAGATGAGGAGCTCACGATGAGCGAGGAGCAGGCGCCGTACGGCGGCGCGGCCGCGTCGAAGCCCGGCGCGGCCATCAAGCGGGTCCGCACCCATCACCTCCGGGAGATGAAGGAGCGCGGCGAGAAGTTCACAATGCTGACGTCGTACGACGTGTTCTCGGCGCAGGTCTTCGACGAGGCGGGGATCGACACCCTGCTGGTCGGCGACTCGGCGGCGAACACCGTCTACGGCTACGCCTCGACCGTCCCGGTGACCCTGGACGAGCTGATCCCGCTCGCCCGGGCGGTCGTCCGCGGCGCCCGCCGCGCGCTGGTCGTCGGCGACCTGCCGTTCGGCAGCTACCAGGCGAGCCCCGAGCAGGCGTACCTCAGCGCCGCGCGGCTGATGAAGGAGTCCGAGGTCGCGGCGGTCAAGCTCGAGGGCGGCGTCGAGATGGCGCCGGCGATCGAGCGGCTGACCCGCGGCGGCATCCCGGTCTGCGCCCACATCGGCTTCACCCCGCAGTCGGAGAACACCCTCGGCGGCTTCCGCGTGCAGGGCCGGGGCGACGGCGCCGCGAAGCTGCTCGAGGACGCCCGGGCCGTGCAGGACGCCGGCGCGTTCGCGGTCGTCATGGAGATGGTGCCCGGCGACGTCGCCGCCCAGGTCACCAAGGAGCTCGTCATCCCGACCATCGGCATCGGCGCCGGCAACCAGACCGACGGCCAGGTGCTGGTCTGGCAGGACGCCTTCGGTCTCAACGCCGGCCGCGTGCCCCGCTTCGTCAAGAAGTACGCCGACCTCCGCGGTGCGCTCCTCGACGGAGCGAAGCAGTACGCGGCCGAGGTGGCATCGGGGGAGTTCCCCGCCGAGGAGCACACCTTCTGAGCGCGGTGGGTAGGTGAGCGAGGGCCATGGCCCTCGCTCACCTACCCACAGTCGGTCCTGGGCACCCCGAGCGCCATGAGGTCGGCCGCCAGCCGCTCCGGCTCGTCGCGCAGCTCGCGGGTCGTGCCGCGGACGATCAGGCGATCGGGTGCGGCCAGCGCACGCTGACGCGCGAGGTCGTCCTCCCAGTGCTCGACCTCCATGTGGAACCCGCCGTCCACCTCGAGCACGAGGGTGCGGCCACCGGGCAGGTGCCACTCGCAGTCGGTGAAGCGCAGCCGCCCGTGGGCATCGCGGCGCCGCACCTGGCGCGCCGGCAGCGCCAGACCGAACCGTCGGCACAGGCGGCGTACGTCGAGCTCGCCGACCGACTGCGCGCCTCCGGAGATCTCCTCGAGCACACGACGGAAGCGCGGCGCGCCGCGCAGGCGGTCCAGCCGGTCGACCCACTCCGTCAGGCCCTCCGGCGAGGCGAGACCTTGCTGCACGGTCGCGGCCAGCACGCCCTCTGCGGTCCGCGAGGATCTCTGCCGCGCCGCCCAGGTGAGAACCGCCGGCTCGATGCGGATCAGCGGCAGTCCGCGTCGGCGCCGCGTCTGGCTCCTCAGGTCGCGGCGGCTCCGCCGCACCGTTACGCCCGGCACCGGCGCGGGCGGCTGGCGGTCGTGGGAGATCACCACGACGACCTCGGGGCGCTCCCACCGTCGAAGACCCCACTCCTGCGCGGCGGTGAGCTCTCCGATCGCGGCTCCCTCTCCGGCCGCGAGCACGGCGAGCCAGAGCAGCTGCAGGCGCGACGGCTCGCCGCTGGTGGTCGAGACGACGGTCGGGGTGAGCTGCAGCCACTCACCCCGGGTCACCCGGTGCGCGATCGCCCAGCGTCGTACACCGAAGGTGCCGAGCTGGGCACGGGTGAGCAGCCCGGCCTGAGCGTGCGCGGTGGCCCGCCAGGAGTCGTCGATCATGGGCGGAACCATGCTCCGGACGCGCCGATCGTGCTGGGCTCATCCACAGCCGTCGTCCTCTGGGTAGGTGAGCGAGGGCCATGGCCCTCGCTCACCTACCCGGTGCGGCGTCCGGCCCCACTAGGCTGCGGACATGGGCAAGCAAGAGGACTTCGTACTCCGCGCTCTCGAGGAGCGTGACGTCCGGTTCGTGCGGCTGTGGTTCACCGACGTGCTGGGGTTCTTGAAGTCGGTGGCGGTCGCGCCGGCCGAGCTCGAGGGGGCCTTCAGCGAGGGCATCGGGTTCGACGGGTCGGCGATCGAGGGCTTCGCCCGGGTCTACGAGGCCGACATGCTCGCGCTGCCCGACCCGAGCACCTTCCAGATCCTGCCGTGGCGCAGCCACGAGGGTCCGGCCACCGCACGGATGTTCTGCGACATCGTGATGCCCGACGGGTCGACGTCGTACGCCGATCCGCGCAACGTGCTGAAGCGGACCCTGTCCAAGGCGGCCGACAAGGGGTTCACCTTCTACACCCACCCCGAGATCGAGTTCTACCTCTTCAAGAGCGAGCCGGAGAAGGGCAAGAAGCCGACCCCGCTCGACCGCAGCGGCTACTTCGACCACACGGTCCACTCGTTCGGGTCCGACTTCCGCCGCGAGGCGATCACGATGCTCGAGGCGATGGGCATCTCGGTGGAGTTCAGCCACCACGAGGGCGGCCCGGGACAGCAGGAGATCGACCTGAGGTACGCCGACGCGCTCAGCACCGCCGACAACATCATGACCTTCCGCACCGTCATCCGCGAGGTCGCGCTGGCGCAGGGCGTGTGGGCGACGTTCATGCCCAAGCCGTTCACCGAGCACCCCGGCAGCGGCATGCACACCCACGTCAGCCTGTTCGAGGGCGACCAGAACGCCTTCTACGAGGCGGGCGCCGAGTACCAGCTCTCCAAGACCGCGCGCCAGTTCATCGCCGGCATCCTGCACCACGCCGGCGAGATCAGCGTCGTGACCAACCAGTGGGTCAACTCCTACAAGCGGATGATGACCGGCGGCGAGGCACCGTCGTACGTCTGCTGGGGGCACAACAACCGCTCGGCCATGGTGCGGGTGCCGATGTACAAGCCCAACAAGGGCCAGTCGGCGCGCATCGAGCTGCGCACGATCGACAGCGCCTGCAACCCCTACCTCGCGTACGCCGTGATCCTCGCGGCCGGCATGAAGGGGATCGAGGAGGACTACGAGCTGCCGCCGGAGGCCGAGGACAACGTCTGGGCGCTGACCGAGCGTGAGCGGCGCAGCCTCGGCATCGAGCCGCTGCCGAAGAACCTCAACGACGCCATCCACGTCGCGGAGAGCTCCGAGCTGCTCGCCGAGACGCTGGGGGAGCAGGTCTTCGACTTCTTCCTGCGCAACAAGCGGGCCGAGTGGGACGAGTACCGCGGCCAGGTCTCGGCCTTCGAGCGGGACCGGATGCTGGCCGTCCTCTGAGCGCATGGCCCGCGACCCGTCCCGCCTGGAGCTGATCCGGGCCGGCTTCACCGACATCGACCGCGCACGGTCCGACCTCGACCGGCTCGGCCCGGAGGGTCCCGACCTGATCGCCTACCTGGGCAAGACGGCCGACCCCGACGCCGCGCTGGCCGGGCTGTGCCGGCTCGCCGAGGCGTCCACCCAGGACGGGCGGGGCGACGAGGCGGTACGCCGGATGGTGGGCGAGGTCGTCGACACCGTCGCGGACGACGAGGGCACGGCCATGCGGCTGCTCTGCGTGCTGGGCGCGAGCCAGGCGCTCACCGACCACCTGGTCGCGCACCCCGAGCAGTGGCGCGAGCTGACCGACCCGACGCTGGGGTCGACGCGCGCGCCGGCGTACGCGCTGAGGTCGGCGCTGCTCAGCGTGGTCGGAGCCGATCCGGCCGAGGAGGTCCCGGTCGCGACGGTCGCCGACGGCGAGGCCTGCGACGCGCTGCGGGTGGAGTACCGCCGCCACCTCACCCGGATCGCCGCGCGCGACCTGTCGCACGACCTTGGGGTCGACGACGCGGCTGCAGAGCTGGCGGACCTCGCCGCCGGCACCCTCGACGCGGCGCTGGCAGTGGCTCGCGCCCGGGTCGGCCCGTCGCACGCCGAGGCACGCCTCGGCGTGGTGGCGATGGGCAAGTGCGGCGGGCACGAGCTCAACTACGTCTCCGACGTGGACGTGATCTTCGTGCACGACGGCAGCGCCGAGGTCGCCGTACGCCTGGCGTCGCAGCTGATCCGGATCTGCTCCGACCACACCGCCGAGGGCACCATCTGGCAGGTCGACGCGGCGCTGCGTCCCGAGGGCAAGGCGGGCCCGCTGAGTCGCACCCTGGCCAGCCACCAGGGCTACTACGAGCGGTGGGCCGAGACGTGGGAGTTCCAGGCGCTGCTCAAGGCCCGGCCGATCGCCGGGGACCTCGCGCTCGGCCGGGAGTTCGTCGCGATGACCCAGCCGATGGTCTGGTCGGTCGCCGACCGCGACGGCTTCGTCGACGCCGCCCGCGCGATGCGGCGCCGGGTCGTCGACCACATCCCGGCCAAGGACGCCGACCGCGAGCTCAAGCTCGGTGTCGGCGGGCTGCGCGACGTGGAGTTCGCCGTACAGCTGCTGCAGCTGGTGCACGGCCGCACCGACGACCGCATCCGTGAGACCGCGACGCTCTCGGCGCTCGCGGCCCTGACCCGCTACGGCTACGTCGGGCGTGAGGACGGCGAGGCGCTGCACGAGGCCTACGCCTTCCTGCGCCAGCTCGAGCACCGCGTCCAGCTCTCCAGGCTGCAGCGCACCCACCTGCTGCCCGGCGACGAGGCGTCGCTGCGCCGCCTCGGGCGCAGCCTCGGCTTCTTCAAGTCCTCCGCCGACGAGCTCGAGCGCGCCTGGCAGCACGTACGCCGCGAGGTCAGCCGCCTCCACCAGAAGCTGTTCTACCGCCCGCTCCTCACCGCGGTCGCGCAGATCTCGACCGGCGAGGCGCGGCTCTCGCCCGAGGCCGCCGAGGCCCGCATGGCCGCGCTGGGCTACGCCGACCCGCACTCCGCGCTGCGCCACCTCGAGGTCCTGACCGCGGGTGTCAGCCGGACCGCCCAGATCCAGCGAGCCCTGCTCCCGGCGATGCTGCAGTGGTTCGCCGACGGCGCCGACCCCGACGGGGGCCTGTTCGGCTTCCGGCGGATCAGCGAGGCGCTGGGGCAGTCGCCCTGGTACCTCGGCACCCTCCGCGACGAGGGCGAGGTCGCCGAGCGGCTCGCCCACCTGCTCGCCAGCTCCCGCTACTGCACCGACCTGCTCGAGAGGGAGCCCGCCGGCGTACGGCTGCTCGGCGGGGACCTCCGTCCGCTCTCCTCCGAGCAGATCACCGAGGAGATGGTCGCGACCGGCACGCGTCAGGCCGACGGCGACAAGGCGACCCGCGCCATCCGCGCCGTACGACGACGCGAGCTGCTGCGCATCGCCGCCGGCGACGCGCTCGGCCTGACCGACGTCGCCGACGTCGGCTACGGCCTGACCAGGCTCACCGACGCCACCCTCGAGGCGACCCTCCAGGTCGCGATGACGTCGGTGGCTGCTGCCCGCAAGCTGGACGCGCCGCCGACCGCGATGGCGATCGTCGCGATGGGCCGCTACGGCGGCTTCGAGGTGTCCTACGGCTCC
This sequence comes from Nocardioidaceae bacterium, assembly GCA_009780515.1. Lineage (GTDB taxonomy): Bacteria > Actinomycetota > Actinomycetes > Propionibacteriales > Nocardioidaceae > Nocardioides. The sequence goes on along the minus strand of WQZX01000028.1, from coordinate 33,800 downwards.
GACGCCGACGTCATGTTCGTGCACGCCCCGCTCCCCGGCGCCGAGCCCGAGGTCGCGTCCGGCTTCGCCAAGGCGGTCGCCGAGGAGGTACGCCGCACCCTCTCCGCCTCAGGCCCCGACCCCGCGCTCGTGGTCGACGCCGACCTGCGCCCCGAGGGCCGCCAGGGTGCGCTGGTGCGCACGCTCGACTCCTACGCCGCCTACTACTCCAAGTGGTCGATGGTCTGGGAGGCCCAGGCGCTGCTGCGGGCCGAGGCCGTGGTCGGCGACCCGGGACTGCGCGAGCGGTTCACCGCGATGATCGATCCGCTGCGCTACCCGGCCGACGGGCTCAGCGAGGCCGACATCCGCGAGATCCGGCGGATCAAGGCACGGGTCGACAACGAGCGACTGCCCCGCGGCGCCGACCCCGCACTCCACCTCAAGCTCGGACGCGGCGGGCTGGCCGACATCGAGTGGACCGTGCAGCTCCTGCAGCTCAAGCACGGCGCTGAGGTCCCCGGCCTGCGCACCACCCAGACGCTCGCCGCGCTGGCCGCCGCGGCCGGCAGCGGGCTCATCGAGCCCGAGGACGCGGAGGTCCTCGGCGAGGCCTGGCGGATGGCCAGCCGGGTGCGCAACGCACTCGTCCTGGCCCGGGGCAAGCCGGCCGACCAGTTCCCCCGGGCACCCCTCGAAAGACGGGCCGTCGCCTGCATCCTCGGCTACCCGATCGACCACACCGGAGAGGTCCAGAACGACTACCTCCGGGTCACTCGACACGCGCGTGCAGTGGTCGACCGGGTTTTTTGGGACTGATCCTGTCCCCGATGTCGCTCCCGCCGACCGGTATGTCATGATGGTTGCCGTCGGGCCGCGACCGACCCCCCCAGAGGTCGCGGCCCGACTCCCTTTTTGGGTGTCGGCGGTCGAGCGTGTCGCCGCTTCGGGCGCTTTCGTCGGGCTTGGGACGGTCGCTCGCTCCGGTCGCTCGTTCCTCGCTCTCTGCGCTCCCGACCGTCCCAAGCCCGACCTCCGCGCCCGCGGCGACCCGCTGCCGACCGCCGACCCCTGTGCCGCTCCGCTCGTTGGCGCTCGCTTCGCGGCGCTCGTTCCTCGCTCCCTCCGTCGCCTCCGCACGCGCGCTCGGCCTCGGCGACCGCTGCCGCGTGCGGTGTGGGTGAGCCGGCGCGAGGTGTCGGGACCAACGAATGCTGTGGGGGCGGGTCTCGCACCTAGAATCGCCCGGTGCACGAGGCAGACGCGCCGCTGGAGCGGATCGACCCCGACGAGCTGGCGATCGCCATCAAGGTGCTGCGGCAGATCCCCGAGCTCGACCCGGAGCACGACGACGTACGCGCGATGAAGCGGGCGGCGTCGTACATGTACAAGCTGATCAAGAAGCAGCGGCGGGCCGAGATCCGGATGGAGCGGCAGCGGCACGACCAGGAGATCATCGAGCGTACGGCGACGGGCAGCGCGATGCGCATCGACGACGAGACCGCCGGGATCCCGCTGGTGTCGACGGCGCAGGGAGCGTTCGCTGGGGAGCTGATCACAGCGCGCGGGTGCTACATCTGCAAGGACGACTTCACGCTGGTCGACGCGTTCTACCACTGGCTCTGCCCGCGCTGCGCGGCGAAGTCGCACGCCAAGCGCGACCAGCGCACCGACCTCACCGGCAAGCGCGCGCTGCTGACCGGCGGCCGCGCAAAGATCGGCATGTACATCGCGCTCCGGCTCCTGCGCGACGGTGCGCACACCACGATCACGACCCGCTTCCCGAAGGACGCCGTACGCCGCTTCGCCGCGATGGACGACTCCGCCGACTGGCTGCACCGGCTCAAGGTGGTCGGCATCGACCTGCGCGACCCGACCCAGGTCACCTCGCTGACCGACGACGTGGCCGCCGACGGTCCGCTCGACATCATCATCAACAACGCCTGCCAGACCGTACGGCGCCTGCCCGGTGCCTACTCCCACCTCACCGAGGGTGAGCTGGTGCCGCTCCCCAGCGGGATCGAGCTGCCCGAGATGGTCACCTTCGACCGGATCTCCGAGGCGCACCCGGCCGCGATCGCCGGCGCGCTCAAGGTGGACGCGGTCGCGCACCACGACGGCGAGTCGAGCGAGTCGGCGCTCGCCGCCCACAACGCCGCCAGCCTGACCGCGCTGGCGCTCAAGGCCGGCAACGCGAGCCTCGAGCAGCACCTGGCCGGCACCGCGATCGACGCCGGCGGCCTCATCCCCGACATCCAGGACAACAACTCCTGGACCCAGGTCCTCGACGAGGTCGACCCGCTGGAGCTGCTCGAGGTGCAGTTCTGCAACTCGATCGCGCCGTTCCTGATCAACTCACGCCTGCGGCCGGCTATGCGCGCCGCCGTGCGCAACGGCGCCCGGCGGGCGTACATCGTCAACGTCAGCGCCATGGAGGGCCAGTTCTCCCGCCGCTACAAGGGGCCCGGTCACCCGCACACCAACATGGCGAAGGCCGCGCTCAACATGATGACCCGCACCAGTGCGGGGGAGTACTTCGAGTCCGACAGGATCCTGATGACCGCGGTCGACACCGGATGGATCACCGACGAGCGGCCGCACCACGAGAAGCTCCGCATCGCCGCCGAGGGCTGGCACGCCCCGCTCGACCTGGTCGACGGTGCCGCCCGCGTCTACGACCCGATCGTGCGCGGCGAGGCGGGCGAGGACCTCTACGGCTGCTTCGTGAAGGACTACGAGCCGTCGCCCTGGTGAGCGCGCGCGGTCACCCGGCCGCTCCTCGCACCGGGGACGTCGAGAGGTCGCCGAGGCCCGCGATGCCGAGCACGGTCCTGGTCATCAGGTGCCCGAGCGCCGTCACCACGAACAAGATGGCGATGAGCACGGGCGCATGGCTCCAGGCGAGCGACTCGGAGATGAGGTGCAGCGTTCCGCGGGGGTCGGTGAACGGCTGCCAGCTGTTCAGCCGCGGCCACCGGCCGAGGAAGATGCCGATCGCGACCAGGGCGTGCGTCGAGATGCGCAGCGGCAGCCGCCACGCGTCGCGGCCCAGGCGGTGCAGGTAGCCGCCGGCCATCCCGAGCGCGAGCGTGTAGGCGACGAAGCCGGAGATCACCAGGGCGGCGTACAGCGGGACGACGGTCGTCGCCACCGGCGCACCGGGGCCGAGCGCGCGGATCGTCGGGCGGACGTGGATCAGGTCGGTGACGACGTACGGGGCGTTGGGCAGGAACAGCCCGAACACCACGACGCCGAGCCACCACAGCGGCCCTCGGCGGCGGTCGGTCCCGCGCCGGAACAGGGGTACGGCGAGGCCCACCGGGACCCACGCGAGGATCGTGTTCCACAGCATCCAACGGCCGCTGCTCTCCAGCAGCAGCGCGAGGGTGTGCGACCACGACATGCCGCCAGCGTAGGCGGGCGCACCGAACCGGAGGGCCCGACCGCGTGAGCCGGCCGGCTCAGCGCAGCGGCATCCCGAAGCGGTGGTCGGTGGTCGAGATCGCCTGCTCGCGGACGAACGTCAGCATCTCGACCCGCCCCGCCTCGACCGCCGGGCCGGCGAAGAGCGCGTGGTCGACGCGTCCGTCGCTGTCGGCGGCGAAGTCCTCGCGGCTGCCGCCGAGCAGCCGGACCCGCAGGTCGCCCGCCTCGCGGAGGGTACGACGCCACGCGTCCTGGTCCTCCACGACGACGATGACGCCGGAGCGCTCGAGTGCGGCGGCCAGGTCGGCCACGAGCGCGCGGGCCACGGAGACGGTGACGGGCGCACCCGCGCACACGCCGGCCGCGACGATCCGCACCAGGTCCACCAGGTCCGACAGCCCGGCGTCGTGGCCGGCCAGCCGCACGGTCACCGGCACGGGCAGGTACCGCAGCTCGTCGCGCTCGCAGGACAGCCCGGACTCGTCCCGCACCAGGCCGACCTCGTCGGCCCAGAACCGCGCGTCCGATCCGGCCGACCGCTCGAGCCGGGCCCAGGCCTCCTCGCCGACGGCCGCGCCCACCGAGGTGGCCCGCACGGCGTCGAGCAGCCGCCGCTCGTCGGTCAGGACCGGCCCGACCTGGGCGGCCGGCCGCGACTCCCAGTCGGTGAGTGCGACGAGGGCGTTCGGGCCTCCGGCCTTGAAGCCCGGTCCCACCGTCGACCGCTTCCACCCGCCGAACGGCTGGCGCCGGACGATCGCCCCGGTGATGCCGCGGTTGACGTAGAGGTTGCCGGCCTCGACCCGGTCACGCCAGTGGGCGATCTCGTCGCGGTCGAGCGAGTGCAGCCCGGCGGTCAGGCCGTAGTCGGTGCCGTTCTGGAGCGCGATCGCCTCGTCCAGGTCGGGGGCGGCCATCAGGCCGAGCACGGGACCGAAGCACTCGGTCACGTGGAAGTCCGAGCCTCGGCGTACCCCTGTCTTCACGCCGGGCGACCAGAGACGGCCGGTGTCGTCGAGCCGCCGCGGCTCGACCAGCCACGACTCGCCCTCGCCCAGCCGGGTGAGGGCGTCGAGCAGCTTGCCGCCCGCGGGCTCGACGACGGGGCCGACCTGCGCGGACGGGTCGGCCGGGTAGCCCACCCGCAGCGAGGTCACCGCGTCGACGAGCTGGTCGAGGAAGCGCCGCGAGGTCGCCACGGAGCCGACCAGGATCCCGAGCGAGGCGGCGGAGCACTTCTGCCCGGCATGCCCGAAGGCCGAGTCGACGAGGTCCTTGACCGCCAGGTCGAGGTCCGCGTGGGGTGTGACGACGAGGGAGTTCTTGCCGCTCGTCTCGGCGATCAGCGGCAGGTCCGGACGGAACGACCGGAACAGCTCCGCGGTCGCGTACGCGCCGGTCAGCACGACCCGGTCCACGCGGGGATCGGAGATCAGGCGTCGTCCGAGGTCGCCCTCGTCGACGTCGACGAGCTGGAGCACCTCGCGCGGCACGCCGGCCTCCCACAGCGCGGCCACCATCGCCGCACCCGTACGCCGGGCCTGCGGCGCCGGCTTCACGACCACGGCCGAGCCCGCGGCGAGTGCCGACAGCGTCGAGCCGGCCGGGATGGACAGCGGGAAGTTCCACGGGGGTGTGACGACCGTCAGCCGGACCGGCCGCGCGACCGCTCCGTCGACGTCGTCGAGCCCGGCGGCGAGCTCGGCGTAGTAGGCCGCGAAGTCGACCGCCTCCGACACCTCCGGGTCGCCCTGCGCCAGCGTCTTGCCGGTCTCGGTCGCCATCACCGTCAGCAGTCGCCCGCGCCGCCGCTCCAGCGCGGCCGCTGCCCGGCGCAGCGTCACCGCCCGCTCCGCGCCCGGCCTCCCGCCCCACTCGGCCGCCGCCTCCTGCGCCGTGGCCAGCACGCGGTCCAGCTCGTCGGTGGTGGTGAGGGTCTCGATCCCGCTGCTGTCGTCGGCGGAGTCGTCCCAGCGGCCGATCCGCTCGGTGATGCGCTCGCCCCAGGCCCGGTTGGCCGGCAACGAGGGGTCGGTGTCGGGGCAGTTGGCGAACGTGCCCGCCGGGGCGACCTCCGCCTCCTCGCAGCCGCGGTCCTGGGTTCGGTTCGGCCTCGGCACGCTGTCGTCGAGCTCGGCCATCGCGGCGTGGAAGCGGCCGCGCTCGCGGTCGTAGAGCTCCGGCTGGTCGTGCAGGTCGAAGACGGCCGACATGAAGTTGTCGCGGCCGGCGCCCTCGTCGAGCCGCCGCACCAGGTAGGCGATCGCCGCGTCGAAGTCGGCCGGCTCGACGACCGGGACGTACAGCCGCAGCCCGCCGACGGTGCGTCGTACGGCCTCGGCCTGGGCCTCGGCCATGCCCAGCAGCATCTCGAAGTCGACCCGGTCGCGGACCCCGCGCTCGCCCGCCAGCAGCCAGGCGTGCGCGACGTCGAAGAGGTTGTGGCCCGCGACGCCGATGCGCACGTTCGCCGCGCGCTCGGGCGTGAACGCGTAGTCGAGGAGGCGCTTGTAGTTGGTGTCGGTCTCGCGCTTGGAGGAGTACGTCGCGACCGGCCAGCCGTGCAGCTCGGCGTCGACCAGCTCCATGGGCAGGTTGGCGCCCTTCACCAGCCGCACCTTGATGGAGGAGCCGCCGCGCGCGCGGCGCGCGGCCGCCCACTCCTGCAGGCGCATCATCGCGCCGAGGGTGTCGGGCAGGTAGCACTGCAGGACGATGCCGGCGTCCATGCCGACCAGCTCGGGGCGGTCGAGCAGCCGCATGAAGACGGCCAGCGTCAGCTCGAGGTCGTGGTACTCCTCCATGTCGAGGTTCACGAACTTCCCGCGCTCGGCGGCCAGCTCGAACACCGGCAGCAGCGCCTGCTCGATCTCGTCGACGGCCTGCGCGAACGCCCACGGCGAGTGCGGCGGCGCGGCGGCCGACACCTTGAGCGAGACGTAGTCGACGTCGTCGCGCCGCAGCAGCCGCACCAGCCCGTCGAGCCGGCGCTGCGCCTCGGCCTCGCCGAGGACGGCCTCACCGAGCAGGTTCAGGTTGAGGTCGACCCCCCGCCTGCGGAGCCGCTCGATGGCCGGCCCGAGGCGGTCCTCGGTCGCGTCGATGACCAGGTGGCGCACCATCCGGCGCAGGGCCCGCCGCGCGATCGGTACGACGACGCCCGGCGCCACCGGTGCCAGCAGCCCGCCGGCCCGCACCGCCGCCCGCAGGTGCCACGGCAGGAAGGCGGGTACGCCGTGGGCGATCTCGCGCAGGCTGTGCGCCGACGCACGGTCGTCCTCGGGCCGGACCACGCGGTCGACGAACCCGACCGTGAACGCCAGTCCGGCCGGGTCGCGCAGCAGGTCGGCGAGCCTGCGGGCCGCCGGGTCGACACGACCCGCGGCGGCCTCGTCGACCCATCGACGTACCAGCGCGTCCACCTCGTCGTCGATGGGCTCGATCCCTTCGGTCTCCACCCCTCTTGCATACCGTGCGGCCGATGCTTCGTCCACGACCCCGCGCGGTTCGGGTCCGTGTTGGCCGCCGACGGTAGCGTTTCGGCCGTGGCAGGTGGAGCGGCGATCGAGGCGGTCGGCTTCGTCGGCTCCGCCGGTGCCGCCGTCATGTGGATCCCGCAGGCCGTGCGCGTGCTCCGGCTGCGCCGATCCGGGGCGGTGCTGCAGGGCGTCAGCCCGGCGGCGTACGCCGTCGCGATGGTGTTCAACGCGCTGCTGGCGCTCTACGGCTACGAGGAGCGCGCCGTGCCCGTCGAGGTGGCCGGAGCGGTCAACCTCGTCTGCGCCACCGTGATCATCGGGGCGATCCTGCTGCCACGGCGGTCCGCCGCATGACCGCGGTGCTGGGCTGGGTCGTCGGCCTGCTCGACGTCGTCCAGTTCATGCCGCAGCTCGGCCGCGTCGTACGGATCCGTCACGACCACGCCGCCGTCAGCGACCTCAGCGTGTGGACCTGGACGATCGCGACGATCCAGGGTGCGGCCTGGGTGGTCTACGGCTTCGCCGAGGGGCTGCTGCCGATCGCGGTCCCGAACGTCGTCATCACCCCGGTCTGCGCGACCCTGCTCGCCTTCAGGCTTCGCGCTGCGAGACGGGCACACCGGTCAGCACCCGCAGCGCCAGCGCCGTCGTCGCCTCCATGTTGAGGTGACCGACCACCCGCTCCACGCGCGCGATGTCGAGCGGCAGCAGGCCCGGCGTGCCCGGCACGTCGGGGGTGAGCCCGAGGTCGAGGTCGGTGCGCCCCGCCATCAGCTCCAGGTTGAACTCGTACGCCGCTCGCGCGCCGGGTGCGGACAGCCGGCGGAGCACGGTGCTGCTGCTGCGCCGGGTGCCGTGCTCGTCGGACCAGGCGTCGAGCGCGGCCAGCAGGGCACGGCCCTCGTTGTGCTCGATGTCCGCCCAGATCTCGGACATCGAGCCGATCTCGGTGAGCAGCACGGCCGCGGTCTTCTCGCCGATGCCGGCGATTCCGGGCAGGTTGTCGCTGGCGTCGCCCCGGATGGCCGCGAACTCGAGGTAGTGGTGGGCCGGGACGCCGTACATGGCGAGGAGGGCGGCGGGGGAGAGCAGCGGCGAGCCGCCGATCCCGCCGTCGATCAGCCGCAGCACCCGCGTGTGCTCGCTGATGTGGGCGAAGGAGTCGCGGTCGGAGGTGATGATGACGCAGTCCCAGCCTTTCTCGCCGGCCCACGTCGCGGCGGACGCGTTGACGTCGTCGGCCTCCAGGCCCGGGGGAGTCAGGGTCGCCAGCCCGAGCGCGTCGAGCAGCGCACCGGCCCGGTCGAGCTGGTCGACCAGCGCGGCGTCCTTCTCCGCCCGCCCCGCCTTGTAGTCCGGGTAGCGGTCGCGGCGTTGGGAGGCGACGCGGTCGTCGAGCCCGAAGATCACCGCGTCCGGCGCGAACGCGTCGATCGCCTCGATGATCTGGCGCAGCATGCCGTGCAGGGCCCACGCCGGCCGGCCGCCGCGGTCGAGCAGCCGGGTGTGCGCCCGCGCGTGGTGGTTGCGGTGCAGCAGCGACGGTGCGTCGACGGCCAGCAGCAGCCTGCGGTGGCGCTCCTCCGGTGGCGGCATGGCGCGCGTGACACTACCTGCCCGCTTGCTCGGCGCTCGGGTCGGCCGTCGGGTCGGCGGCCTGCTCCGCGCGGGCCAGGAGGGACAGCAGGCCACCCCGGGCCAGGAGCGCGCAGAGCACGGCCACCGGCAGCTCGACGAGAACGGCCAGCAGCAGCGACTCCGTGCGACCCTCGCCCGCGGGAGCGGTCATCACGTCGAACCAGGCGTCGATGCACAGCATGGTGGCGCCGACCGTGGCGGTCAGCACGACGTGCGGGTCACGGCGTGCGGCCCGCCAGCCGATCCGCGCCAGCACCAGCAGCAGCACCAGGTCGAAGCCGACCCAGGCGGCGCGGTAGTGGTGCGCGACGGTGTGGGTCGGCAGCGTCGCCCCGAGGTACATCGTCCAGGGGATCAGCAGGATCGCGAACAGCAGGTAGAGCCGAGGCACCCATCGCCCGGCCCAGGAGCGCGGTCTCCGGCCGCCGCGGTCGCTCGCCACAGCCCGACGCTACCGGGCCGCCGGAAGGCCCGTGAACGACACGTTACGAAATCGTTTACGATAACGATTGACATCGCCGCCGGAATTTGGGAGCGTCTGGCTCGCTGACGTGTTGCGCACGTCACTTCACTCAACAGCGAGGTGCTAGATGTCCTTGATCTCCCGGAAGGTGCGACGGGCGGCGACCGCCGTCGGCGCCGTCTCCCTGCTCCTGTCCGCCGCGGCGTGCAGCAACAACAACTCGTCCGACGCCCACACGCTGACGATGTGGACCAACGTCAGCCCGGGCCCCGGCCTCGACTACCTGAACAACACGATCAAGACCTTCGAGTCCCAGCACTCGGGTTACACGATCAAGCTCAAGACCATGGCCGACACCGACCTCGACGGCGCGCTCCAGACCGCCATGCAGGGCGGCGCCTCGACGGCCCCCGACATCTACCTGCAGCGCGGTGGCGGCAAGCTCAAGGCGCAGGTCCAGGCCGGTCAGGTCGCCGACATCAGCGGCTCGCTGAGCGCCCAGGCCAAGCAGGACATCGTGGCTTCGTCGTACGGCCCGGAGCAGGTCGACGGCAAGACGTACGCCGTCCCGGTCGCCATCCAGCCGGGTGGCTTCTTCTACAGCAAGAACCTGTTCAAGCAGGCTGGCATCACCAGCGTGCCCACCACCGTCGCGCAGCTCGAGGCCGCCGACGCCAAGCTCAAGGGCAAGGGCATCACCCCGATCGCGGTCGGTGCCAAGGACGGCTGGCCGGCCGCCCACTGGTACTACTGGTTCGCGCTGCGTGACTGCAGCCAGGGCGTCCTCAACAGCACCGCCCAGTCGCTGAAGTTCACCGACGCGTGCTGGACCAAGGCTGGCGACGACCTGAAGGCGTTCATCGCGACCAACCCGTGGGAGAAGGGCTACATCGGCATCGGCCAGCAGGGTGCCGGCTCCTCGGCCGCGCTGATGGCCAACCACAAGGCCTCCATGGAGCTCATGGGCGGTTGGGACCCGGGCGTCATCGCCGGCCTGACCCCGAACAAGAAGCCGCTGCCCGACCTCAGCTTCTTCCCGATGGTCCAGGTCCCCGGCGGCAAGGGTTCGCCCACCGCGACCATGGGTGGCGTCGACGCCTACTCGTGCTCGAAGTGGGCCCCGTCGGTCTGCACCGACTTCCTCAACCTGCTCGCCACCACCGCGCAGCAGACTGCCTACTCCAAGGCGTTCCAGACGGTGCCGGCCAACACGCAGTCGCAGAAGACGGTCACCGACCCGCTGCTCAAGGCCGAGACCGCGTCGGTCGCCAAGGCGCCGTACGTCTCCTTCTGGCTCGACTCGCTCTACGGTCAGAACGTCGGCACCGCGCTGAACACCTCCGTGGTGAACCTCTTCACCGGGAAGGGCACCGTGGCCGACATCATCAGCACTGTCAACGCCGCGGGCGCCAAGGGGTAATCGATTCCGATGAGTGAGTCCCAGGTCGCCCTGACCCAGGAGTCGCTCGACGGTGCTCGGGGCGCCGGGGCCGGCACGCACGTGCCGGCCCCGGTGTCACGCAAGGCCCGCAGGCCGCGGGCCAGCTGGCGCGAGCGCCTCGAGATCACGCTCCTCGCAGGGCCTGCGATCGTCGTGTTCGTCGCGTTCGTGATCGTCCCGGTGGTCATGGCCGTCTACTACGGCTTCTACCGCTGGACCGGTGACGGTCCGCCCACCGACTGGGTGGGCCTGCAGAACTACAAGCTGATCTTCCAGGACCCGGTCTTCTTCTCCGCGGTCAAGCACAGCTTCGCGATCGTCGGCCTCTCCCTGGTGATCCAGGGGCCGCTGGCCGTCGGGCTGGCGCTGCTGCTCAACCGCAAGATCCGCGGCCGCTCGATCATCCGTGTGCTCGTGTTCGCCCCGTGGGTGGTCTCCGAGGTCGTCGCAGGCATGGGCTGGAACGAGATGCTCCAGGCCGACGGTGCGCTCAACCACATGCTGACCGGCCTGCACATCTTCGGCACGGTCTCGATCGACTGGATCGGCGACTCGCACGTCGCGATCTGGACGCTGATGATGGTGCTGACGTGGAAGTACCTCGGCTTCGCGATCATCCTCATGATGGCGGGCCTGCAGAACATCCCCGAGGAGCTGTTCGAGGCGGCCCGGGTCGACGGGGCGTCGTACTGGCAGGCGCAGAGGTACGTCACCGTGCCGCTGCTCGGGCCGACCATCCGCATCTGGGCGTTCCTCTCGATCATCGGCTCCCTGCAGCTCTTCGACCTCGTCTGGGTGATCTGGGGCTCGACGTCCTCGCAGGTCGCCGGTACGTCGACGATGGCGATGTACATGCGTGACAACGGCCTCGGGTCCGGCACCTGGGGCTACGGCAGCGCCGTCGCCGTCGTCCTGTTCGGCATCTCGCTCGTCGTCGCCGTCGCCTATCAGCGCTTCGTCCTGCGCCGCGACCTCAGCGGCGCCATCACGGAAGGGGCCTAGGCATGGCCGTCGTGACCATGGACCCCAGCGTCGATCCCGCACCCGCCACGACCCGCAACCGGCGTCGCAAGGACGAGTGGGGGAGCCCGACCACCTACTTCATCGCTCTGCTGGTCATCGGGGTGACCCTCGGGCCGGTGGCCTACATCGTGCTCGGCGGCTTCAGGGACAACTCCCAGATCACCGACCACCCGGCCGGCCTGCCGCACCCGTGGGTCTTCTCCAACTACGCGAGCGTCCTGCAGTCGAGCGAGTTCTGGAACGACTTCACGAACTCGGTGATCGTCGCGGTGTTCACCACCGCCGGCATTGTCGTTCTCGGGCTGATGGCCAGCTACGTGCTGGCGCGCTACACGTTCCGCGGTCGCGGCCTGATGTTCGGGCTGTTCGCGTCCGGGCTGATGTTCCCGATCTCGGTCGCGGTCACCCCGCTCTACCTGCTGATCAAGCAGCTGGGCATGCTCTTCACGCTCCCTGGCGTGATCCTGCCGCAGATCGCGTTCGGCCTTCCGACCACGATCATCATCCTGGTGCCGTTCCTCAAGGCGATCCCGGACGAGATCGAAGAGGCGTCCGCGATGGACGGCTGCAGCCGCCTCGGATTCTTCCTGCGCATGGTCGTGCCGCTGGCCAAGCCGGGCCTGCTGACCACGGGCATCCTCGCCTTCGTCGCCGCCTGGAACAGCTACCTGCTGCCCCTGTTCATCCTCGGCGCCGGCGACACCGCGACGCTGCCGCTGGGTGTCAAGAACTTCACCGGTGAGCACTCGGTGGACACCGCACAGATCCTGGCGTTCACGTCGCTGGCGATGCTGCCGGCGCTGCTTGTCTTCACGCTGTTCGAACGACGGATCGTCGGCGGACTGCAGGGTGCCGTGAAGGGCTGACCGAGCCCCGACCGGCCCCATCCCTCACAGAGAGAGCAGAGAGCACCACCGTGACCACTCCTGCATTTCCCCGCGTCTCGGACCGGGTCCGCGACCTGCACGCGCGCATGACCCTCGAGGAGAAGCTCGGTCAGCTCGTGAGCTTCTGGCTCGACCACGGCGGCGAGGTCGTCGCGCCGATGGCCGGCGAGATGACCTCCGGTGCGCCGACCCGGCTCAGCGAGGTCACCGCGCACGGCATCGGCCACTTCACCCGCGTGTACGGCACCCGTCCGGTCGACCCGGTCGAGCGGGCCGCGTGGCTGTGGGAGGAGCAGCGCCGGCTCGTGGCCGAGACGCGCCTCGGCATCCCCGCGCTCGTGCACGAGGAGTGCCTGACCGGCCTGGCCGCGTGGCAGGCGGCGACGTACCCGACGCCGCTCGCGTGGGGCGCGTCGTTCGACCCCGACCTGGTCCAGGAGATGGCGGCGGCGATCGGTGGGTCGATGCGCGAGCTCGGCATCCACCAGGGCCTGGCGCCGGTGCTCGACGTCATCCGCGACCCGCGGTGGGGACGCGTCGACGAGTGTATCGGCGAGGACCCCTACCTCGTCGGCCGGCTCGGCACGGCCTACGTCCGCGGGCTGCAGTCGGCCGGCGTGCACGCGACGCTCAAGCACTTCCTCGGGTACGCCGCCTCGCGGGCCGGCCGCAACCACGCGCCGGTCTCGGCGGGGTGGCGCGAGCTCATGGACGTCTTCGCGGTCCCGTTCGAGATGGCGATCAAGGACGGCGGCGCGCGCAGCGTCATGAACTCCTACACCGACATCGACGGCGTGCCCGCCGGTGCGAGCGCCGAGCTGCTCACCGGTCTGCTGCGCGAGCAGTGGGGCTTCGACGGTGTCGTCGTGGCCGACTACTTCGCCGTCGCCTTCCTGGCCATCATGCACCGCGTGGCGGAGAGCCGCGCGGCCGCCGCGGGCCTCGCGCTCGAGGCGGGCATCGACGTCGAGCTGCCCAACGGCGACGCCTACCTCGCCGTCGCCGAGCTCGTGCGCGCCGGCGTCGTCGACGAGGCGTACGTCGACCGCGCCGTGCTGCGCGTGCTGTCCCAGAAGGAGGAGCTCGGCCTCCTCGACGCGGACTTCTCCACGCCACCGGCCGAGGTCGACCTCGACGGCGCACACCACCGCGACATCGCGCGACGCCTGGCCGAGGAGTCCGTCGTGCTGCTCAGCAACGACGGCGTGCTGCCGTTGCGCGCGCCGGGACGGGTCGCGGTCGTCGGCCCGAACGCCGACCGCTCCGACGCGATGATGGGCTGCTACTCCTTCGTCAACCACGTCCTCGCGAGCCACCCGGACGTGCCGATGGGCATCGAGGTCCCGAGCCTGCTGTCCGCACTGCGCGACGAGCTGGCCAACAGCGTCGTGAACCACGTCGCGGGCTGCGAGGTCGAGGGCGCCGACCGCAGCGGCATCGCCGAGGCCGTCGCGGTGGCGAGCGGCGCCGAGGTGGCCATCGTCGTGGTCGGCGACCAGGCCGGTCTGTTCGGCCGCGGCACGGTCGGCGAGGGCAACGACGCGGAGTCGCTGGACCTCCCGGGTGTGCAGCGCGAGCTGGTCGAGGCCGTCGTCGCCACCGGTACGCCGGTCGTCCTGGTCGTCCTCAGCGGCCGGCCGTACGCCATCGACTGGGCCCTCGACGGCGCGGCGTCCCCGTCGGCCGTGCTCCAGGTGTTCTTCCCGGGCGAGGAGGGAGGCGCCGCCGTCGCACGCGTGCTGTCGGGCGCCACCGGTCCGTCGGGGCGGCTGCCGGTCAGCCTGCCGCGCTCCGCCGGCGCGCAGCCCTACTCCTACCTCCGCCCGGTGCTCGGCGGGCCGTCGGAGGTCACCACGACCGACCCGACGCCCGTGCGGCCGTTCGGCTTCGGCCTGACCTACACCTCCTTCGTCACCGACCGGCTGACCGCGAGCGCGGAGGTGCCGACCGACGGGACCATCGAGGTCGGCGTGCGGGTCAGCAACGTCGGCGCGATCGCCGGCACGGAGGTCGTGCAGCTCTACGGCCGTGACCTCGTCGCGTCGGTGGTCCGTCCGGTGGAGCAGCTGCTCGGCTTCTGCCGGGTCAGCCTCGAGCCCGGTGCGAGTGCGGACGTCCGGTTCGCCGTGCCGACCTCACGGCTCGCGTTCTCGGACCGGTCGATGGTCCGGGTCGTCGAGCCCGGCTCGGTCGAGCTGTGGGTGGCGGAGTCCGCCGGATCGCGCGCCGAGAAGGTCGTGGCGGAGGGCATCGCCGACGCGGTCGACGACGATGCCCTCGGGTCCTCGTCGATGCCGGAGCACGTGCTGGTCGAGCTGGTCGGCGGCGTGCACGCCGTGCAGGGGACGGACCCGCGCCTGGTGACGGTCGAGGTCGTCGCCGGCTGACCCGCCGGCGTACGACGCGGACGGCCGCGCGCCGTCGGAGGTCCGCGGTCAGACGGGCGCGGTCAGACGTGCGCGGTGGTGCCGCGCACGACCAGCCTGGTGTCCAGCCGGATGTGCTCGGCCGGAGCCTCCTCGGTGCCGGGCTCGGCGGTGAGCCGGTCGAGCAGGAGCTTCGCGGCGCGCCTGCCCATCTCGCGGATGGGCTGCTCGACCGTGGTCAGGCCGGGGGTGCACATCGCGCCGTCGGGGATGTTGTCGAAGCCGATGACCGAGAGCGCGCCGGGAAGGTCGATGCCGAGCCGGCGGGCGACCTCGAGGGTGGCGAGCGCGGTCGCGTCGTTCGCGGCGAAGATCGCGGTCGGGCGATCGGGGCGGGTGAGCAGCTCGTAGGCGTTCTTCTCGGCGACGTCGGGGTCGTAGTCGCCCGGCACGAACAGCTGGTCCGCGGCCGGGATGCCCGCCTCGCCGAGCGCGGCGCGGAAGCCCTGCTCGCGCAGCTGCGCCGACATCAGGTCGGCGCGGCCGGTCAGCATGGCGATCCGCCGGTGGCCGAGGTCGAGGAGGTGCTCGGCCGCGAGGTGCCCGCCGTTGAGGTTGTCGGCGTCGACGACGGGGAGACCGGGGTGGCCGGCGTGCGGGTCGACCGCCACGATCGGCACGCTCGTGGAGATGTCGGTCACCGTCGGGGTGACCATGACGGCGCCGTCGATGAGGGTGCCGCCGAGGCGGGAGAGGTGGCGCCGCTCCCAGCCGATGTGCTCGCCGACGCGGCTCGCGGCGGCGTACGCGACGAGCTCGTAGCCGGTGCCGCGCACGACGTCCGCGACGCCCTTGAGGACCTCGGCGCTGAACGGCTCGAGGTCGGCGACCAGCACGCCGATCACGTTGGTCTGCTGGGTGCGCAGGCTGCGGGCGACGAGGCTGGACTCGTAGCCCAGGTCGTCGACGACGGCGCGGACCCGCTCGGCGGTGGCCTCCGCGACGCCGTAGCGGTTGTTGAGGACCTTCGACACGGTGGCGACCGATACCCCGGCCTCCAGCGCGACCTCACGGATGGTCGGGCGGCGTGACGGGGTCATTGGACGATCCTAGGTCGGGGTCCGGGTGATCGACAACGATTTCGTTGGCCGTGTCGTCAGCACCGCTCCGTATCGGCCTCCACGCGCCACTCGGTGACGCTGCGGAACGTCTCGCCCGGTCGCAGCACGGTGCTCGGGTAGTCGGGCCGGTTGGGGGAGTCGGGGAAGTGCTGGGTCTCGAGGCAGACCCCGCCGCGCGGGCCGATCGGTGCGCCGGCGCGGTCGCGCAGGCTGCCGTCCAGGTGGTCTCCGGTGTAGAGCTGGACCCCGGGCTCGGAGGTCGTCACGGTCAGCGTGCGGCCGCCCGCGGACAGCGTGATCGGCCCCTCGGCGAGCACCAGCGTGTGGTCGTACGCCGACGCGCCGATCGGCCGCGGACGGCGGAAGTCGAAGGGCGTGTCCGCGACGCAGGTCGGCGGCCCGGCCAGCGGGATGCACCCGTCGTCGACGGGCAGGTAGCACCCGGCCGGCACGGTGAGCACATGGTCGTCGACCGGCCGGGGAGTGCCGTGCAGGTTGAAGTAGGCGTGGTTGGTGATGTTGAGGACCGTCGGTGCGTCGGTCGTAGCCGTCGTCTCGTGGGTGACCACGGCGCCCGCAACGCGGAAGACCGTGGTGATCTCCACCCGGCCCGGGAAGCCCATGTCGCCGTCGGCGGAGACGAGGCTCAGGGTGACCGACTCGTCGTCGTACCCGTCGAGGCGCCAGCCGCGGTGGGCGAACCCGCCGGGGCCGCCGTGCAGGGTGTTCGCGCCGTCGTTGAGGGGGAGCCGGTGAGTGGTGCCGTCGAGATCGAAGGCGCCGCCGGCGATCCGGTTGGCGTAGCGCCCGACCGTCGCGCCGAGGTACGGCTGGTCGCCGAGGTAGGGCTCGAGCCGGTCGAAGCCGAGCACGACGTCGACGGGGTCGTCCCAGCCACGGGGGCCGGGCACCGCCAGCGACTGCACGGTGGCGCCCCAGGTGAGCACGCCGAGCCGGACCGCGTCGGTCGACAGCTCGAGCCGGTCGACCTGCTCACCGGACGGCAGGGTCCCCCAGGCGGTGCGGGTGATGGTCATGCGGAGTCCTCCCGGGACAGCAGGTATGCGGCGGGATCGCCCACCACGCGTCGTACGACGGAGCCGGCCGCGCCGCGCACGGCCGCCTCGGTGCCGAGCTCGGAGACGACCACCCGCGGCTGCACGCCGTGACGGGCGAGTGCCTCCTCGACCGCGTCGCCCAGCCAGGGGGCGAGCGCGGCGAAGACGCCCCCGAGCACGACGCACTCGGGGTCGAGCAGGTTGGTCACCGAGGCGAGCGCGATGCCCAGCCACCGGCCGGCGGAGGCCACCGCGGCGAGCGCGCCGGCCTCGCCGGCGGCGCAACGTGCCTCGAGCTCGGCCCGGTCGGCCGCTCCGGAGGCCGCCAGGATCGCGTCGAGGCCCGCCAGCCGCTCGAGGCAGCCCCGGCCGCCGCAGGAGCAGGCCGGCCCGTCGGGGTCGAGCACGACGTGGCCGAGCTCGCCGGCGCGCGCGTGCGCGCCGCGGAACAGCTCGCCGTCGACGATGATGCCGCCGCCGATGCCGATCTCGCCGGACACGTGCACGAAGTCGCGCGACGCCGTGCCGGCCCGCAGCTCGGCGAGCGCGGCCAGGTCGGCCTCGTTCTCCAGAGTCAGGCCGAAGGCGGAGCGGGGGAGCGGCAGGTCGACGGGCACGTCGTCCCAGCCCAGGTTCGGCGCCCGTCGTACGACGCCGGCGGCGACCGTCCCGGGCACCGCCAGGCAGGCGCCGGCCAGCGGGAGGCCCTGCTCGTCGCAGGCATCGGTCGCGGCGGCGGCGAGCCGGGCGAGGTCGGCGAGCACCTCGGCCGGCGGCCGGTCGCGGTTGTCGTGGGCGACGGTGTGGCGGTAGCGGACCGTGCCACCGAGGTCGGTGACCATCGCGGCGAGGTAGTCGACGTTGACCTCGAGCCCGAGGCCGGCCGCTCCCTGACGCTCGATCGCGACCACGCTCCCTGGCCGGCCGCGCTCGCGGGTCGGGGCGGGCTGGCCCTCGCCGACCAGGCCTGCGGCGACGAGATCTCCGACCAGCCCCGAGATCGACGACTTGGTGAGGCCGGTCCGCGCGGTGAGCTGGCTGCGGGTGAGCGGGCCGGTCTCGGCGACCGCGCCGAGCACGAGCGCGAGGTTGCTCCCGCGCATCGCGGAGTGCTGGACCGGGCCGGACATGCCGCGATTAGACCAAGACATGAACATCTGCGCAAGCATCACGCGACACGCGCGGCAGGCTTGACAGGAACGCCTCGGTGCGGGTTGGATCACACAATTAGTTCAGGATATGGACTAAATGCGACGACGAGAGGATCCCCATGGCCAGCGACTACCGGCCCACCCCCGAGGACAAGTTCACCTTCGGTCTGTGGACCGTCGGCTGGCAGGGCGTCGACGTGTTCGGCGGCGCGATCCGCCCGCCGATGGACCCGGCGTACGCCGTCGGCAAGCTGGCCGAGCTCGGCGCGTACGGCGTGACCTTCCACGACAACGACGTCTTCGAGTTCGACGCCAGCGATGCCGAGCGCGAGGCCGCGATCAAGAGCTTCCGCGACGCCACCGAGCAGCACGGCCTGAAGGTCCCGATGGTCACGACCAACACCTTCAGCCACCCGATCTTCAAGGACGGCGGGTTCACCAGCAACGACCGCCGCGTGCGTCGCCTGGCGCTCGGCAAGATCGCCAAGAACATCGACCTGGCCGCCGAGCTGGGCGCCGAGACCTACGTCTTCTGGGGCGGCCGCGAGGGCGCCGAGAGCAACTTCGCCAAGAACGTCGGCGACGCGCTCGACCGCTACCGCGAGGGCTTCAACACCCTGACGGCCTACGTCAAGGAGCAGGGTTACGACCTGCGCTTCGCCATCGAGCCCAAGCCCAACGAGCCCCGTGGCGACATCCTGCTGCCGACCGTCGGTCACGCGCTCGCCTTCATCGAGACCCTCGACCACTCCGAGATGGTCGGCCTCAACCCCGAGGTCGGTCACGAGGAGATGGCCGGGCTCAGCTTCGCCGCCGGCATCGGTCAGGCGCTGTGGCACAAGAAGCTCTTCCACATCGACCTCAACGGCCAGCACGGCCCGCGCTTCGACCAGGACCTGCGCTTCGGTGCCGGCAACCTGCGCGGTGCCTTCAACCTCGTCGACCTGCTCGAGAACAGCGACTACGACGGCCCGCGTCACTTCGACTTCAAGCCGCCGCGGACCGAGGACGAGGAGGGCGTGTGGGTCTCCGCCGAGGGCGGCATCCGCAACTACCTGATCCTCAAGGAGAAGTCCGCGGCGTTCCGCGCCGACCCCGAGGTGCAGGCCGCGCTCGAGCGCTCGGGCCTCGCCGAGCTCGCCCAGCCGACGCTCGCCGAGGGCGAGACGCTGGCCACCGTGCGCGAGGAGTCCTTCCCCGTCGACGAGATGGCGGCTCACGGCTTCGCGTTCGAGCGGCTCGACCAGCTCGCCATGGAGCACCTGCTGGGCGTGCGCTGAGCATGACGCTGGTCGCCGGGGTCGACTCCTCGACCCAGTCGTGCAAGGTCGTCGTGCGCGACGCCGGGTCGGGCCGCCTGGTGCGGTCGGGCTCGGCGCGCCACCCCGACGGCACCGAGGTCCACCCGGACCACTGGTGGACCGCCTTCGAGGAGGCCTCCGCGGCCGCCGGCGGTCTCGACGACGTCGCCGCGGTCAGCGTCGGCGGCCAGCAGCACGGCATGGTCACGCTGGACGCCGACGGGACCGTCGTACGTCCCGCGCTGCTGTGGAACGACACCCGCTCCGGGCAGGCCGCCGCGGACCTCAACGCCGAGCTCGGACCGGCGGCCTGGGCCGAGGCGACCGGCTCGGTGCTGGTGGCCTCGTTCACCGTCACCAAGCTGCGCTGGCTCGCGCAGCACGAGCCGGACCTGGCCGCGCGCGTCGCGGCCGTCTGCCTCCCGCACGACTGGCTGACCTGGAGGATCTCCGGGGCGGCCGGCATCGACACCCTGATCACCGACCGCTCCGACGCGAGCGGAACCGGTTATTGGTCCGGCGCCGCAAGCGACTACCGGACCGACCTGCTGGAACGCGCGATGGGCCGCACCGACATCGTCCTGCCCCGCGTCCTGCAGCCCACCGAGTCGGCGCTCCTGACCCCACGGGGAGCGCCGCTCGGTGCCGGCTGCGGCGACAACGCCGGCGCCGCGCTCGGCCTGGGTGCCCGACCCGGCGACGTGGTGCTGTCCATCGGGACCTCCGGTGTCGTCTCCGCGGTCTCGGCCACCCCGACCGCCGACACGACCGGCAAGGTCGCCGGCTTCGCCGACGCCACCGGCCACTTCCTGCCGCTGGTCGCGACCATCAACGCCGCTCGGGTGCTGGCCTCGACGGCCAACCTGCTCGGCGTCGACCTCGACCGCCTCTCCGACCTCGCGCTCAGCGCGCCGTCGGGCGCCGGCGGCCTGGTCCTCGTGCCCTACCTCGAGGGCGAGCGCACCCCCAACCGCCCGAACGCCAAGGGCGCGCTGCACGGCCTCACCCTCGCCACCTCCGATCCCGCGTACGTCGCCCGCGCCGCCGTCGAGGGCCTGCTGTGCGGGCTCGCCGACGGCATCGAGGCGATGATCGCGCAGGGCGTCGCCGTCGAGCGCGTCGTCCTGATCGGCGGCGGCGCCCGCTCCGAGGCCGTACGACGCATCGCGCCGGTCGTGCTCGGGCGGCCCGTCTTCGTACCGGAGCCGGGGGAGTACGTCGCCGACGGCGCCGCTCGCCAGGCCGCCTGGATCCTCTCCGGCGGCGCCGAGGCGCCCGTCTGGGACGCCGCGACCACCGAGCTGTACGACGCCGAGCCGGATCCCGCCGTACGCGCCCGCTATGCCGAGGTCCGCGACCTGACCGAGGGCTGACCCGGTCGGGACCCGAAGGTGGTCGAGCCGCCCAGACGCTCAGTCGGTGGCGGCTGCGTCGTCCTCGTCGTTGGCGACGTTGCGGGCGCTCGTGGCGCGGCCGATGCGCTCGACGTCCGCGTCGAGCTCGGGCAGCATCGCGGGGATCTCGCGCAGTAGCGGCAGGTTGCCGGCGGGGGAGTTGATGGCGACGCGGTTCATGCCGATCGCGTGCACCCAGCCGGGGCAGTAGACGCCGCGCGAGCGCTTCTCGATGCCCTTGACGAACGCCCGCACGCACGACTCGACGTCGGTGGTCTTGCTGAGGGGGAACGGGAACTTCGCCAGCATCCTGCGGAACGTCGGCAGGTCGGACTTCGCGTCCTGGACCAACGGGGTGTCGATCCACGACATGTGCGCGCAGCCGACGTCGACCCCGAGGTGCTTGACCTCCAGGCGCAGCGTGTTCGCGAGGTGCTCCACGCCCGCCTTGCTCGCGTTGTACGCCGACAGGCCCGGGCAGGTCACGAACGCCGCCAGCGACGAGACCACGAGGAGGTAGCCCTGGGACTCGATCAACGCGGGGAGAGCCGCGTGGGCGGTGTTGAAGACGCCGGTGATGTTGATGTCGATGACCCGCTTGAACGCGGCGGGATCGGTGTTGAGCACGGTGCCGTAGCTGGCGATCCCGGCGTTGGCCAGCACGGTGTCGAGCCGGCCGAACCGCTCGGTCGCCCGGGCGACGGCGGCCTTCATCGCCTCGAGGTCGCACACGTCGGCGACGACGCCGAGCGCGCTGTCCGCGCCGATGGCGGCGACGGTCTCGTCGAGAGCGGCCCGGTCGAGGTCGGTCAGCACGACCTTCGCGCCCCGCCTCGCGAGCTCGGTGGCGACGGCGGCGCCGACACCACGAGCGCCGCCGGTGATGAGAACGACCTGGTTCATGGATCCTCCTGGTTGGGTGGATCCCGAGTCTTCCATCACCGGCGGCGCCGGGTGCTGCTGGTGGGGCTGCTGACTACTTCCAGACCTGGGCCTGCGAGAAGCCGATCTGGACCTCGGCGCCGACCGGGAGGCCGGCGCGCTTGGTGTCGAGGACGACGTCCACGGCGACCGTGCGGAAGGCGTGGACGACACCGTCCTGGACCACGGGCGTCTGCTCGTTGATCGTGACCGTGCCCAGGTTGAGCACGTGGATCTTGGTGTTGGGCGCGACGTTGATCGGGATGGTCTTGCCGGCGATCACGAGCTTGACGAAGGTCGTCGACCCCGAGACCGACCCGCCGCTCGGGGTGGCCGAGGCGGTGGAGGTGCTGCTCAGCGCCTTCGCCTGGATGATGCCGCCGAGCACGCTCGCGCTCGCGACGGTCGACGTCTCCGTGGCCTGCGACAGCGCGTCGTTGCGGATGCCGGTCTGCTCGCTGTGGACGACACCGAGGTTGAGGACGCCGTTCAGGGTGACCTTGGCGGTGGAGTTGCTCTGCACCTGGCCGCTCGTGCCGCCGGCGGGCATGGTGAGCTGCGCGCTCTTTCCGGACTCGACCTGCACCGAGCTGCCGACGTTCGCGTCGACGTAGGAGCCCCATGCGCCGCCGCCGATGGCGTAGCCCGGCTCGACCTCGCCGTTGCCGGGCTCGAGGAGCTCGGTGATCGGGTTGACCTCGACGGTCGCACCGGCTGCGGCGCCGTTGCGCGCGCCGAGCAGCGTGATCTTCAGGCCGGCACCCTCGATGACCGCGGAGTCGGCGTCGGAGGCGGTCTGCTGCTGGTTGAGCTGGATGCTCACCACCCCGGGGATGGTGATCCCGGTGTTGGGGTTGATCGGGGCGGTGTACTTCTTGCCCTGGATGGTCAGGCCCACGAGGTTCGTGGTCATCGACGTGGTCGGGTTGTCGGTGCCGTCGGCGTTGATCGTCGCGGTCGTGTCGATGGCGCTGAGCTTGATCATCCCGCCCAGCAGCGACAGGCCGGCCGTGTGGGCGTCGGCGACGACCGTGACGCCCTTGGCGGCGTTGACGGTCGCGGTGGTGTCCGTCGTGGCGACGCCCGCGGTGAGCAGCGTGCCGGCCTTGGCGGAGGCGATCTTCTGGTTGGCGGCCGAGGACGCGTTTCCGACGATCACCGACTGGGCGGTGGCGTCGGACTGGACCGCGACACCGAGCGCCTGGACCTGCGTCGCGCCGGCGCTGGCGTAGTAGGAGTACTTGGAGAGGACGGCGTTGGCCGGGCTCATGCAGGCCAGGGCCGCGGTAGTCGCGACCGCGGCGGCGCCGGCGGTCAGCAGGGTTCGCTTCATCTGTCACCTCAGGTGTGGGGAGGAGCGCAGGGAACCCGTGCACTCCGGCAACTCGGTTGGGGCCAGGGCCGGTTGCCCGAACAACCGACGGCGCGGGTCCCCGGTGTGAGTCGACGAGGCGGATCAGCCCGGGAGCGCGAGCCGCCGATCTGTGCGAAGGATGCTGCTCCAACTGCACAGATCGGCACACTGATTATGGCGATGATTGTGAAGAATCGTGTATTTGCCGCAGCCCCGCCGCGCGCGAGCCGGCGACAGAATCGGTGTCCGATGGGATCGGACATCGATCAAACGACGTCTGCGTATCTGCGGTTATGCGGCGGAAGGTAAAGAAATCGGGCCTGGAGCGGGGCCGTGCCGGCCCGTGGTCCGGCACGGTAGGCTTCGAACATGCGTTCGGCAGGCGATGTGGGGATCGGCCAGGAGCCGCTGCCCTTCGATCCGCCGCCCGCCGCCCCCGTTGGCGTACGCCGGCGGCCGCTGGCCGAGCCGCTGCGGTCGTCGTACCGGCTGGGGGCGGAGCTGGCCCGCTCGCGGGGGTGGCCGGAGGGCACCGAGCTGGTGGTCGAGCCCGGTCGCCGGCCAGCCCCGGGGGACGTCGTGGTCGTGCGGGAGCAGGGTGCCGAGCGCGCCGGCGTATTCCAGCACCGGTTCGGTCGACCGGTGCTCGTGAGCGACCGCGGCGTGGGCTGGATCGGCCCGCAGATCGAGGTCCTCGGCGTCGCCACCCTGGTCGCAGCCGCGCTCGACGTGCCCTGACCCGCACCGAGGCCCGAGGGTGGTCGAGCCCGCGTCGGCCCCCTCTGGGATGCTGGCCCACTGCATGTCGTAGGGGAGGCCGGGAGTTGAGCGAGATCGCCGGGGAGCTGGCACGGGTCAGGAGCGCCTTCGCGCAGCCGACCCTGATGCTGCTGCACCAGCGGCAGGCGCCGGTCGTCATCACGATCTTCCGCGAGGCCTTCGGGCGCAGCAACAGCCCGATCCCGACCGCCCGGCTGCACACCCAGGTCGAGGAGCACCTCGCCCAGGCGCGCCAGGCCGGCGAGACCGACGTACCCGTCGGGACGGGCAAGGAGGTCTGCCAGCGCTGGATGCGCGGGCAGTGGCTCGTGCGGGCCCTCGACGAGTCCGGCCGCGAGGTCTACGCGCTGACCTCCCACGCCCAGCAGGCGCTCGAGCTCGTCAAGACGCTCACGCGCGACCGGGCGACCCTCAGCGAGCACAGGATCGCCACCATCCTCGGAACCGTGCGGCGGTTCAACTCCGAGGCCAACCCCGACCGCACCGCGCGGGTGACGATCCTGAACGACGAGATCGCGCGGCTCAAGGCCGAGCGCGATCGGCTGGTCGACGGCGCCGAGATGGTCGGCGCGACCGAGGACTACATGGTGGAGGGCTTCACCGAGCTGCTCTCGCTGGTCTCCGCGCTGCCCAGCGACTTCGCCCGCGTGGAGGAGCGGTTCGGCCAGATCCGCGGCGAGATCCTGGCGGCGTTCCGCGCCGAGGACCGTCCCGCCGGCGAGGTCATCGACGACTACCTCGCCCGCGCCGACGCGCTGATGACCGCGACGCAGGAGGGGCGCGCGTTCGAGGGCGCGTTCGGCCTGCTGCGCGACGACGCGCTCGTGACGCGGCTGCGCGAGGACCTCACCGCGCTGCTGGAGCACCCGCTCGCCGACGGCATCCTCGGCGATGCCGATCGCGCCGAGCTGCGGGGCACGGTCCGCCTGGTCCGCGACGGGCTCGACCGGGTCCTGTCGCAGCGCTCGAGGGTGACCGCGACGCTCAAGGAGTACATCGTCTCCCACGACGTCGCCCGCGACCGCGAGCTCGAGCAGACGCTGCGCCAGGTCGAGTCCGAGATGATGACCTGGATGGCCGAGACCGGCCCGCGCGCGACCCACGACGTCCCGCTGCTGCCGGCCCGGATGGGCATCGAGCACCTGCGCGAGCGCTTCCACGACCCGGCCGACGACGTTCTGCCCGAGCGCGTGACGCGCAGCGAGCCCGGCGGCGGGCCGCCCTCGCTGACCGAGCTCAAGGCGATGGGCGGCCCGCAGCTCGGCGACCTCCGTGCTCGTCTCGACGCGGCGCTGGCCGCGCTCGTGCCGCCCGACTCGCTGGGCGACATGTTCGGCTCGCTGGAGCAGTCGCTGCGCCGGCCGGTCGAGATCTTCGGCCTGCTCCACCTGGCCGCCGCGCGCGAGTGGGCGACGGCCGACGGCACCGACACCTACGCCGCCGTACGTCCCGACGGCTCGCGACGCACCTTCGCCGTACCCCGCACGCCGCTGCCCGACCCCGACCTCAGTGAGAGCGAGGACCCCACATGAGCGACCTGGACCTCGAGGACGAGCTCGCGCAGGAGCTCCGCCACGACCTCGACGCGTACGACGAGGGGGCCGGCGAACGGATCAGCGCCTCCCTCTTCGAGGGCGACGAGGGCGGCCTGGAGCTCGCGCAGCGCCAGGCCCTGGTGACGCTGCTCAAGCAGCGCTTCATCAGCGCGCGCAGCCATCCCCGCGACTGGCAGGTGCTGGTCGAGCACGAGCGCCTGCTGCGCTCGCGCCTCAACGACCTCTTCCTCGACCTGGCGATCGATCGCGACCGCGAGGTCGCATGGAAGCGCCAAGCCGTCTCCGAGACCGGCAGCCGCTTCCCGACCCTGGTGTACGACGCGGCCTGGTCGCGCGAGGAGACGCTGGTCCTGGTGCACCTCCGCGACCGGCTGCGGGCCGGCAACGGGGCGGGCGACAGCCGCGTCTTCATCGACCGCGACGACATCCTCGACCACGTCGCGACGTTCCGTCCGTCGCACGCGACCGACGAGGCCGGCGACGAGAAGCGCGCCCGGGCCGCCGTCCAGAGCGTGGCCAAGGCGGGCCTGCTGATCCCGGCCGGCTCCGAGGACCGCTTCGAGATCAGCGAGGCGATCGAGCCGCTGCTGCCGCTGGAGCTGCTGCAGGACCTGCTGGCCGCGTTGCGCGACGCGAACGCGGCGCCGGCCGATGCCGCGACCACGGACCCGGCGGACGACGAGCTGTTCGACGAGGGCGCCGACGAGGCCGGCGACGAGGCCGGCGACGAGGAGGAGTCCGGATGAGCGTCGACGAGATCGAGCAGGACACCACCGGCCTCTTCGACGAGGAGTCGGTCGCGACGCCCGCCGACGAGACGGTGCAGTGGCGGGCATCCCTGCTGCAGCTGGTCAACTGGGGCGGCTTCGGCGGTGTGACCGTCGTACCTCTCGGTGGCGAGGCGACGATGATCTCCGGCGCCTCCGGCGTCGGCAAGAGCACCATCCTCGACGCCTACACCGCGCTGATGATGCCCTCGGACACGAAGTTCAACGGCGCCTCCAACGACGCCGTCGCTGGTCGGGCCCGCAGCGCCGGCCAGCGCAACCTGCTGTCCTACCTGCGCGGCGCCGTCGACGTCGTCGACGACCCCCGGACCGGCCGGCCGGTCGAGCAGCTGCTGCGCGGGCGGGCAAGCGACACCTGGGGCGCGGTCGCGATGACCTTCGTCAACGACAAGGGCGCGCGCTTCACCGCCCTGCGCACCTACTACGTGCCGCGGCGTGCCACCCGCTTCAGCGACGTCGCGATGACGTTGCTGACCCTCGACGGCCCTGTCGACCTCGCGACGCTCGAGGCGTGCGTTCCCGACCGGTTCAACGCCAACACACTCAAGAAGCTGTTCCCCGGCATCCGCGTCCACCGCACGTATGCCGAGTTCGCCGCCGTCCTGCACGCGCGTCTCGGCATCGGCGCGGGCGGCGACGGCAGCAAGGCGCTGCGCCTCCTCGCCCGCATCCAGGCGGGCAACCAGGTCCGCAGCGTCGACGAGCTCTACAAGGACATGGTGCTCGAGCGCCCCTCGACGTACGCCGCCGCCGACCGCGCCGTCGAGCACTTCGACGACCTAGACTCCGCCCACACCGCGATGCGCACCGAGCAGCAGAAGCTCGACGTGCTGGAGCCGATCGCCGACCTCCAGCAGCGCGGGCTGCTGGCCGCGAAGCGCGCCGCCGAGCTCGATGCGTACGGCGTCACCCTCGCCGGTGACACGCCGCTGCGACTGTGGCTGCTCCGCACCCACCAGCGGCTGCTGGCCGGTGCCGTCGAGCGCAACCGCGCCGACCGCTCCGCGGCGGCGGAGTCGCTGACCGCGATCCGTGCCCGCGAGGCCACGCTCGCCGCCGACCTCGAGGCCGCCCGGGCGGCTCACCGCGAGGCGGGCGGTGGCGACCTGCAGGCGCTGGCCGCCCAGGTGGAGCACGAGCGGGTCATCCGCGAGGAGCGGGGTGCACGGCTGGCCGAGCTCGAGGAGCGGCTCTACCCGATCGTCGGGCTGACCGCCGCCGACGCGCCGGACCTCGAGTCGGCGCTCGACTCGCCCGCGGCGTTCAGCGACCTCCAGCTGCTGGCGCGCAAGCGGCTCGCGGAGGGCGAGGAGCAGCGCACCGCGCTCCAGGCCGAGCGCGACCGGGTCCGCGACGGGCTCGTCCCCCTCAAGACCGAGCAGGGCGAGCTGGCCCGCGAGCGGGCCTCCCTGGAGAGCCGGGCGGGCCGGGTTCCGGCGTACCTCCACGACCTGCGGGCGATGGTCGCGCAGGCGAGCGGGATCGCCGAGACCGACCTGCCCTTCGCCGCGGAGCTGATGGACGTGCGGCCCGAGGAGTCCCGCTGGCGCACCGCCGTCGAGACCGTCCTGGGCGGCACCGCCCGGATGATGCTGGTGCCGCTCGACCGGCTCGGCGACTTGTCCGCGGCCATCGACGACCTGCGGCTGCCGGGGCGGCTGACCTTCCAGGGCGCCGAGCTCGACCTGCCGCAGGGCGGGGCCTCCGACCCCGGCCGGATCGCCGGCAAGCTGCTCCTCGCCGACTCGCCCTTCGCGGGCTGGATGCGGCAGCACGTCGAGGAGCCGTCGCGCAACGCGCTGTGCGTCGACACCTCCGGTGATCTCGACGGCCCCGGCTTCCGCGTGACGGCGGCCGGCCAGACCCGCAACGGCCGCCGCGGCGCCCACGGCCGCAGCGACCGTCGCAACATCATCGGCTTCTCCAACGAGGAGGCCGTCGCCGAGCTGGACGACCGGCTCGAGGGGATCGAGGAGCGACTCCGCGGCGTCGACACCGCGCTGGCCGACCTCGACCGTCGTGCGTCGGTCCTCGAGCTCCAGCGCAAGGCGTACGACGCCGTCGCGATGGTCCGCTTCGACGACGTCGACGTGGAGGGCAGCGAGCGGCGCATCGCCGATCTCGAGCAGCGACGCGCCGACATCCTCGGCGCCGACGACGGGCTGCAGGTGCTGCAGGCCCAGATCGACGACCTCACCGCGGCGCTGAACGAGGCGCAGCCCGAGCGGTTCTCGCTCGAGCAGCGCCAGCGCTCGCTCGCGGCCGAGCACGAGGAGCTGGTCGACTCCGAGGACCAGATCGCCGACCAGCTCGACGCGCTGGATCCCCGGGTCGAGCTGACCGACGAGCAGGACGCCGCGCTGGCGATCGAGCTCGCGGCCGCCGTGGCGCCGTCCGATCCCGAGGACGTCGACCGGTTCCACGAGCACTCCCAGCGCCTGCAGGAGCGCCTCCGCGGCGCTGTCGCCGACTCCGAGGCCGAGATCGCGCGGGTGGAGGAGGAGCTGACCCGGATCTTCCGCTCCTACAAGCTCACCTGGGACTCGCCCAACCTCGGCTCCGGCCCGGACTCCTAC
Organism: Nocardioidaceae bacterium; assembly: GCA_009780515.1. Taxonomy (GTDB): domain Bacteria; phylum Actinomycetota; class Actinomycetes; order Propionibacteriales; family Nocardioidaceae; genus Nocardioides. Next base: position 5,098 of record WQZX01000028.1, on the reverse strand, counting down.
GCCGACTACGCGCGGATCCTCGAGGACATCCGGAGCAAGGGCCTAGCCGAGCGTCGCTCGGAGTGGCGCCGCCGCCTGACCGAGTGGAGCGGGCAGGACCTCGTGCCGCTGCTCGGCGCGATGTCGTCCTCGATCGAGGAGATCGAGGACCGGCTCGTGCCGATCAACGACATCCTGCGGCGGCTGGAGTTCGGGGCGACCGGCGACCGGCTCCGCATCCGGCTGAGGCGCCTGGCCCCCGCCCACGTGACGACCTTCCTCAAGGATCTGCGTGCGCTGGCGGCCGGCTCGACCTCGCCGCTCGCCGAGGAGGACCTCGAGAGACGGTTCGCCGACCTCAGCCGCTTCATGCAGCAGCTGCGCGCACCGGCGCCGGGCGCGGATTCGACGGGCGATCGCGACCGGCTCCTCGACGTACGACGACACGTCGAGGTCAGCGCCGAGCGCTACGACCACCTCACCGGCGAGCTGCGTGCGACGTACCGCACGCTGGGGGAGAAGTCCGGTGGCGAGTCCCAGGAGCTGGTGGCCTTCATCGTGGGCTCTGCGCTGCGCTTCCGGCTCGGCGACGAGATGAGGTCACGGCCACGCTTCGCGCCGGTCTTCCTCGACGAGGGCTTCGTCAAGGCCGACTCGGAGTTCGCGGGTCGTGCGGTCCAGGCGTGGCGCGGGCTCGGCTTCCAGCTGATCATCGGCGTCCCGCTGGACAAGGTGACCGGCCTGGAGCCGCACATGGACGAGCTGCTCGCGATCACCAAGCACCCGCAGACCCACCAGTCCTGGATCACCCCGATCACCGACGGCGAGGTCGGCTGACACCACCTGCTCACACCAGCCGAGGGCCCGACGTGGCTACCCTGCTGGTGTGGAGCACCGGGTACGCCACGTGGTGGCGGAGCAGGACACCGCTCTCGCGCTGGGCAGCGGCGACGTGCCGGTCCTGGCGACGCCGCGCCTGCTCGCGTGGATGGAGGCGGCGACCGTCGACGCGGCCGCCGGCTCGCTCGGGCCGGGGCAGACGAGTGTCGGCGTACGCGTCAACCTCTCGCACCTGCGGCCGAGCCCCGTCGGCAGCACGGTCCAGGTGGTGGCCTCCGACCCCGAGCCGCTCGAGCGCGGCCGGCTGAGCTTCGAGGTCGTTGCCTCCGACGAGTCCGACCGCGTCGTCGCGACCGCGACGGTCGACCGGGCGGTCGTCGATCGCCAGCGCTTCCTCGGCTGACTGTGAAGCGACGAGGACCCCGCCCGACCGGGCAGGGTCCTCGTCGGCTGTCGGCTGTCCTGTGTCAGTCGGCCTGAGCGGCCTCGACCTGCGGCCGGGGAGCCTCGGCGCGCCCGGCCGTGGCGGGCGTCTCCAGGTGGAGGATCCGGGCGGTGCGGGCCTGAACGGCGGTGGAGAGCTCGGCATCGTCCGCGAGCTCGTCGCCCTGGTGGGGCACCATCTCATGCAGGCGCGGCTGCCAGCCGTCCCACTGCTCGGGGAAGCAGCGCTCGAGCACGTCGAGCATGATCGGTGCGGCGGTCGAGGCGCCCGGGGAGGCGCCGAGCAGGCCCGCGATCGAGCCGTCGCTGTGGGTGATGACCTCGGTGCCGAACTGCAGCACGCCGTCGGGCCGGATCACCTGGACGCGCTGGCCGGCGGTGATCTTCTGCCAGTCGGCCGGGTCGGCGTCGCCGAAGAAGTCGCGCAGCTCGGCGAACTTGGTCTTCGGGCGGGCGATCAGCTGGCTGACGAGGTAGATCGTCAGCGGGATGTTCGCCAGGCCGGCACGGACCATCGGGATCAGGTTGTGCCAGCGGATCGACTTGAAGAGGTCCAGCAGCGAGCCGGCCTTGAGGAAGCGCGGGCTGAAGCCGGCGTACGGGCCGAACATCAGGCTGGCCTTGCCGTCGACGACGCGGGTGTCGAGGTGCGGCACCGACATCGGCGGCGCACCCACCGCGGCCTTGCCGTAGACCTTGGCGTGGTGGCGCGAGACGACCTCGGGCTTGTCGGTGCGGAGGAACTCGCCGCTGACCGGGAAGCCGCCGAAGCCCTTGATCTCGGGGATGCGGGCCTTCTGCAGCAGGGTCAGCGCCTGGCCGCCGGCGCCGACGAAGACGAAGCGGGCGTGGTGCTCGAAGCGCTCGCCGCCCTTCTTGCCGCGGACCTCCCAGAGGCCGTCGGCGTCGCGGCGGATCCTGGAGACGTCCGCGCCGTAGTCGATGACCGCGCCCTGGTCGGCGACGGACCTCAGCAGCTGCTCGGTGAGCGCGCCGAAGTCGACATCGCTGCCCTGGACGGCGTACGTCGCGGCGACGGGCTCGTCGCCGGTGCGGCCGTCCATCAGCAGCGGGGCCCACTCGGCGATCTGGGCCGGGTCGTCGCTGAACTCCATCCCGGCGAAGAGCGGGTGGGTCGAGAGGCGCTGGTGGCGCTCGCGGAGGTACTCGACGTTCTCCGCGCCCCACACGAAGCTCATGTGCGGGGTGGAGCGGATGAACGCGCTCGGGTCGGGGATCCGGCCGGACTCGACCAGGAACGACCAGAGCTGGCGCGAGACCTGGAACTGCTCGTTGACCACGACCGCCTTGGAGATGTCGACGGTGCCGTCCTCGGTCTGCGGCGTGTAGTTCAGCTCGCAGAGGGCCGAGTGACCGGTGCCGGCGTTGTTCCATGGGCCGGAGCTCTCGAGGGCCGGTCGGTCGAGACGCTCGAGGACCCGGATCTTCCAGGTCGGCTCGAGCTCGGAGATCAGAGACGCAAGGGTGGCGCTCATGATTCCGCCGCCGATCAGCAGGACGTCGGTGGTGCGCAGAGTGGGATCTGTCTGCGGTTCCGTAGCGCTGGGCACACGTCCTTTATGCACCATGCGAATCCGTTCACAAGCATCGGGGTGCCTTCTTCGGGGTGTGAGATTGATCAATCTCACACCTGCCACACTGGGGAGGTGTCCTCACCGGATCTCTCCGCCCTCCGGCACCGCACCGTGACCGTCGGCGACGTCGACATCCACCTCGTCGAGATGGGGGAGGGCCCGCTGGTCCTGCTCGTCCACGGATTCCCCGAGTCCTGGTACTCCTGGCGCCACCAGATCCCCGTCCTCGCGGCCGCCGGTCACCGCGTCGTCGCCATCGACGTCCGGGGGTACGGCGGCTCCTCGCGACCCGCCCGCGTCGAGGACTACCGGATGATGCGGCACGTCGCCGACAACGTGGCGCTCGTCGAGGCCCTCGGCGAGCGGACCGCGGTGGTCGTCGGCCACGACTGGGGCGCACCCATCGCCTGGAGCTCGGCGCTCCTGCGGCCGGACGTGTTCCGCGCTGTCGCCGGGCTGTCCGTGCCCTTCGCTCCGTCCGGCCCGACCCGCCCGACCGACGCGTTCGCCGCGATGGGCGGCGACGAGGAGTTCTACATCTCCTACTTCCAGGAGCCCGGGCGGGCAGAGGCCGAGATCGAGGCAGACGTGCGCGGCTGGCTGCGCGGCATGTACTTCACGGCCTCGGGCGAGGGCGTCCTGGCCGCGCTCGAGGGCGGGCTGCCGCCGATGTCGGCGGTGGCCCCCGGCGCCAGGATGCGTGACCGGTTCGTCGAGCCCGGCGAGCCGCCGGCCTGGATGTCGGAGGAGGACCTCGACTTCTACGTCGGCGAGTTCGAGCGCAGCGGCCTGGCCGGCCCGCTCAACCGCTACCGCAACGTCGACCGGGACTGGGAGGACCTGGCCGTGATGCGGCACCGACCGATCGAGGTGCCGGCGCTCTTCGCGGGCGGCGAGCTCGACGGGCCGACGATGTGGGGCGGCAACGCGATCGACCGCTTCCCGACCACGCTTCCACGGCTGCACCGATCCGAGATCCTTCCCCGCTGCGGCCACTGGGTGCAGCAGGAGCGTCCCGACGAGGTCAACGACCTGCTGCTGGACTTCCTGTCCGCCCCGCGTTGACCCGCCTGGTGTCGTCGGGCAGCCGGACCGTACGACGCGTGGCGTCGAGGTGTGCGAGCAGCGGCAGCACCACGCGCCGGCTGGTGCCGAGGGCCTGACGCGCCTGACTGGTGGTGAACGGCTGGGGCAGCTCGGCCAGCCGGTCGGCGGCGAGGTCGGCGGCCTCCGGCAGCACGACGACGCCCTGCGCAAGACGCAGCGCCTGCCCGCCGCGGTGCAGCTCGGCGACGACCCCGGCGTCGACCCCGGCGTCGCGCAGGTCGTCGGCGGTCGGGGCGGCGAACGGCTGGCCGACCAGGCGCGCGTGGAGCCAGGCGAGCGCGCGCTCGGCGGCGGGTGACAGACCGGCCCCTGCCCGGCGGATGCGGCCGCCGGCGTACTCCAGGGGTGGGGCGACGAGGGCCTCGGTGATCGCCGGGTCAGGGAGCCCGAGCCCTTGGGTCGCCTCGGCGAGCGACAGCTCGATTCCGTCCGGGACGAGGGCCTCGAGGGCCCGCCGTCGTACGGCGACGTCGGCGACCAGCCAGCCGGCGGCCTCCAGGGCGTCGGCCGGGAGCGGACCGCCCACACCGATCCGGCGGAGGTCGGCGGCCCGGGCGATTCCGCGGACCGGGAGGTCGGTGGCGAGCGTGCCGTCGAGGCCGCTCAGCGTGTTCGCACGGGCCGCGGCGGCGCCGCGGCGCCGGAGCCCCGGTGGCGCGGGGTCGACCACGCGCATGCCCCACACCGTCCGGTCGCCGGGGTCGCGCAGCACCGCCCGGTCGCCGACCCGGAACGGCAGCGGCGTGGCGAGCGTGAGCCGTGCGTACGACGTACCGAGGGGGCGGGCGTGCACTCCGACCTGGGTGGAGCCGACGTGGAGCTGGGGGCGCTGCGGCAGCGCGTCGGCGCCGGCGACCGCGACGTCGAGGGTCGTGGTCGGAGCGAAGGCGCCGGGTGTGAGCAGGGGAGTGCCGCGCTGCAGCGACTCGGGCGCGCGGCCGCCGAGGTCGAGGGCGACGCGGGCGGGCCCGGAGACCTCGTCGCGGTCGCGGCCGAGGGCCTGGACGCCCCGCACCCGGACCTCCTGGCCGTCGGGCGCGACGAGGGCGTCGCCCGGCCTGACGGTGCCGGCGGGCAGGGTGCCGGTCACGACCGTCCCGGCGCCGCGGACGTGGAAGCGCCGGTCGACCCAG
>WQZX01000027.1 GCA_009780515.1 Nocardioidaceae bacterium | reverse complement strand
TCGGCCGGCTCCAGGTTGACGCCGGACGGCGTACCGCCGACGCCGGGGATGCTGGGGAACTGGATGGGGGTCACGCTCATGTCACTTCTGGCCGATCTGCAGAGCTGCGTCGTAGGTGCCCTGGGCGGCCTTGGTGACCTCGACCTGGGCCTGGTAGCCGCGCTGGGCCATCACGAGCTGGCCCATCTGCGAGGCCATGTCGATGTCGGGCTCGCGCACGTAGCCGTTCTTGTCCGCGAGCGGGCTGTCGGGGCTGCTGACCTCGATGCCCTGGGCATCGCCCTTGGCGAAGCCCGCGACCTGCACGCCGCCGCCCTGCTCGGGCGAGAAGACGACGTACGTCGCCTGGAAGGCCGCGCCGCTGGTCGGCTCGACCGTGTTGACGTTCGCGATGTTGCCGGCGATGGAGTCGATCCAGGTCTGGTCCGCTCCGAGCGCGCTGTTGGCGATCGAGAGGGTGTCGAAGGCGCCCATCACATCGCCGTCACTGCGCGCATGAGGTCGGCGCGGTTGCTGATCGCCTCGCCCACGACCTGGTACTGGTACTGCGTCTGGATCGAGGCCAGCTCCTCCTTGCGGAGGTCCACGTTGTTGCCGTTGGCACCGACGGGGGTCTGGTCCGGCGTGACGGTCGCCTGGATGTCGCCGTTGGCCGACCCGCCGGCGATGGCCGACTTCAGCGCGGTCTCGAAGTCCACGCTGCTCGCCCGGTACCCCGGGGTGTCGACGTTGGCGATGTCGTTGGCGATCACGTTCTGCCGCTCCGCCAGGCCGTTGATCGCCGTGTGCAGCACGAAGCTGACGGCGTCGGACGCACCAAATGACACGGATGTCCCCTTGCTCGACCCGCCGTGAGGCGGGTGGTCCGGTGCCGATCCATCGGCGCTGGTGAGCTATCCGTGCTCGGGGAGTCCTTCGGCCCGGCGTCACACCGGTTGACCGACTCGGGATGAAGTCCCGCGACCTCTGCCCGAAAGGTCCGGCGCGATCCTGGGAGAGGATCAGACGAGGACGACCGACAGCAGCCCGGAGCCGTAGCCGGCGACGTCGACGGCGAGGTCCTCGCGGCGGCCGAGGGTCAGCGCGTGCAGCCGGATCTGCGGCGGCAGCGGGGGACCGGCGGGGTGCAGCTCGTAGAGCCGCAGGTGGTCGGCGCCGGCCGTGTTGAAGACCGAGGCCGCGATGTTGAGGACCTCGTAGAGGTTCTCGCGAAACGTGTCGTTCAGCGCGCCCTCCTCGATCGCCGCCTCGGCGCCGCCGGGAGGCACCAGGCCGAGCGCCGCGCCGGCGTACGACGAGAGGGCGAGGTCGCACACGATCGCGGCCGAGACGCGCAGGCTGTCGTCGACGTACACCGCGACGGAGGCGGGTGTCGTCGGGCCGGGCGCGTAGGGGCCCGCGGGCGTGAGGGTGACCTCGCGGTCGAGCAGGTCGCCGAGGAGGTCGCGCAGCTGCTTGGGGAGCGGCAGGTGGACCGCCATCACAGCACCGAGCGCAGGGCGTCGTCGAACGCCTCCGGCGTGAACGGCTTGGCGATCAGGAACGCCGCACCGGCGGCGGTCGCGCGGGCACGCATGTCCTCGGAGCCCTCCGAGGTGACGAACCCGAACGGCACCTGCGAGCCGGACGCACGCAGCGCGGAGAGGCAGTCGATGCCGTTCATCTCCGGCATGTTCCAGTCCGACAGCACCAGGTCGGGGGACTCGGTCGCGACCTTGGCCAGGGCGTCGCGCCCGTTCTCGGCCTCGACGATGTCGTGGCCGCCGTGACCGGCCTGGCGCAGGGTGCGGATCACGATCTGGCGCATCACCCGGGAGTCGTCGGCGATCAGGATCTTCATCGGTGTTTCCAATCAGTACGTCGGTCGGCTGGTGGTTCAGTGGCGCGGGATCGCGACGGTGAAGCGGACGGCCCGGTCGTGCCAGGCCGCGTCGAGGCGCGTCACCTCGACGAGCTCGGAGGGGTGCGCCGCCCGCCCGGCCGCCACGAGCGGCAGCGAGAGCGCGCTCGGCCCGGGCATCAGGCTCTTGACGTTGCCGCCGACCATGTTGACCAGCTCGCCGACCGCGTCGGCGATGTCGGCGTCCGTCGGCGGCTCGTCGTCGGGCAGCGCCAGCATCCGGGCCGCGAGCGGTCCGGCCGCGTCGGCGCCGAGCTCCACGGTCACGGTGGCCCGCCACTCGCCGGTCACCGACACGGCCCCGGTCCAGGTCCCGACCCGGTGGTCGAGCGCGTGGCCGGGGTGGTCGAGCCTGTCGAGACCCTCCTCGTCGCCGAGCAGCGAGCGCCAGACCTCGTCGACGACGAACGCGACGTCGTCGAGGGTCGGGGCGTCGTACCTCTCCTGGCTGACGGTGCTCATGCGGCACCCCCGGCCGCGCCGACGAGCCCGAGGATCTCCAGCTTCTCGGCGATCGCGTCGGGGGTGAACGGCTTGATGACGTACTCGTGCGCACCGGCGGCGAGCGCGCGCACGATCTGGCGCTGCTCGCTCTCGGTGGTCACCATCATCAGCGCGATGCCGCGCCAGTCGGGGTTCTCGCGGACCTTGGTGATGAACGTGTAGCCGTCCATCACCGGCATGTTCCAGTCGACCAGGCAGACGTCCGGCACGGGTCCGGAGGCGAGGTGGTCCAGGGCCTCCTGGCCGTGGCCGGCCTCGACGGCCTCGAAGTCGAGCCCGGTGACGATGCGGCGCAGGATGCTCCGCATCGCCCGGGAGTCGTCGATGATCATCGCGCGCATCTCATGCTCCTGTCGCGGTGAGACGGTGGGTCGTGGTGGGGGTGGAGGCCGTGCCGAGGTCGACCGGGCGATGTGTCTGGACCCTGCCGACCTGGTCGCGCCGCCACGAGGCGGCGAGGTCGGGCGGCAGGTCGAGGGTGGTCTCGGCGGAGCCGAGGAGCAGGTAGCCGTGCGGCGCCACCATCGGCAGCATCCGGCGCAGGATGTCCTGCTTGGTGCGGGGCTCGAAGTAGATGAGCACGTTGCGCAGCAGCACGAGGTCGAAGCGCCCGAGACCGACGTACGGCTCCGCCAGGTTGGCCTGCTGCGCGCGGACGCGCTCGCGGAGCCGGTCGGCGATCTGCCAGTCGCGTCCGTCGCGCTGGAAGTAGCCGACCAGCCGGGTCGCCGGCAGCCCGCGGTTGACCTCGACCTGGCTGTAGCGGCCGGCGCGCACGCGCTCGACCATCTCCCCGGAGATGTCGGTCGCGACGATCTCGTAGTCCCAGCCGTCCGGGAGGCTCTCCTCGCACAGCATCGCGATGGAGTAGGCCTCCTGGCCGCTGGAGCACGCGGCGCTCCAGACCCGGAGGAGCCGCGGACCCGGCATCGTCGCGCGCGCCTCGAGGATCGAGGGGAGCAGGTGGTCGGTGAACGCCTGGTACGGCGAGTGGTCGCGGAACCAGCTCGTCTCGTTGATGGTCAGCGCGTCGACCACCTTGCGCTTCTCCACCGGGTCGATCGGCAGGCGCCGGACGTAGTCGGGCACGGTCAGGCCGAGGGCGTTCGCCAGCGGGGTGAGTCGCGCGCTGACGAGGTACTCCTTGCCCTCGTCGTACACCATCGAGGTCTCTCGCCTGATGAGGGCGGAGACCTGCGCGAAGGTGTCGTTCGGGCTCACGTACCGGCAATCGGCCCGCGACTCAGGGATGTGAGCACTCTGCCGATGAGGCGGTCGTGGAACCGATCCGAGTGGTCGTCGTCGACGACTCAGCCCTGGTACGACGCCTGGTGACCACCGCTCTGCGGGACGCCGACGACATCGAGGTCGTCGGCGTCGCCGAGGACGGCCTGGCCGCGATCGAGGTCGTCGACCGGCTGCTGCCCGACGTCGTCACGCTCGACATCGAGATGCCGCGCCTGGACGGGCTCGGTGCGCTGACCCGCATCCGTCAGCAGCACCCGCGGCTGCCCGTGATCATGTTCTCCACCCTGACCGAGCGCGGCGCGACCGCGACCCTCGACGCGTTGTCGCGCGGGGCCTCGGACTACGTCACCAAGCCGTCCAACACCGGCCGCATCGCCGACGGCATCGCGGCGATCCGCGAGCAGCTGGTGCCCCGCATCCGTGCCCTCGCCGGCATGCGCCGGGTCGTGGGGATCTCGACCGGCTCGACCACCCCGGGAGGCCCGACCACCCTCGGTGGCTCGACCACCACAGGTCGGTCGAGCGTGTCGAGACCCGTCCAGCCCGTGCGGGCGCTGGTGATCGGCTGCTCGACCGGCGGGCCCGACGCGCTCGCGCGGCTGCTCCCCGAGCTGCCGGCCGACCTCGGCGTGCCGGTGCTCGTCGTCCAGCACATGCCGCCGGTCTTCACCGCCCTCCTCGCGCAGCGGCTGGACAAGGCCTCGCCGCTCACGGTCCGCGAGGCCGCCGACGGCGACCTCGTCGAGCCCGGCACCGTCCTGCTCGCCCCCGGCGACTTCCACCTCCGGCTCGGGTCGTCGGCGGGCGTCGTACGGGCGGCTCTGGACCAGGGCGCGCAGGAGAACTTCTGCCGTCCCGCCGTCGACGTCCTCTTCCGCTCCGCCGTCGACCAGTACGCCGGCGGCACGCTGGCCGTCGTGCTGACCGGGATGGGCCAGGACGGGCTGATCGGCGCCCGCGTCGTCGACGAGGCCGGCGGCCGCACGCTGGTGCAGAACGCCGGGACCTCGGTCGTGTGGGGCATGCCGGGTGCGGTCGCCAACGCGGGGCTGGCGGCCGAGGTGCTGCCGCTGGACCGGATGGCCGCGGCGATCGTGCGGGCGACCCGTCAGGTCGCGACGTCGATGTAGATCGATGCGCTCGGGCGTGCCGTGGCGTCGCCGACGCGGGCTGCGAGCCGCCGCTGCGCGGCGTTGCTCGCCAGGACCGCGGGGATCGCGTCGAGCAGGGCCTGCTGGCGTCGCAGCAGGTGGCGGGCGCGGAAGACGAACTCGTCCGGGATGACGCCGAGGTCGGCAGGCGGTCGCCAGTCGAGGGGCGCGGTGACGAGCTGGCTGCGGATCATGCGCTCGGCCTCGGAGACGTGCCCCTCGAGCTCGGCGAGCGCGTGCTCCCAGCCCTCGACGGCGGGGTCGTGGTCGCTCATCGGTCGGCTCCCTCGGTGCTCGCGGCGAGGCGGGCCGCCGTACGCCAGGTGTCGCAGAGCTGCCGTGAGAGCAGCAGCGCCTCCTTGCCGGCCGACGGGTCGTGCGCGACGTTCGCGTGGACGAGGCGGCGCTGGAGGTAGCCGTAGAGCGAGAGCAGCTCGCGGCCGGCGGGCATGCCGTCGACCTCGAGCGAGGACTGCAGCTCGGTGACGATCGCCTGCGCGTGGACCAGGTGCGTGTGGGCGGCCTGGTGGTCCTCGGCGATGAGGGCGCGCAGGCCGCGCTCGCAGTCGAGCACGAGTCGCTCGAAGAGCATGACCAGCAGCTGGCCCGGCGTCGCGGTGGCGACGGAGTTGCCCTGGTACGCCGACCGTGCGGCGAACTGTGCGGTGTTCATGGGATCTCCCGGATCAGCTTCCGCTGTTCTGTGCCCAGCCGCTGTCCAGCGAGCCGAGCTGTGAGGAGAGCCAGGACTGCTGCGACTGCAGCGTGCTCAGCTGGGTCTCCAGGTTGGTGTACATCGTCTCGAGCTGCTGCTGCTTGAGCTGCAGCCTGGTGTCCCAGTCGGCGATGGAGCTGTTCTCCTGCGCGATCTGGTCGTTCATGCCCTGGATCGACTGGCTCAGCGTGCCGGAGCTGGGCAGGCTGGCGTTGTCGGACACGGTCTGGACCCGCTTCACCCAGTCCATGATCGACTGCTGGGTGCCGGCCGGGTCGGCCTGGTAGGCCGCCTCGAACTTCGACTGGTCGAAGGTCAGCGCCCCGGTCTTGTCGACGTCGAGGCCGAGCGTGGCCATCGTCGTGTTGCCCGGGGGGAAGATCGTGTTGACGAGGTTGCCGACCACGCTCGAAAGGTCGAGGTCGCCGGGGAGCGCGCCGCCGCCGCTGACAGTGCCGTCGGAGCCCACCACGCCGTAGGCGGTCGTGCTCTGGATGGTGGTGAAGAGCGAGTTGATCGAGCTCACGAACTGGTTGACGCCGTTGGCCCGCGAGCTGCCGTCGTCGGTGATGTTGAGGGCGATGGGCTGGCCCGTCGGCGTACCGCCGCCGAGGGTGACGGTGACGCCCGGCAGCAGGTCGGTGAAGGTGTTCGTCGTCGACGTCGCGGTGATGCCGGCGCCCAGGGTCAGCGAAGCGTTCGAGCCCGCCGACGCGGTCACCGCGGAGAAGAAGGAGGCGCCGCCCGCGTCGGAGATCGACAGCGAGCCGGCGCCGGTGGAGGCGGCCGACACCAGGAGCTGCACCTGGCCGCCGCCGACGTTGACGGCGCTGGCGACGAGCTGCGGCTTGCCGGAGGGGTCCTTGAGCCCGTTGAGGGCCGAGATGACCGAGGACAGAGTGCCGTCGCCGGTGGCGACCGAGGCGGTGGTGCCGTCGGTCAGCGTGACGTCGAGGGACGAGCCCGGGGTGGCGACGACGTCGGTCAAGGCGTGCGGTGTGGTGAAGCCGAGCTGTGCGGCCGAGGCCAGCGTGCCGACGGTCATGCTCAGCGAGCCCTGCGGGGCGGCGCTGGTCGCGGCCACCGTCACCGCCGAGCTCGAGGACGTCGCGGTGAGCTGGGTCCAGGTGCTGCCGGAGTTGAAGGTGTCGGCCTGGCTGCTGAGGGCGACCAGTGCCGCGTTGATCGACTGCAGCGTGCTGACCTGGTTCTGCTGGGCCGCGACGGCGTTCTTGAGGTTCGTCTGCGGCTGGGACTCGACGGCCATCAGCTGGCTGATGATGCTGGTGGTGTCGAGCCCGCTGACGATGCCGCTGAACTGGAACTGCGAGCCGTTGGCGCTGGACAGCGAGCTGGTGGGGGTCGTCGTCATCGCCTTGGGTGCTCCTTCGCTGGTCGTCGGTGGTCCAGACGGACAGTGCCGGTGGGGCCGGAGGCCCCACCGGCACTAGGTCGTCATGCGGTGCTGCTAGATCACTGGAGCAGCGAGAGGACGCTCTGGGCAGCCGAGTTGGCCTGCTTGAGCATCGAGGTGCCCGCCTGCGACAGGATCTGGGTCCGGGAGTAGTTGCTCATCTCCTGTGCCATGTCCGTGTCGACGATCGAGCTGTTGGACGCCTGGAGGTTCTCCTGGGTGACCGACAGGTTGTTGATGGTGTGCTGGAACCGGTTCTGGATGGCACCCAGGTTCGCGCGGAGCGTCGAGACGTTCTGGATGCTGGTGTCCAGGTCGCCCAGCGCGGCGTTGAACGCGGAGGCGGTCGAGGCGCTGGACAGCGCCGCGGCGCCGCTCAGCAGGGTGCCGCTGGACAGGTCGACCTTGTTGGTGCCGCCCGAGGTCAGGTCCACGCTGATCTGGTTCGACGAGCCGCTGGCCGAGCCCACCTGGAAGCTCAGGTTCGCGGTGCCGTCGAGCAGGTTGGTGCCGTTGAAGCTGGTGGTGCTCTTGATCCGGTCGAGCTCGGACCCGAGGGCCGTGATCTCGGTCGTGATGTCGCCGCGGGCGTTGGCGTCGTTGGAGTCGTTCGCGCCCTGGACGGTCAGGGTGCGGACGCGCTGCAGGATCGACTGGACCTCGGTGAGGGCGCCGTCGGCGGTCTGGACGACGTTGATGCCGTCCTGGGAGTTGCGGACGGCCTGACCGATGCCGTTGATCTGGGCGGTGAGGCCCTGCGAGATCGCGAGGCCGGCGGCGTCGTCGGCGGCCTTGTTGATGCGCAGGCCCGAGGAGAGCCGCTCCACCGACTGAGACATCGACGTCTGCGTGGTGGTGAGGTTGCGGTACGCGGTCAGCGCGTCGATGTTGGTGTTGATGCGGAGGCTCATGATGGTTCCTTCCTGGATGCATTCGCCTGGGTGTTCCGGAGTCCGTCCTTGGGCTCCGTCGCGGTGTCATTCGGCCGTCGGGGCGAGCGGCTGAGCGGTTTGCCGCGGAAAATCCTCCGGCCGCGTGGTCGAGGTCAGGTCGGCGCTCGCGCTGCCGATGTGGGCGTCGTGAAGATCTTCGTCTGGACGCGCGCGGGCCTCGGCAACGGCGGCTTCCACTACCGCGTCAACGCGCCTCTCACCGAGGCCGGCTGGCAGGGGCTGGCCCGCTTCTCCTCCGGCGCCGAGCTCGGCGTCCTCGACGCGGTGCAGGCCGACGTGATCGTCGGCCAGGGGCCCGTCCAGAACCTCGGCGCGGCGGTGGAGGAGCTCGGCCAGCTGGCGCCGTACCCGCGGATCGCCGTGCTCGAGCACGACGACGACTACCTCACCCCGCGCCCGGACAACCCGATGTTCGCGTTGGACAGGATCACCCACGAGGAGTACGTCGCCACGGTGGTCCCGCAGATCCGGCGCTCCCTCGAGACGGCGGACCTCGTGACCGTGTCGACCGACTACCTCGCCGAGACCTACGCCCGGCACACCGACGTCCCGATCGTCGTGCTCCCCAACACGATCGACGAGGTCCTGCTCGAGGTGCCGCCGCCGGTGCGTGAGCCCGGCCAGCAGCTCCGCGTCGGCTGGGCCGGCAGCGCGACCCACACGCTGGACTGGAAGGTCTGCGCCGACGGCGTGCGCTACGGCTTGACCAAGGCCCGAGCCCACCTGGTGATGATGGGTGCCGACTTCCGCCCGCTCATCGGCTACCGCGATGCCGAGTTCCTGCCCTGGGCGGGCGCGATCGACGAGTACTACCTGCCGCTGACGACCTGGCACGTCGCCCTGGCGCCGCTGGCCGACGACCCGTTCAACCGGTCGAAGTCGGCGCTGAAGGCGCTCGAGGCCGGTGCCTTCGGCATCCCGATCGTCGCGAGCGACGCCGGTCCCTACCGTGACTTCGTCGTCCACGGCGAGACCGGCTTCCTCTGCGGTCGCGACGACGACTGGATGAAGGCGCTGCGCGCGCTCGCCCAGGACGAGGAGATGCGCCGCGAGATGGGCCGCAGGGCCCGCGAGGTCGCGCGCACGTTCACCACGCAGGCCTGGGCGCCGCGCTGGATCGGGGCCTACCGGGCGGCGTACGACAAGAGGTACGCCGCCGTCAGCGCCTGAGCGCCGCGGCGGCTCAGTCGCCGTACTCGTGGGCGACGAGGACGCGTCGTACCTGCTCTTCGAAGGCGGCGCGCTCGTCGGCGATGCCGGCGCGGTAGTCCTTCTGCAGGTCCGAGTGGTGCTGCGGGTCGTCGAGGATCGCCCGGATGCGTGCGGCCGCGAGGTCGGGCAGCTCGGTGGTCGCGTCGACCCGGTGCTCGCGCGGCAGCGGTACGTCGACGTGGTACGCCGCGGACCCGCGCCGGGCGACGACGACCGTCGCGCCGGCCAGGGCGGCCTCGCGGGGGAGGCGGTCGCGACCGGGGTGGTGCCCGAGGTCGAGGTAGATCGCCGAGCGCGAGAGCGTGCCGGCGATCTCGTCGGGCGTCATGTCGCGCAGCGGCACGAACTCGACGTCGGGCATCTCGGCCTTCACCAGCTCGGTGATCACGGCCGCCTTCGTCGGGTTGTAGGCGACGGTCCGGCCGCGCTCGGCCGCCGGCAGCCCGCCGTCGAAGCGCGACGTGTCGGTCCAGTCGGTCAGCGTCGAGCCGGTGACGCCCATCCGGGTGAACAGGTAGCTCCACGCGTAGTGAGACTGAGTCAGGTGGCGCATCCCCCGCATCCGCGCGACGTCGAGCGCCTCGTTCTGCGTGGGCGCTTCGATCGTGACCTGCCATGGGTCGCGCGACTGCCAGTCGGCGCGGAAGTACGGCGAGTTGTCGATGCTCAGCCACCAGCAGAAGACCTCGAGGTGGCGACCGCCGCCGAGTCCGTGCAGGTAGACCTCGGGCACGACCACCGCGTTGCCGGGCGCGTCGACGACGGCTGCGGACTCGGGGGCGTCGTACTTGTCGTAGTCGGGGACGCGCTCGTTGCCCACCGAGGCGGGGTGCGGGACCAGCGAGGCCTTCTGGCCGTTGCGGCGCAGGCTGTCGACCAGCTGGTGCAGCGCCTCCGGGCCGCCGGTGCGGAGACCCCGCGGGTAGAAGACGTAGACGTGGCCGAACGACATGTCAGCCGGCCGCCTGACCGACCGAGCGCAGCGGGCGCTGCGCGCCCTGGGCGTGGCGGGCGGCGACGGCGGCGAAGTAGGCCTCGCGGCGGCGGTGGGCCACTCCGCCGGCCTTGCCCGCGGCCGGCTTGAGCATGGCCGGGTCGAGGGCGTGGTTGAGGGCGTCGCGGAGGAGCACGAGGGCCTCGGCGCGCATCTGGGAGATGCGGGAGTCGGTCACGCCGAGCTCCGCCGCGATCTCGGCCATCGGCCGCTCGGCGAAGAAGTAGTCCTGGACCACGACGCGCAGCCGCTCGGGCAGCTCCTCGATCGCCTCGCGGAGGTAGGAGAGCCGCTCCTGCTGCTCGAGGAGATCCTCCGGTGACGGGGCGCGGTGGGGGACCAGCTCGTCGATCGGGGTGGTCGTGGAGCCCTGGAGGGACAGCACCTGGGCGCGGGCGACGTCGTCGTCGTTGGCCGCGACCTCGTCCTCGGACAGGCCCGCGGCCCGCGCGACCTCGGTCACCGTGGGGGTGCGACCGAGGACGGCGGCGAGCTGGTTGCGCGTCTCGCCGAGGTCCCGCGCGCGGCGGCGGACGGAGCGCGAGGCCCAGTCGATGCTGCGCAGCTCGTCGAGGATGGCGCCGCGGATGCGGGTCGACGCGTAGCGGTCGAAGGGCACGCCGCGCGCATCGTCGTACGCCTTGGCGGCGAGGACGAGCGCGGTGAGGCCCGCGGAGGTCAGGTCGTCGCGGCTGACGTGGCTCGGGACGCGGCCCATCGTCTCGCGCACGATGTGACCGACCAGCGGCATGTGGCTGGTGATCAGGTGCTCCTGGCCGACGGGGGCGGAGGCTGCGGGGGTCTGGCTCACGGCAGCAAACATGCAGTCCTGAGCACTCCGCCTGAATCGTTTTCGTCCCTGACGGGCCCTTCGGCGACGAAGTCAGGACGCGTGTCCCGGGCGGCCCTAGTCCCAACGGGCCGGGTGGTTCGTACGGTCGTCCGGTGCGGGCCGTCCGACCCGTCCGATCGAGGCCGCCGATTTCCCTCAGATCCGCTCCGTCGCGGGCGATCAACCCGTCGAGACCGATCGGAAAGGGCGAGACGTGGACAAGCTGTCCCAGATCCTGTGGCGTGAGCGCGAGCTGCTCGAGCAGCTCTCCTACAAGCTCGAGGTGGAGCGCCTCGTGCTCGCCAGCGCGCACACGAAGTGGCTGGTCAACGCCACCCGAGACATCGAGGCCACCCTCTCCGAGATCCGCGAGACCGAGGTCATGCGGGCGATCGCCGCCGACGAGGCGGCCGAGGCGCTCGGGCTCTTGCCGAACCCCTCCCTGGTGGCCCTGGCCGAGGCGTCCGACGAGCCGTGGCGGGTGATCCTGCTCGACCACCGCGACACCCTCGTCGCGATCGCGCGCGACATCGCCGAGCTCTCCGAGCAGAACCGGGGCCTGCTCACCGCCGGCTACCGCTCGGCGCAGGAGACGCTGTTGGCGTTCGGCGGCAGCGCGTCCGAGAGCTACACCCACGACGGCACCGCGGTCGCCGAGGCGCCGCGTCGGCACCTGGTCGACAGGAGCCTCTGACCGTGACCGGCACCTTCAGCACGCTGGGCATCGCGCTGTCGGGCCTTCGCTACAGCCAGGCCGTGCTCGACAACGCCAGCAACAACATCGCCAACGCCTCGACCGACGGCTACGTGCGCCGTACGGTCCAGGGCGCCTCGGTCACCTCCGGGCAGGTCGCCCTCTGGTCGACGTACGACGGACACGGCGACGGTGTCGCGGTGACCTCCGTCGACCGCATGGTCGACCCCCTCCTTGACGCCCGGGTACGCAGCGAGCACGGCAACCTGAGCTTCCTCACGACCCAGCAGACCGTGCTGTCGCGGGTCGAGAGCGGCATCGGCGAGCCGGGCGACAGCGGTGTCTCCGCCGCTCTGCAGAAGTTCAACGCCGCGTGGCAGGACCTCTCGAACAACCCCGGCACCGATGCCTCCCGCCAGCAGGTGATCGGCATGGGCCAGAGTCTGGCGCAGGCGATCAACTCCCAGGTCCGCAACATCACCGGCGAGGAGTCCGACCAGCGCCTGCACCTGCAGTCCAACGTGGCCGACATCAACACCGCCGCATCCGGGCTGGCCGCCCTCAACCGCAACATCCTCGACGGCCAGCAGTCGGGTCTCGACGTCAACAACCTCGAGGACCAGCGCGACCAGCTCGCGCTGAAGCTCGCCAACCTGGCCGGCGGCACCGTCTCGGTGGAGTCCAACGGGATGTTCGACGTCTCGGTCGGCGGTGCCTCCCTCGTGTCGGGGCAGGACGCCGGAACCCTCGCGATCGCCACCGGGGTCACCGCGTCGGGCGACGCGGACGGCAACCCGATCACGTTCCGGATCGACACCGCCTCCGGATCGACCCCGCTGACCTCCGCGCTCGGCGGCGAGGCCGGCGGCGTCGCGGACGTCCTCACCAACGCGCTGCCGAGCTACAAGGCCGGGCTCGACCAGGTCGCCCAGCAGCTCGCCGACACCGTCAACGCACAGCACGAGTCCGGGTACGACGCCAACGGCGACCCGGGCACGGCGTTCTTCAGCTACGACCCCTCGAACCCCGGCGCCACGCTGTCGGTCGCGATCACCGACAGCTCCCAGGTCGCCGCGTCGTCGATCGCCGGCAGCGCCAACCAGGACGGCGGCAACGCCGACACCATCAGCACCTCCACGCAGGGTGTGTCGGACGCCTACCAGCGCCTGGTGAACGGCTTTGGCACCCAGGTCGCGGCGATCAACCAGCAGACCAGCAACCAGACCACGCTCACCGGCTCGCTCGACGACTCGTGGGAGCAGCAGGCGGGCGTCAACATGGACGAGGAGACCGTCAACATGGTCGCCGCGCAGCGGGCCTACCAGGCCGCATCGCGCGTGCTGACCACGATGGACGACATGCTCGACACCCTGATCAACCACACCGGCCTGATCGGAGGCTGACCAATGATCGGACGCGTCACCCAACGGATGATGGTCAACAACTCCATCGGGGCCATCCAGTCGAACCTGGGCAAGATGGCCGGCACGCAGGAGCAGATGTCGACCGGCAAGATCCTGAACCGTCCCTCGGACAACCCGACCGACACCACCGCGGCGATGCGGCTGCGCGACTCGCTGGCGGCGAGCCAGCAGTACGGTCGCAACGCCACCGACGGGCTGGGATGGCTCAGCCAGGCCGACACCACCCTCGGCGGGGTCACCACCGACGTGCAGCGGGCCTACACGCTCGCGCTCCAGGGCGCGAACACCGGCGCCATGGGCGCCTCGTCGCTCGACGCGCTCGCGGACGAGATCGACGGCATCCGCTCCGACCTGCTCGCCGCCTCGAACACGACGTACCTCGGGCGTCCGATCTTCGGCGGCGTGACCGGCGGCAGCACGGCGTACGACGCCAGCGGCAGCTACGTCGGCACCCCGGGTGACGTCACCCGGCGGATCGCGGACGGCGTCAGCGTCAAGGTCGACGTCGACGGCCGCGACGTGTTCGGCGACGGCTCCAGCTCGGTCTTCACCGAGCTCAGCAACCTCTCGACCGCGTTGCGCTCCGGAGACCAGGCCGGGATCTCGGCCGGCATCGCGCAGATGCAGACCCGGATCAACACCGTGACCTCCGCGCGGACCGCCGCCGGCGTGGTCTACCAGCAGGTGGACAAGGCCGGCTCGACCGCGTCGGACGCCCAGCTGCAGATGACCGGCGACCTGTCCTCGCTGGAGGACGTCGACCTGGCACAGGCGACCATCAACCTGCAGATGCAGCAGGTCGCCTACCAGGCGTCGCTCGCGGCGACCTCGAAGACGATCCAGCCCAGCCTGCTGGACTTCCTGCACTGAAAGGCACAGGGCCTGCGTGATGATGATGACCATGGAGACCGAGACCCCCGCCGACCTGGTCGAGGTTCCGGTGATCGACCTGGTGCACCCGCTTCCGGGCTTCCCCGAGGACGACCGGTTCGCGCTGGTGCGACTCGACGACGAGGGGCTGCTCTTCGGCTTCCGCTCGCTCGGCGGCTCCGGCCTGGAGTTCGTGGTGGTGCCGCCGGCGCCGTTCCACCCGGGCTACGCCCCGGTCGTCGGCGACGACGTCGTCGGCGACCTGCAGATCGACGACGTGGACGAGGTGCTCGTCCTCGCGGTCGTGCGCGCCGGCTCCTCGCTGGCCGACACGACGATCAACCTCCGCGCACCGATCGTGCTCAACCTCGTGACCCAGCGCGCCTGCCAGGTGATCCTCGACGACCCGGACCTCCCGATCGCCGCTCCGCTCGTCGGATAGCCTCGGCCCCGTGCTGGTTCTTTCCCGTCGCGTCGGCGAGAGCGTCGTCATCGGTGACGACGTGACGATCACCGTCCTCGAGGTCCGCGGCGACGTCGTGCGCGTCGGCATCGACGCTCCGCGCTCGGTCGCCGTCCATCGCGCCGAGCTGCTCGCCGAGACGGCCGACGCCAACGCAGAGGCGGCCTCGCCGTCCGCCGATGCCGTCGCCTCGCTGACCGAGGCCCTGAAGGCGCGCAAGAACACCTGAGGGCCGTGGTTCCTGGGGCTTCGGCCGCAGCCTGAGCCCACCGGCTCCTCGCTGCTGCGCAGCAGCACACGGGCGCGCTGGCGGCGTTTGGGGACGCTCGGTGGTGCAACCAGACCGCTGTCGCGCGCCCGCCTGGCCGTCACACCCGTCTGGTGCCGCGCAGCCCACGCGAGGAACCGGTGGATTCGCGCTCAGACCCCCTCCCGACCGGCCGATGGGTCGCTGCGAAGGGAGGGGCCAGATGACCCAGAACGACGAAGACGCCGAGATCATCGCAGAGTTCCTCGTGGAGTCCCACGAGAACCTCGACCAGCTCGACCGCGACCTGGTCGGTCTCGAGCAGCAGCCCGGGTCGCGGGAGCTGCTGTCGAGCATCTTCCGGACGATCCACACGATCAAGGGCACGAGCGGCTTCCTCGCCTTCGGCCGCCTCGAGCAGCTGGCGCACGTCGGCGAGACCCTGCTCTCGCGCCTGCGCGACGGCGAGGAGCAGATGACCCCGGCGATCGCCGAGTCGCTGCTGCTGATGGTCGACACGACCCGCGCGCTGCTCGAGGTCATCGAGCGGACGGGCACCGACGCCGACCCATCGGTCGAGGTCGCGCCCGTGGTGGAGGTGATCGAGAGGCTGCTCACCGGAGACCCCGGTACGACGGCCGCCCCGGTCGAGCCGCCACCCGCACCTGCGACCGGCGGTGCCGACGACCTCGCCGAGGTCGACGCGCCCGTCTCCGTGTCCCCTGACGGGATCGCCCCGGCGCCGCCGGTCGCAGATGCGCAGACAGCCACCGAGGCCCAGCCGTCGGTCGTCGACGCCAGCGTGCGCGTCGACGTCGACCTCCTCGACACGCTCGTCGACCTCGTCGGCGAGCTGGTCCTGACCCGCAACCAGCTGCTCCAGCGCACCGCCCTGGCCGAGGACGTCGAGCTGGCCCGCGCCAGCCAGCGCCTCGACCTGGTCGCCAGCGAGCTGCAGGAGTCGGTGATGAAGACCCGCATGCAGCCGATCGGCCAGGTCTGGTCGAAGATGCCGCGCGTCGTGCGCGACCTCGCCCACCAGCTGGGCCGCGAGGTCGAGCTGGTGATGGAGGGCCACGACACCGAGCTCGACCGCAGCCTGCTGGAGGCCCTCAAGGGCCCGCTCACCCACCTCGTGCGCAACTCCATGGACCACGGCATCGAGACGCCCGCCGTACGGCTCGCGGCGGGGAAGCCCGCGAAGGGAACCCTGGTCCTGCGCGCCTTCCACGAGTCCGGCCAGGTGGTCGTCGAGATCTCCGACGACGGCTCCGGCATCGACCCCGAGAGGATCGCGAGCGTCGCGATCCAGCGTGGCGTCGTGACGCGCGAGCAGCTCGCCCGGATGGACGGGCGCGAGATCCTCGGGCTGGTCTTCCGCCCCGGCTTCTCCACCGCCACCGAGGTCTCCAACATCTCCGGCCGCGGTGTCGGCATGGACGTCGTACGCACCAACATCGAGCGGATCGGCGGCAGCGTCGACCTGCAGAGCGAGGCCGGCCGCGGCACCACCGTCCGTGTCCGCATCCCGCTGACCCTCGCCATCATCCCGGCGCTGGTCGTCGGGGAGGGCGGCGAGCGCTACGCCATCCCGCAGGCCAACCTGGTCGAGCTCGTGCGCATCGAGGGCGAGGACCTCGAGCGCGACGTCGAGCACCTCGCCGGTGCGCCGGTCCTGCGACTGCGCGGTCGTCTGCTGCCCCTGGTCCAGCTCGCCGAGGCGCTCGGCGGCGCGAGCCCGGACAACGAGGCGCTGACCGTGGTCGTGCTCCAGTCCGACGACGTCCGCTTCGGACTGTGCGTCAGCGAGGTCCACGACACCCAGGAGATCGTCGTCAAGCCGATCGGCCGCCAGCTCAAGTCGCTCGGCATGTACGCCGGCGCGACGATCATGGGCGACGGCCGGGTCGCGCTGATCCTCGACGTCGCCGGCATGGCCGTGGCGGCCGGGATCGGCTCCACCGTCGAGGAGCAGGCCGAGGCCCGCGGCTCGGACGGCGACCGTACGTCGCTGCTGGTGCTCGAGGTCGCCGACGGCCGCCGTGCCGCCCTGCCGCTGGGTGCGGTCGCGCGCCTGGAGGAGTTCACCCCCGACCGCCTCGAGCGTGCGGGGACCGCCGAGGTCGTGCAGTACCGCGACGGCATCCTGCCGCTCGTGCGGCTCGCGCCGGCGATCGGTCTGCCCGACACCAGCCACCTGCAGGAGCAGCTCAGCGTCGTCGTCCACGAGGGCTCGGAGGGACGTGCCGTCGGCATCGTCATCGACCGCGTGCTCGACGTCGTCGACACCTCGGTGGTGCGCAGCGACGTGGGCCGCCGGGCAGGAGTGCTGGGCAGCGCGATCGTGCAGGAGCGGGTCACCGACCTGGTCGACCTTGCCGCCGTCGTCGTACGAGCAGGAGGAGCGGCATGACCACCGACGCCACGCTGGTCGAGGAGCAGTACTGCACGTTCTGGGTCTCCGGCCTCTTCTTCGGGGTCGCCGTCGCGGAGGTGCAGGAGGTCCTGCGGACCCAGCCGATGACGCCCGTGCCGCGCGCGGCCGATGCCGTGACCGGTCTGATCAACCTCCGCGGCCAGATCGTGACCGCGGTCGACCTCCGGGTGCGGCTCGGCTTCCCGCCGCGCGACCCGGCGACCGCGCCGATGAACGTCATCGTGCGCAGCCGCGGCGAGGTGGTCAGCCTCCTCGTCGACGACATCGGCGACGTGATCGACCTCGCCGAGATCGGCGGCGTCGCGCCGGAGCCGGTGCCGTCCAACATGCCCGCCCGCGTCCAGGACGTCGTCTCAGGGGTCCGGCCGCTGGCCGGGTCGATCCTGCTCGTCCTCGACGCCGACCGTGCGGTCGACGTCTCGTCCGCACCCGACACCGCCGGAGGAAAACCGTGACGGAGACACTCGAGCCCGCGGGCTCCGCGACCGACCTGGCCGCGCTCGGCGCCGTGCTGGACGCCGTGAGGACCCAGCTCGTCCTGGTCGACGCCGACCTGGTCATCACCTACGTCAACCCGGCGACCCGCGAGGGCATCGACCGGCTGCGCGAGCACCTGCCGTTCCGCTCCGCGGACATGGTCGGGATGCCGCTCGACCTCGCCTTCGCCGGCGTCCTCGAGGAGAAGTCTCCCGGCGACCACCGCGCCGCGCTCCCGCTGCTGGCCCGCCGCTCGGTCGGCGAGGTCACCGTCGAGTTCTCCGTCGAGCCCCTGTACGACGCCGACGGGACCCTCACCGGCGCGATCGCCACCGTGGAGGACCTGACCGAGCAGCTGCACCTCGCCCGGGAGACCGGCCGGATCACCTCGATGATGGAGAACAGCCCGACGAACATGATGTTCGCCGACCGCGACTTCGTCATCACCTACATGAACCCCGCGTCGCTCGAGACACTGCGCGGCCTGGAGGAGTTCCTGCCGGTCCGGGCCGACGACGTCGTCGGCTCGAGCCTCGACATCTTCCACCGGACGCCGGCGTACCAGCGCGGGATCCTGGCCGACGAGACCCAGCTGCCGCGCCGTGCCGACATCTCGGTCGGCCCCGAGACGCTGGACCTCCTGGTGAGCCCGATCCGCGACGCGGACGGCGCCTACATCGGCGCGATGGCGACCTGGGAGGTCGTCACCGAGCGCCTCCGGCTCGAGCGCGAGAAGGAGGCCCGCGACACCGCCGAGCGCGAGGCGGCGGCAGAGCTGGCCGGCAAGGTCGAGCAGATCCTCGCGGTCGTCTCCGCGGCCGCGGCCGGCGACCTGACCCGAACCCTCGACATCCACGGCGACGACGCTGTCGGACGGGTCGCGGCGGGTCTCCGCTCGCTGCTGACGACGCTGCGCGAGTCGATGGGTGACATCGGCGACACCGCCGAGTCGCTCGCCGGCGCCGCCACCCAGCTCGCCGGCGTCGCCGACGGCATGGGCCGTGAGGCCGCCACGACCTCCGACCGCGCGGACTCCGCGTCCGCGGCCGCGGTCGAGGTGTCGGCCTCGATCCAGACGGTCGCCACGGCGGCCGAGGAGATGACGGCGTCGATCCGCGAGATCGCCAAGAACGCCAGCGAGGCCTCCACCGTCGCGACCGACGCCGTGGCCGTCGCCGCCGAGGCGGAGAGCACGGTCGCGTCGCTGGGCGAGTCCAGCGCCGAGATCGGCCAGGTCATCAAGGTGATCACCGCGATCGCCCAGCAGACCAACCTGCTGGCGCTCAACGCCACGATCGAGGCGGCCCGCGCCGGCGACGCCGGCAAGGGCTTCGCGGTCGTCGCGAACGAGGTCAAGGAGCTGGCCAAGGAGACCGCCAAGGCGACCGAGGAGATCGGCCAGAAGATCGAGGCGATCCAGGCCGACACCCACGGCGCCGTCTCGGCCATCGGCCGGATCGCCGACGTCATCGCGCGGATCAACGACATCCAGTCGACGATCGCCTCGGCCGTCGAGGAGCAGACCGCGACGACCAACGAGATCGCGCGCTCCGTCACCGACGCCGCCACCGGTGCCAACGGGATCTCCGAGGACGTGACCCAGGTGGCGACTGCCGCGGCCGAGACCAAGCTCGGCGCCGACGACACCCTCCGGTCCGCGACCCGGCTGACCGGCATGGCCGGCGAGCTCAAGGACCTGGTCGCCAGGTTCACCCTCTGAACGCCCGGTGGCCGGACGGCTCGTACGTCGTCCGGCCACCGGCCTCCAAGCCGCCGCGCCCGAGGGGTCTGACGCGGCTCGAGCCCCGGAGAGGACTTCCCACTCTCCGGGGCTCACCCTTTCGTGCGGGCGTCCGGCGACTGCATCACGGACTGCCGCCTGGGTACCGCATCGGCATGGGTATGAGCAGCACAGCCTGGATCATCGTGTTCGCGGTCTTCGCACTGGTCTTCATCGGCGTGCTCCTGCTGCTGGCGGCCATCCTCGACCGCCGGCGGGTCAAGGACGTCCACGACCACATCCCGGAGCGCTCCGAGGGCGCGTTCGAGCACCCGCACCCCGGGACCGGGGCGCGGGACGACCGGCGGGGCGAGCCCTGATCCGGTGGATCCAGGATCAGACCGCCATCGGACGCCGGGCGGCCGGCTGCGACGCCGTACGGGCGGCGGGGGCGGCCTGCGCCGGGGCCTGCGTCTCCTTCAGCCGTACGGCGAGGAGCGCGGCCTGGGTGCGGTGCTCGAGACCGAGCCGTGCCAGCAGGCCGGTGACGTGGTTCTTGACCGTCTTCTCGGCCAGGAACATCTTCTCGGCGATCTGACGGTTCGTCAGGCCCTCGGCGATGAGGAAGAAGATCCGCCGCTGCTGCGGGGTGAGCTCGCAGATCACGTCGAGGGAGCGCTTCTGCAGCTCCATCTGCTCCAGCACGCGGGCGGCGACGGTGGGGTCGATCAGCGAGTGCCCGCCGGCGACCAGCCGGATGCCGCTGACCAGCGAGTTGCCCTCGATGCGCTTGAGGACGTAGCCGGACGCGCCGGCGAGGATCGCCGAGGAGATCGCGTCGGGGTCGTCGTGCGCGGTGAGGACGAGGCCCTTGATGCTCGGGTCGACGGCGCGCATCTCGCGGCACAGGTCGACGCCGCTTCCGTCGGACAGCTGGGCGTCGAGCACGACGACGTCCGGGCGGAGGTCGAGGATCTCGGTCAGCGCCGCGGCGTGGGTGCCGGACTGGCCGACGACGACGAGGTCGTCGGTCTCGGCGAGCAGGCTGATGATGCCGCGGCGGACGATCTCGTGGTCGTCGACCAGGTAGACCCGGAGGGGAGTTTGGTTGGCCACGACAAAGATTCTCGGGGTCCCGGACTCGGGATCCAACGGTTTGACGGACAACTGACCGGACGATCCCGGGCGCATCACCCGAACGGACTACGCACCCCGTCCGTACGCCGGTAGCGGCCCCGCGACGACCCCCGGATCAGCCCTCGGCGAGCTCGGCGAAGGCCGCCCGCAGGCCCTTCTCGCTGCGGCGCAGCTGGCCGAGCAGGTCGACGATGTCGGGCGTGGTGACCCGGTCGGCCGGACGGTCCGTGGTCGGGCGCATCCACTCGTCGGCCTCGGCGGCGGTGATCCGGGTGCCGAGGTCGAGCCGGTAGGAGGTGTCGTCGAGCTCGAAGTCGATCTCGGCGACGACGGCGGTGTGGTGCACGTCGGCGACCGGGTCGTGCACGAGCACGTGCTCGCCGTGGTCGAGGCCGCCGGTGAGACCGGAGCCGGTGTGGCCCACGCGGATGGAGCGGCTGCGCAGGGTGAAGGGGGTCAGCGTGGCCCGGATCTGCTGCATGGTTCCTCCCGCGGTAGCGACGGCCCTGATGGCCTGTCGCTGATCTCAACGGGTCCGATCGGCAGGTGTTACTGGGACATTAGTCCTTTGTCGCAGGACCGATCGGCTCTTCTGGTTCAGACCCAGCGCGAGAACCAGATCCGGTCCAGCCACTCCGAGTGGGTGATCAGCTGGTTGGTGTAGATCGGCCAGAACCAGGCGAACGCCACCAACGCCAGGACGACGTACGCGCCGCTCACCACCACCCCCGTCGTACGACGACGCGACGGCTGCTGCGAGGGCCCGATGAGGTGTCCCATCGCGAGGGCGAGCGCGAGCACCACGAAGGGCAGCGTGGCGATCGCGTAGAAGATGAAGATGGGTCTGCTGTCGAAGTGGAACCAGGGCAGCCAGGTGCTCAACGTGCCGACGATCGCGACGCCGTACCTCCAGTCGCGCGTGCCGACCCACATCACCAGGGCGAACAGCAGGGCGAGGCAGCCGCCCCACCAGACCACCGGGTTGCCGAGCAGCAGGACCTGGCGGATGCAGGAGCTGTCGGCCGGCGCCTCGCAGCCGTCGGTGCCGGGCTTGATGTCGTTGGTGACCGCGACGCCGACGGGTCTGTTCAGCAGCAGCCAGCCGGACGGGTTCGACTGGTAGAAGTGCGTCGAGCAGTTCAGGAAGTGCGTGTGGAACGTGTAGACGTCCTGGTGGTAGTACCAGAGCGAGCGCAGCGACCGGACGAACCCGACGAGGCCGCCGGGTCGGTGCTCCTTGGGGGTGATGGCCGTCGGCCACTTCCGGTTCGGGTCGAGGTCGGTCGCGGTGTAGGTGCGGTTCGAGCCCGTGCCGGTGCAGTGTCCCTGGCCGGTGTACTGCCGGTACTGCGTCGAGCTGAGGTGCTCCTCGTAGGACCGGGCGTGCGCGATCCAGCCGGCCCAGGTCGCGACGTACACGACGAGGGCGACGAGCACGAGGTAGCAGAAGGCGGGGACCCCGTCGACGAGGACGCCCTTGAGGAGCCATCGCGACATGCGCATCGAGCGGCGGGCCCCGATGCTCCAGACGACGCACAGGATCCCGAACGCGGCCAGCGGGTAGACGGCGTCCCACTTCGAGCCGCAGGCCAGCCCGAAGCAGATGCCCGCGCCGACCAGCCAGGGCCGGAACCAGACACGGCGGTCGCGGGCGAGGCGCGATCGGTGCCAGTCGCGGTCGGCGACGAGGCAGGCGATCGAGCAGAGCAGCCAGAACCCCAGGAAGATGTCCAGCAGCGCCAGCCGCGAGAGCACGAACTGCAGCCCGTCGAGCATGAGCAGCGCCCCGGCGGCGCAGCCGATCACGGTCGAGCCGGTCATCCGGCGCACCATCCGGGCCATCACCAGCACCATCAGCGAGCCGACGACCGCCGAGGCGATCCGCCAGCCGAACGGGTTCATCCCCCAGAAGTGCTCGCCGACCGCGATCATCCACTTGCCGACGTCGGGGTGCACGCCGAGCTCGGGGATCTTGGTCCACACGCCGTGCACGTGGCCCGCGAGGATGTCGGCGTTGATGTCGGTCTTGGGGTTGCCGTCGGCGTCGGCCTTGTAGCTGAGCAGGTAGCCGTTGTTGAGCAGCGACCACGCGTCCTTGGCGTAGTAGGTCTCGTCGAAGGCGAAGATCCGCGGCGTCCCCAGGTGCCACACCCGAAGCCCGAACGCCAGCAGCGTGAGCCCGATCGGCGCCAGCCAGCCGATCGCCTTCTGGCGCCACGGCATCGTGGTGATCGGGTTGATCGCGCGCTCACGGGCCGTCGGGAGCCGCTCGCCGTCCGAGGTGGTCGACAGGCTCTCCAGCTTGTCGTCGACGGCGGTCACGGTCGCCCAGACTACGGGTCGGGATACTGGCCGCATGCTGGTATTGGCAGGTACCCCCATCGGCCGGCCGGACGACGCGTCGCCGAGGCTGGCCGAGGAGCTCGCCGGCGCGGACGTCATCGCGGCCGAGGACACCCGTCGGCTGCGCCGGCTCGCGAGCGACCTCGGCGTCGAGCTGACGGCGCGGATCGTCTCCTACTTCGAGGGCAACGAGCAGGCGCGGACCCCGCAGCTGGTCGAGGCGCTGCAGGCGGGCGAGCGGGTGGTGCTGGTGACCGACGCCGGCATGCCGAGCGTCTCGGACCCGGGCTACCGGCTCGTCGCTGCGGCCGTCGAGGAGGACCTGCCGATCACCGCGGTGCCGGGCCCGTCGGCGGTGCTGACCGCGCTCGCCGTCTCCGGGCTGCCGGTCGACCGGTTCTGCTTCGAGGGCTTCCTGCCGCGCAAGGCGGGGGAGCGGTCGCGCCGCCTGGCCGACCTGGCGAGCGAGCAGCGCACGATGGTCTTCTTCGAGTCGCCGCACCGCACCGAGGCATCCCTCGCGGCGCTGGCCGAGGCGTTCGGCGGCGACCGCCCCGCGGCCGTCTGCCGCGAGCTGACCAAGACCTACGAGGAGGTACGCCGCGGCGGGCTGGCCGATCTGGCGGAGTGGGCCGCCGCCGGCGTACGCGGCGAGGTCACGGTCGTGGTCTCGGGCACCACGGCGACTGCGACGATCGCCACCGACCCCGATAGCCTCAGGGCCGCGGTCGCGGCGCTGGAGGCCGACGGTGTCCGGCGCAAGGACGCGATCGCCCAGGTGGCGGTCCGTGCCGGGCTGCCGAAGCGCGAGGTCTACCAGGTGGTGCACGTTGACTGATGCGAACACGGAGCCGACCAAGGTGTCGGTCGGTCGCGACGGACTGGTCTTCGACGTCCTCGACGCGGGGCCGCGCGGCGGCGAGGTGGTGGTGCTGCTGCACGGCTTCCCCGAGCGCGCGACCTGCTGGAGGTACGTCGCCCCGATCCTCAACCAGGCGGGCTACCGCACGCTGGCCATGGACCAGCGCGGCTACTCGCCGGCCGCCCGCCCGACCCGTCGTCGCGAGTACCAGGTGACCGAGCTGTCGCTGGACGTCGTCGCGATGGTCGACCAGCTCGTCGGGCCCGACGCGACCGTCCACGTCGTCGGCCACGACTGGGGCGCGATGGTGGCCTGGGCCCTGGCCCGCCACCACGCCGACCGGATCCGCACCCTGACCGCGGTCAGCGTCCCGCACCCGCAGGCGTTCCTCGCCTCGATGCCGCACGGCCAGATCCTGAAGTCCTGGTACATGGGCTTCTTCCAGCTCCCGCTCCTGCCCGAGCTGAGCGCGACCCGCAGCGGCGTCTTCGACCGGCTGCTCCGCCGCGCCGGCATGGACCGCGACGACGTACGACGGGTGCGGGCGGAGGTCGTCGACGACGGGGCGCTGCGCACCGCGATCAACTGGTACCGCGCCCTCCCGCTGTCGGACCCGCGCGCGATCCGCGGCAACGTCGGCGTCCCGACGACCTACGTCTGGAGCGACGGCGACACCGCCCTCGGCCGCTGGGGCGCCGAGCACACCGGCGAGTACGTCCACGCCGACTACCGCTTCGTCGAGCTCCCCGGCGTCAGCCACTGGATCCCGACCCACGCGCCCGACCCGCTGGCCGCCGCGATCTTGGAGCGTGTCCGCGGGTGACCTCCAGCAGCGAGCGGCCCCCGGCCCCGGAGCCGCTGCCCCACCCGGTCGTCGACAACCACTGCCACATGGACATCACCCGTGATGGCGAGGACCCGGTGCCGGTGGAGCAGGCGCTCGCGGAGGCGGCCGCCGTCGGCGTACGGCGGGTGGTGCAGATCGGCTGCGACCTGCGTGGGGCCCGCTGGGCGGTGGACGTGGCGGCGCGTCACGAGACGGTGGTCGCCGGTGTGGCGCTGCACCCCAACGAGGCGCCGCGGCTGGCCGAGGCGGGCGAGCTGGAGGCGGCCCTCGCCGAGATCGAGCGGCTGGCGCAGGCCCACGACAAGGTCCGCGCGGTCGGCGAGACCGGCATGGACGCGTTCCGCACCGGCGAGGAGGGTCGTGCGGTCCAGCGCGAGTCGTTCGCGTGGCACGTCGACCTGGCCAAGCGGCTGGACAAGACGCTGGTGATCCACGACCGCGACACCCACGACGAGATCCTCGAGGTGATCGACGCCGAGGGCGCACCCGACCGTTGGGTGATGCACTGCTTCTCCGGCGACGGCGCCTTCGCCCGCCGGTGCCTCGACCGGGGTGCGCACCTCTCGTTCTCCGGCACGGTCACCTTCGGCAACGCCGATCCGGTCCGCGAGGCCCTGAGGCTGGCGCCGCAGGACCGGGTCCTGGTCGAGACCGACGCGCCGTACCTCACGCCGACGCCGTACCGCGGGCGCCCCAACGGCTCCTACCTCGTGCCGCTGACGATGCGCCGGATGGCCGAGGAACGCGGCGAGGACCTCGCCGCGCTCTGCGCGGCCGTGGACGCGAACACCGAGGTGGCGTTCGGCGGCCACTGGTGACCGTGTGTTAACACGCGGGCGCACGTGACGCGTGTGACACGAGTGGCCGGGATCGGGTGAATCGGCCCACAGAAACCGTGGAAAACGGTGGTTGAACTTTGCATTTCGGCCCGATCCGGGTTGGGCTGGACCGCGATGGCCGGGATCGGGATCGATCCAGCCAGCACGCCGACCGCCGCTCCCGACCGGAGAAGCACCCGGCAACACTCGTCTCTCGGGCGGTGGCTGGCTGCCCGAGGCCCGGGGAGTACGACGGCTGGAGACCCGTGCCGATCTCACCCAGTAGCTTCAATCCCACCTCTATCACCCCCACCCTCAAGCGACTCGTCCAGAGCCGCGTCGCCTTGGCCGTGACCGCCGCGATCGTGCTGGTCTCCGTGGCCGGCGTGACGGCCGGATACCGCATGATGAGCAAGACGGTCACCCTCTCGGTGGACGGAAAGTCCCACCAGGTCCGAGTCTTCGGAGACACCGTCGGCGACGTGCTCGCGTCCCAGAACATCCACCTGGGCAGCCGCGACCTCGTCCAGCCCGCCCCGAGCGAGCACGTGGACAACGGCAGCAAGATCGCCGTGCTCTACAGTAAGCCGATCAAGCTGACCGTGGACGGCAAGGCCTCCACGCACTACGTCACCGCCGACTCCGTCGAGGGTGCGCTGCAGCAGATCGGCAGCGTCTACACCGACGCCCGCCTGTCGATGAGCCGCGGGATGACCCTCAACCGTGACGGCACCTCGATCAACGTGATCACCCCGAAGCGGCTGCACGTCGCCATCGCGGGCCACAAGCCGGTCGTCCGGAACATCCCGGCCGTCACCGTGCGCGACGCGCTCCAGCGCCTGAACGTCCACGTGGACAAGCAGGACAAGGTGAGGCCCGGGCTGAACCACAAGCTCACCGACGGCGACAAGATCGTCTTCACCCGCATCTCGACCAAGGTCGTGAAGGTGAAGCACGAGCGCTACTCGGCCCCGACGATCCGCCACGACGACGCGTCGGCGCTCAAGGGCCACGACACCGTCGTCCGTGCCGGCAACCCGGGCACCCGCAACGCGACGTACCGCGTCGTCCGGCGCAACGGCAAGGTCGTGCGTCGCGTCCTGGTCAAGGCGAACGTCCTGCGCCGCGCCGTCCCCGAGGTCCTCAAGGTCGGCACGAAGGCGCCGCCGGTCGCGACGACGACCTCCGGTGGTGGCATCAACCTGGCGCACGCCGCCATGTGGGACCGCATCGCCGCCTGCGAGTCGGGTGGTGACTGGTCGATCAACACCGGCAACGGCTACTACGGCGGCCTGCAGTTCGACAGCGGCACCTGGCTCAGCAACGGCGGCGGCGACTTCGCCCCCCGCGCCGACCTGGCCAGCCGCGAGCAGCAGATCACCGTGGCCAACCGCGTCTACGCCGCCCGTGGGCTCTCGCCCTGGGGCTGCGCGGGCGCTGCCTGAGCCGCACGGGGTCTCCGCCGAAGCAGTGTCGAGCCATGCGGGTCACTAGGCTGACCCGCATGGCTCGACTGCTCGGTCCCGCGGAGGTGCGGGACTTGGCGGCCCGGTTCGACATCCGGCCGACCAAGCAGCGGGGCCAGAACTTCGTCATCGACCCCAACACGGTCCGCCGGATCGTGCGCGAGTCCGGTGTCGCCGAGGGCGAGGTCGTCCTGGAGGTCGGCCCCGGTCTCGGCTCGCTGACCCTGGCCCTGCTCGAGGCGGGCGCGAGCGTCACCGCGATCGAGGTCGACCCGGCCCTCGCGACCGCGCTCCCGGGGACCGTCCGGGAGTTCGCGCCCGAGCTGGCAGACCGTCTCGAGGTCGTCCCCGCCGACGCGCTGCGCGTCACCGAGATCCCCGGCCCGCCGCCGACGGCGCTGGTCGCGAACCTCCCCTACAACGTCTCCGTCCCGGTGCTCCTGCACCTCATGGCGCTGCTCCCCAGCCTGGAGCACGGCCTGGTGATGGTGCAGTCCGAGGTCGCCGACCGCCTCGCCGCGCCCCCGGGCTCCAAGACCTACGGCGTCCCGTCGGCCAAGGCCGCCTGGTTCGCCGACGTACGCCGTGCCGGAGCGATCGGGCGCAACGTCTTCTGGCCCGCGCCGAACGTCGACAGCGGCCTGGTCGCCTGGACCCGCCGCGAGCCGCCGACGACCGCGGTGTCCCGCGAGGACGTCTTCGCGGTCGTCGACGCGGCGTTCGCGCAGCGCCGCAAGGCCCTGCGCGGTGCCCTGCGCCCGCTCGCAGGCTCCGCCGAGGCCGCGATCGCGGCCCTCGACGAGGCCGGCGTCGACCCGCTCGCGCGCGGGGAGTCGCTCGGCATCGCCGAGTTCGTCGCCGTCGCCGAGGCGCTGGCGGCCGTGGGGGCGCCGCGATGAGCGCCGCCGTCTTCGACGACCCGGAGCCGAGCGTGACCGTCCGGGCGCCGGCCAAGATCAACCTCCAGCTGGGCGTGGGCGCTCCCCGCGCGGACGGCTTCCACCCCCTCGCGACGATCTACCAGGCCGTCGCGCTCTACGACGACGTCACCGTCACCCAGTCCGAGGACTGGTCGGTCCGGCTGGTCGAGCCCGTCGACGGCGTACCCCTCGGCGAGGACAACATCGCGATCCGCGCGGGCCGGGCCCTGGTGGCCCACCACGGCAGCGACCTGGCCGCCGAGATCGTGATCGCCAAGGGCATCCCGGTCGCCGGCGGCATGGCCGGCGGGTCGGCCGACGCCGCCGCGACGCTCGTCGCGCTCGACCGGCTGTGGGAGCTGGAGACCCCCGACGACGAGATGCTCGCCATCGCCGCCGACCTCGGCAGCGACGTACCCTTCGCGCTCGTCGGCGGAACGGCGACCGGCCTGGGCAGGGGAGAGGTCGTCGCCCCCGTGCCCGACGCGACCGAGTGCTGGTGGCTGGCGGTCTTCTCCCACGACGGGCTCGCGACGCCCGCGGTCTACCGCCACTTCGACGAGCTCTCACCGGACGCCGACGCCGAGCCGCGGCTGTCCGCCGAGCTGCTCGCCGCGCTCGCCGACGGCGACGTCGGGGCCGTCGGCGCTCGCATGGACAACGACCTCTGGGCGCCCGCCCGCGCGCTGCGGCCGGACCTGGCCGAGACCGAGCGGATGCTGCGCGGGACCGCAGCGGCCGGCGTGCTGCTGTCGGGGTCGGGGCCGACCATGCTGGCCCTCTTCGACAACGGCTTCTCCGCCCGTGGCGCGATGGCGGCGCTGCAGGAGCGCGGCGTCGACTGCGCGATCGCGACCGGTCCGGTCGCCGGCGCGCACGTGGTGACCTATGGCTGAGCGCCCGAACCTGCTCAACCTCGAGCGCGTCTCCAAGTCCTACGGCGTCCGCCCCCTGCTCACCGACGTCTCGCTCGGTGTCGGCGCGGGCGAGCGCATCGGCATCGTCGGGCGCAACGGCGACGGCAAGTCGACGCTGCTGCGGATCATGAACGGCGACGAGCCGGTCGACGAGGGACGTGTCTCGCGCCAACGGGGGCTGCTGATCGGGTTCCTGCGCCAGAGCGACGACTTCATCGACCACCACACCGTCCGCCAGGTGGTGCTCGGCGGGCGTGCCGACCACGAGTGGGCCGGCGACGCCCGGCCGCGCGAGATCGTCGAGGTGCTGCTGGCCGGCGTCGACCTCGATCGCGAGGTGGCGAGCCTGTCCGGCGGCGAGCGGCGACGTTGCGCGCTCGCGGGGCTGCTGCTCGGCGAGCACGACCTGGTCGTGCTGGACGAGCCGACCAACCACCTCGACGTCGAGGCGGTCGCCTGGCTGGCAGAGCACCTCGCCAACCGGCCGTCGGCGCTGGTGGTCGTGACCCACGACCGCTGGTTCCTCGACGCCGTCTGCCAGCAGACGTGGGAGGTCCACGACGCGGCGGTCGACTCCTACGAGGGCGGCTACGCCGCGTTCGTGCTGGCGAAGGCCGAGCGGCAGCGGCAGGCGGCGGCGTCGGAGATCCGGCGACAGAACCTCGTCCGCAAGGAGCTCGCGTGGCTGCGCCGCGGCCCGCCGGCGCGCACCTCCAAGCCGAAGTTCCGCATCGACGCCGCCAACCAGCTGATCGAGGACGTCCCGCCGCCGCGCGATCGCCTCGAGCTGCAGAGGTTCGCCACGCAGCGGCTCGGCAAGGACGTCGTCGACCTCGAGGACGTCGACCTCCGCCGCGGCGACCCGCCCGACGAGCGGGTCCTGCTCGACCACGCCACCTGGCGCCTCGGCCCCGGCGACCGGGTCGGCATCGTCGGTGTCAACGGCGCGGGCAAGACCTCGGTGCTCTCGCTCATCGCCGGCTCCGCGGAGCCGCAGCACGGCAAGGTGCGCCACGGTCGGACCGTCTCGCTGAGCCACCTGGAGCAGCACGTCGACTTCGTCGACCCCGAGGCGCGGGTCCTGGCCACTATCGAGGGCATCCGGCGCGTGACCCGCACGGCCGACGGCGACATCTCCGCGACCTCGATGCTGGAGCGGTTCGGCTTCACCGGCGACAAGCTGACCGCGCGCGTCGGTGACCTGTCCGGTGGCGAGCGCCGCCGCTTCCAGCTGCTGCGGCTGCTGCTGTCCGAGCCGAACGTCCTGCTCCTCGACGAGCCGACCAACGACCTCGACATCGAGACCCTGAACGTGCTCGAGGACTTCCTCGACGGCTGGCCCGGCACCCTCGTCGTGGTCTCGCACGACCGCTACTTCCTCGAGCGCGTCACCGACTCGGTCTGGGCCCTGCTCGGCGACGGCCAGATCTCGATGCTCCCGCGCGGTGTCGAGGAGTACCTCGAGCGGCGCCGCGCCTCGAGCGAGCAGCAGGTCGCGAGGAGCGAGGGCGCGACCGCCGCGTCGAGACCGGGGGAGTCGCTCACGCAGAACATCCCGGCCAAGCCCAAGGCGGGCAGCGCTGAGGAGCGCGCTGCGCGGAAGACGCTGGCTCGCCTGGACAAGGTGCTCGAGCGGCTGGCCCAGCGGGAGGCCGAGCTCACCGAGGAGATGGGCCGCCACCTCGACGACCCCGTCAGGCTGACCGACCTCAGCACCGCCCTCGGCCAGGTGCACGAGGAGCGGGAGGCCGCCGAGCTGGAGTGGCTCGAGGCGGCCGAGGTGGTCGAGTAGGAGGGCGTCAGGTACGACGCACCGCCCTCAGGCGTACGGCGCGAGCAGCCGCCGGAGCAGGCCGGCGAGGGTGTGCTGGTCGGATGTGGAGAGGCCGGCCAGCAGGCCCCTCTCGGCGTCGAGCAGCGCGGCGAACGCCCCGTCGACGGCGTCCTTGCCCTCCGGCGTGAGTCGCACGAGCACCCCACGGCGGTCGGACGGGTCGGGATGGCGCTCGACCAGGCCGCGATGGACGAGGCGGTCGACGCGGTTGGTCATGGTCCCGCTGGTCACCAGCGTCTCGCGCAGCAGCCGGCCGGGGGAGAGCTCGTACGGGTCGCCCGCGCGCCGCAGGGCCGCCAGCACGTCGAACTCCCAGGACTCGATGGAGTGCGCGGTGAACGCCGTACGACGCTCGCGGTCGAGGTGGTGGGCGAGCCGGGAGATGCGGCTGAAGACGGCGACGGGTGCGAGGTCGAGGTCGGAGCGCTCGCGCGCCCACGCCTCGGCCAGCTCGTCGACCTCGTCCCGCATGGCTGCACTTTATAACCACGGATAAGAATCTCGATGTCAAGATAGTGCGTGGTTACCCTGGAGCGCGTGGAACAGCTCCTGCGCACGACCCGGCTGCCGACGGTCACGCTGACCTCGCTGGTCTGGGGCGACATCGACGACCCCGAGCTCCCGCTCGCCGTGCTGCTGCACGGCTTCCCCGACACCGCGCACACGTGGCGCCACCTGGCGCCGCACCTCGTGGAGGCCGGCTACCGCGTGGTGGCGCCGTTCACGCGCGGCTATGCGCCCTCGACGCTGCCCAGCGACGGCAGCTACCACGTCCCGGCGCTGATGTCCGACGCCCTCGCCCTCCACGCCGAGTACGCCGGCGACGACCGTGCCGTCCTCATCGGTCACGACTGGGGAGCGATCACCGGCAACGGCATCGCCGCGATGCGCGACCAGCCGTACGGCGCGATCGTGTCGCTCGCCGTGCCCCCGATCCCGGCGATGAATCCCACCGGCGGCGACCTCACGCACTGGCTCGGGATCCTGCCGCGTCAGGCGGCGATGAGCTGGTACACCCTGTTCAACCAGATCCCGGCGCTGCCCGAGCAGCGCTTCGACAGGCTGGTGGAGCACCTGTGGCGCCGTTGGTCGCCGGGCTACCACCCTGGCGAGGACCTCGCCCTGCTGGCGGCCTCCACGCCCGACCGCGCGCGCCGGTCCGCCGCGATCGGCTACTACCGGGCGCAGGCGCGGCCCTGGCAGGTCCCCGACCTCTACAACGACGAGGCCGCAGCCTGGACCGGCCCGCCGCTGCTGCCGATCCTCTACCTGCACGGCGCCTTCGACGGCTGCCTCGACCCGCGCTGGGTCGACCGCGTCATGCCTCGGCTGCCGGCCGGCAGCAGGGTCGCGCTGGTCCCCAGCGCCGGGCACTTCCTGCAGCTCGAGCAGCCGCGCGTGGTCGCGGGCCACGTCCTGGGGCACCTCGAGACCCGGCGCTGATTGCAGCGACCCGGGTCCTGCGGGGCGGATGAGCGGGCCCGAGAAGAAGCTCATCCACGTCGCACCGTTGTGCCCCCCAGACACCTCGGTACGTGATCCCGCAGGACCCGAGCCCTGCTAGCCGACGGCCACGAGGCCGCCGATCTCCCGAGGCAGCGGAGCGAGTCCGACCTCGGCAGCTTGTTCGCGACACAGGTCGACGACGACCGCGATCACCGCCGCGGCGTGGGAGTCGCCCGCCTGCTCGGCGAGGTCCACGACCCGTGCGGTGTACGGCGACCACGGGTCGGCCATCACCATCGCGATGTGGTGGCGCCACTCGACGACGGTCCCGTGGGACGCGATGTCGACCAGCTCCTCCGGTGAGTCGAGCACCGGGACCGTCCAGGTCCGATCGGTGCCCTGGACCAGCAGCGCCTGTGCGGCCCGGAGCGACGCATGGTCGATCTGGTCCGCCCGGTGCTCGGTCAGGGGATCCGCCGCGAGGCGGGCCCCCAGGGAGGCGGAGACCATCCGCCTGATCGCCCGGCTGGTCAGCGGCAGCGCGGCATGGCCCTCGAGGGGTGCGCCGTGCCGGTGCTGGAGGCGGGCGAGCCGGGTGCCGCCGAGGTGCTCGGCGAGGTCCGCCAGCGCCGCGTGGTCGAGCACGTCGCCGAAGACGGCGAGCCCGAACAGGTTCGAGGCCGCCGAGACCGCGGGGATCGAGTGGGCGCCGTCGTGGGTCTCCACGAGGTCCAGCAGCCGCTCCCAGGCGTCGAGGTCCGGCGCGGGCACCCACGCGGTCCGGTCCAGGACGTCCAGGACGATCTCGAGTGGTCGTTGGTGGCCCGGCGCCACCCTCCGCCGCCGGGCCACCAGCTGCTCCCGCAGCACGGTGGCCCGGCGGGCCATCGCGCGAGGGCGCAGGTCGATGACGTGGAGCGCAGCCGTCCCCGAGGCGCGGGTGCGCATCGTGATCGTCATGTGTCTCCTCACATCAGCGGCCCTTGGCGGGCCGTTCACCGATCCAGACGTGGCGCGTCACGGAACATCACGCGGTTTTCGCGGAATCTTGAAAAAAGTGCGGAAATGGCAAGATCGTGGGAGCAGAACCCGACAACTGGGGGCCACCGATGTCGTACGACGCCACCGCCGCGTCCGAGGAGCAGCTGCTCCGACGCGTGCGCGCAGGTGACAACGACGCCTACCAGGAGCTCTACAGCGACCACGTCGACGGCGCCCGTCAGCTCGCCCGGATCCTCGTCGGGGCCGACCAGGCCGACGAGCTGGTCGCCGAGTCGTTCGCGCGCGTGCTGGCCGCGCTGCGCGGCGGGGGCGGCCCTCACGAGAACTTCCGCGCCTACCTGCACGTCACCGTCCGCAACGGCTACCGCGACTCGCTGCGCGCGACGCGCGAGTCCCCGGTCTCCGACCAGCCGTGGCTGCTCGACGACGCCGAGCCCGACACCGTCGAGACGATGGTCGAGGGCCTCGACGAGTCCGTCGCCTCCGACGCGCTCGCGACGCTGCCCGAACGCTGGCAGCAGGTCCTGTGGCACGTCGAGGTCGAGGGTCGCAAGCCCGCCGAGGTCGCCGAGCTGCTCGACATCGCCCCTCGCACGGTCTCCTCGCTCGCCCACCGCGCTCGCGAAGGGCTCAAGCGCGCCTACCTCGACATGCACGCGGGGCCGGCGCCCGCACGTGACGAGTGCCGCTGGGTGCACGCCCGGATGAGCCAGTCCGCGCGCGGCGACCTGAGCGCGCGGGCCCAGCACAAGCTCGATGGGCACCTCGACGACTGCCCGGAGTGCAGCGCCGCGTTCCTGGTCGTCGGTCAGCTCAACAGCAAGCTGGCGGCGTACGTCCTGCCGCTGGTCCTGCTCGGCGTCGTCGGCCGCTCGGGCAAGGTCGTTGCCTGGCTGGCCGCCGGGCTGGGTGGAGGCGCCGTGGCCGGCGGGGCGGCCACGGGCGGAGCCGCGTCGGGCGGCACCGCCGCCGGTGCCAGCTCCGGCGGGGCGTCCACCGGACCCGTGGCAGTCGGCGTCGTCGCGGCGGTCGCCGTCGCGGCCGTGGCAGCAGGAGCCTGGGCGGTCACCGCCCACCACGGCAAGACCCCGGTCGAGACCAGGCCGTCGGCAGCTGCCCCACGGCACCCGGCGCCGGCAGGCGGAGCGCCCAAGCCCGCCCCGGCCCACAAGGCTCCGGCCAAGCCGGCGAGGAGGCCGGCCCCCAAGCCTGCGCCGGCCCCGGCTCCGGTCCAGCAGCCGGTGAGCCGGGCGAGCTCCGCCCCCGCTCCGAAGGGTCCGGCCCACACGCCGGCGCCGCACCCGCAGCCGATCACCTCGCCGAGTCACCAGCCCAGCCCCCAGCCCAGCCCCCCGGCGCCGCCGCCGGCGCCGCCGGCGCAGGGCGTGTGCGGTGGTCTCCTCGCCGGTCCCTGCGCAGCGCTGAAGTCGCTGGTCCCGCTGCTGCACAGCCTCGGCCTGGGTTGATCCCGAGATCGGCTCCTCGGTTACTGATGAGTAACCTGGGCGCATGAGCCAGCTCCACACCCTCTGGAAGAGCACTGCCGGGCTTCCGGTCGTCGGCAAGACCGTCGGCAAGCGGGTCTTCTCGTTCGCGTTCAGCCAGAAGGCGCCGTACTTCGCGACGATCCACCCCCGCGTGGTCGACCTCCGGCCCAACTACGCCGAGGTCCGGATCCCCAAGCGGCGCGGGGTCCAGAACCACATCGGCACCGTGCACGCGATCGCGCTGTGCAACGGTCTGGAGATGGCGATGGGCGCGCTGGCCGAGGTGACGATCCCCGCGTCGAAGCGGTGGATCCCCAAGGGGATGGAGGTCGCCTACACGGCCAAGGCGACGAGCGACATCCGCTGCATCGCCGAGACCGACCAGGAGCAGTGGGACACGGCCGACGGCGACCTGCCCGTGCGCGTCAAGGGCGTGCGCGACGACGGCACCGTCGTGGTCGAGGGCGTCATCAGGCTCTGGGTGACCGACAAGAAGAAGTAGGTCAGCGCCCGCGGGGGATACTCGGCGCATGCCGTCGTGGGACCCCCAGCGCTACCTGACGTACGCCGACCAGCGCGGGCGGCCGTTCGTCGACCTGGTCGCCCGCATCGGCGCCGCGTCGCCGCGCGCGGTCGTCGATCTCGGCTGCGGGCCGGGCAACATGACGATGCTGCTCGCCGAGAAGTGGCCCGAGGCGGACATCCTCGGCGTCGACAGCTCGCCGGACATGGTCCAGCGGGCCCGCGCCGACCACCCCTCCGCACGGTGGGAGCAGGCCGACGTGCGCGAGTGGCACGGCGAGGCCGACGTGCTGGTATCCAACGCGATGCTGCAGTGGGTGCCCGACCACCTCGCCCTGCTGCCCTCGCTGGCGGCCCGTTCCGCGCGCGAGTGGCTGGCGTTCCAGGTGCCCGGCAGCGAGTCGTTCCCGTCGCACACCCTCGGCGAGGAGCTGGCCTCGATGGCGGAGTACGCCGCCCACACCGCCGGTCGCGAACAGCTGGTGTCCCACGACCCGGCCGACTACCTCGCGGCCCTCGCGGCCGACTTCGACGTCGACGCCTGGGAGACCACCTACCTCCATGTGCTGCACGGCGACGACGCCGTGTTCGAGTGGTTCAGCGGCACCGGCCTCCGCCCGATCCTGGACGCGCTGCCCGACGACCTCCGCGCGCGGTACGTCGACGAGCTCAGGCCGATGCTGCGGGCGGCGTACCCCTCTCGCGACGGGGTCGTGCTGCTGCCGTTCCGGCGTGTGTTCGTGGTCGGCCGCCGCCGCTGAGCGGATTCCCGGCGCGGCGTCGCGTCGCCGTACGCTTGGCGGGTCATGAGCAGC
This sequence comes from Nocardioidaceae bacterium, assembly GCA_009780515.1. Classification (GTDB taxonomy): domain Bacteria; phylum Actinomycetota; class Actinomycetes; order Propionibacteriales; family Nocardioidaceae; genus Nocardioides. The sequence goes on along the minus strand of WQZX01000027.1, from coordinate 5,080 downwards.
GCGCGCACGTACCAGGTCCGCACCTACGGGTGCCAGATGAACGTCCACGACTCCGAGCGGATCGGTGGGCTTCTCGAGGACGCCGGGTACGTCGCGGCGAGTGACGACGAGCAGGCCGACGTGGTCGTGTTCAACACCTGCGCGGTCCGCGAGAACGCCGACAACAAGCTCTACGGCAACCTCGGCCACCTCGCGCCGGTCAAGGCGAGGAAGCCGGGCATGCAGATCGCGGTCGGCGGCTGCATGGCCCAGAAGGACCGCGACACCGTCGTCCAGCGCGCGCCGTGGGTGGACGTCGTGTTCGGCACCCACAACATCGGCTCGCTGCCGGCGCTGCTCGAGCGAGCGCGGGTGCAGGAGGAGGCGCAGGTCGAGATCCTCGAGTCGCTCGAGGTCTTCCCGTCGACCCTGCCCACCAAGCGCGACTCGGCGTACGCCGCCTGGGTGTCGATCTCGGTGGGTTGCAACAACACCTGCACGTTCTGCATCGTCCCGTCGCTGCGCGGCAAGGAGAAGGACCGCCGCCCGGGCGACGTCCTGGCCGAGATCCGGGCCCTGGTCGCCGAGGGCGTCTCCGAGGTGACGCTGCTGGGTCAGAACGTCAACGCGTACGGCGTGGAGTTCGGCGACCGTCAGGCCTTCTCGAAGCTGCTGCGCGCGTGCGGTGAGGTCGAGGGCCTGGAGCGGGTGCGCTTCACCTCGCCGCACCCAGCCGAGTTCACCGACGACGTCATCGAGGCGATGGCCGAGACCCCGAACGTCATGCCGTCGCTGCACATGCCGCTGCAGTCGGGCTCGTCGAGGCTGCTCAAGGAGATGCGACGCTCCTACCGCCAGGCGAAGTTCCTCGGGATCATCGACCGGGTCCGCGAGGCCATCCCGGACGCCGCCATCACCACCGACATCATCGTGGGCTTCCCGGGCGAGACCGAGGAGGACTTCCAGGAGACGCTGCACGTCGTGCGCGAGGCGCGCTTCTCCGGCGCCTTCACCTTCCAGTACTCCAAGCGCCCCGGCACCCCCGCCGCCACCCTGCCCGACCAGGTCGCGCCTGAGGTGGTCAAAGACCGCTACCAGCGGCTCGTGGACCTCCAGAACGAGATCTCGTGGGAGGAGAACCGGCGCCAGGTCGGCCGCACCGTCGAGGTGATGGTCGCCGAGGGCGAGGGCCGCAAGGACGGCGACACCGGTCGCCTCTCCGGACGTGCCCCCGACAACCGCCTGGTCCACTTCAACGGTGCGCTCGCGCAGGGCGAGCCGCTGCGACCGGGCGACATGGTCACGGTCACCATCACCCGGGGGGCCCCGCACTACCTGGAGGCCGACGGCGACATCCTGTCGGTCCGTCGCACCCGTTCGGGCGACGCCTGGGCCGCGCGCAACGGGGTCTCGGCCAGCGGTGGGGGCGCCGGCGTCGGGCTCGGCATGCCGACCATCGGCGTGCCCGCCCCGCTCCCCGACGCGCCCACCTGCCGCTGACCGCCCTCAAGCGGGTGCGTCGCGCCGGTTGCTTGCCGGCAGGCAAGTCGGCGGTCGGCTGTTGGGCGGTTGCTTGCCCGCAGGAAACCGCCGGAGTGCGTGCTTGCCAGGTTGCCTGCCGGCAGGCAGGAGCCGGAGCGATGCGCCGGCGAGAGGGCCTGACGGTCGATCAGGCCGCCGGCGCGCTGTCGCCGGCGGCGCGAGCGGCGAGCGCGAGGATCGCGTCGTCGAGGATCTTGCGCGCGATCGCCGGCGCGATCGGCGCGATCGGCGCGATCGGCGCTGACGCCGCGATGTGCACGCCGTCGACCAGGGCGAGGATCGCGCACACCTCGGCGAGCGACAGCCGACGTCCGCTCCAGCGCTCGAGGGCCGTCCGCGTCTCGCGTCGGAGGCCGTGGTTGGTCATGGCGAGCGCCCGAGCGGGGCCCGTCTCGCCGTCGGCCCGGTCGGCGCGAGCGATCTCGCGCAGCGTGTGCCAGATGCGCGTCCCGGTCCGCTCCTCCTCGGTGACCGGCACGGCCAGCCTGGGCGGACGTCCGGTCCCGTCATCGAACAGCCCGTCGGTCGACCAGGCGCAGAACCTCGTGCCGAAGCGGCCCGCCACGATCTCGTGCAGGTAGGCGGCCGGAGCGCTCTCGTGCCTCGCGGCCTCGAGCTCGGTCTTGAGCCGCTGCGTGAGCCCTTGTCGACTCATCCCCATGCCGGCAGCGACCAGCCCGAGGGACAGCCGGGGCACGCCGGTGGTCGCCAGCAGCCGGACCGCCGCGTCGGTGAGCTCGTCGGTGAAGGCGAGCGACTGCGGCTCGAGGAACAGGCTCATCCGGTCAGCGAAGCACGCCCGACCGACAAGCGGGTGCGCTTGTCCACAGGTCCGGCCGCCTCGGCAGCCTCGGAAGGGTCAGAAGCCGAACGACGTCAGCGCTGGTACGTCGGGCAGCAGCCCCAGCACGTACCGCTCGTGCGGCACCACCGGCTCGGCCAGCCGGTCGAGGTCCGCGATCGGGCACCAGCGGAGGTCGGCGCACTTCGCCGGCTCGAGGATGCGCGGCTCCGGCGACCAGCTCCGCGCCACGAAGAAGAAGTCGACGCGCTCGTCGATGTCATGACCATGGGCGGTTCGCTGCATCGACGTCGCGAACCGGAGGTCCAGCGAGATGACGCCGAGCTCCTCGGCCGCCTCCCGCCGTGCGGCATCCGTCGCCGTCTCGCCGCGCTCGATGTGACCGGCTGCCGCGGAGGCCCAGTGGCCGTCCATGAACCCGGTGTTCTGCCGCAGCTGCAGCAGCACCTCGTCGCCGGTCTCGCCGGCGCGCAGGAACAGGACGTACGCCGCCGGCACGACCGAGAAGCGAGCGACCCCGGACGTCGGGTCGATGATCGTCATCCGGGGTCGCCCTCCAGCCTGTCGCGCGTCAGAGGTTGCCGAGCGCGTCCTTGGCCTTGTCGGCCGCGGAGCCGATCTGGTCGCCGTACTTGCCGCCGGTCTTGTCATCGGCGACCTGGGCGGCCTTGTCGATGGCGCCGTCGAGCTGGCCCTGGGAGGCCGCGTTGCTCAGCTTGTCCTTGGCGTCGTCCAGAAATCCCACGAGATACCCCCAATTGGATCGGTGTCGGCCCCCGTCGGGCCGGCTCCCGACACAGTAGCCAGCGCCTGCGAGGATTGGCGACGTGTCCGTCCAGCTCCCGATCGTCGCGATCGTCGGCCCGACGGCCAGCGGCAAGACGAGCCTGTCGGTCGAGCTGGCGGAGGCTCTCGGCGGCGAGGTGATCAACACCGACGCGATGGCGCTCTACCGCGGCATGGACATCGGCACCGCCAAGCCGACCGCCGCCGAGCGTCGCGCCGTCCCGCACCACCTGCTCGACACGCTCACCGTGCGCGAGCCCGCCTCCGTCGCGGAGTTCCAGGGATGGGCGCGCGGGTTGGTCACCGAGCTGCGCGCCCGTGGCACCACGCCGGTCCTCTGCGGCGGCTCCGCCCTGTACACCCGCGCGATCGTCGACCGCTTCGACTTCCCGGGCACCGACCCGGACGTCCGGGCCCGGCTCGAGGCCGAGCTCGAGGCAGACGGCACGGCCTCGCTCTTCGCCCGACTCCGCGAGCTCGACCCGGTCTCCGGCGAGCGGATCGAGCCCGACAACGGCCGCCGCATCGTGCGTGCCCTCGAGGTCATCGAGCTCACCGGCAAGCCGTTCAGCGCCCGCCTGCCCGTCCAGGAGTACGCCGACCCCGACACCCTTCAGATCGGCGTGATGATCGAGCGCGAGGAGCTGGACGCACGCATCGAGGCGCGCGTGCAGCGGATGTTCGACGACGGTCTCGTCGCCGAGGTCGAGCGCCTCCTCGCCGAGGGCCTCGCCGAGGGCCGTACGGCGTCCGTGGCGATCGGCTACCGCCAGGTCATGGCCCACCTCCGCGGCGACCTCACCCTCGCCGAGGCACAGGAGCGCACCGTCGCCGCCACCCGCAAGTTCGCCCGCCGCCAGATGGCCTGGTGGCGCGGCGACGAGCGCATCGGCTGGGTGAGGTACGACGACCCCGACCGGGTCGCGAAGGCGTTGGCAGCCGTCCGCGCCTTCGCCGTACGCTGAATGGCGTGAGCTACCCCTTCCTCAAGGGCCACGGCACCGAGAACGACTTCGTGCTGCTGCCCGATCACGACGGCAGCGTCCACGGCGACCTGCCGATCGAGAGGGTGCGCGCGCTGTGCGACCGGCGTGCCGGCATCGGCGCCGACGGCGTCCTCCGCGTCGTCCGCACCGCCCAGGTGGTCGAGCCCGCCCAGGTGGTCGAGCCTGTCGAGACCCCCGGGGCCGAGTGGTTCATGGACTACCGCAACGCCGACGGCTCGATCGCGGAGATGTGCGGCAACGGCGTCCGTGTCTTCGGCCGCCACCTCGCCCTCGAGGGCCTGGTCGATCCGTCCGTGCCGGTGCCGATCGCGACCCGCGACGGCATCAAGGTGCTCACCTTCGCCGACGGCAGCGCCGAGGGCGAGATCACCGTCGACATGGGCATGCCGAAGGTGCTCGAGGAGACCGAGGTCGGTGTCACCGTCGACGGCAGTGCCCGTCGCTGGACGGCCCGCCACGTCGACATGGGCAACCCGCACGCCGTCGCCTTCCTCGACGACGGCCAGGACCTCGCCGACGTCGGCCCGCTCACCAGCCGGCCGTCGTACGACGCCGGGGTCTACCCGGACGGCGTCAACGTCGAGTTCGTCGTACGACCCGGCGACGCCCACCTCGCCATGCGCGTCCACGAGCGGGGATCGGGCGAGACCCGGTCGTGCGGCACGGGCGCGTGCGCGGTGGCGGTGGCGGGCGCGTTGCGCGACGTTCCCGAGGGCGGTGCGCGGGACGTGCCCTATCGCGTCGACCTCCCCGGCGGCACCCTCACGATCACCTGGACCGCCGACGACCGGATCCTGATGGCCGGCCCGGCCGTCCTCGTCGCGAGCGGCGACACCGACCTCTAGGGCATGTCTCCTTATCCGCCGCCTACTGCGCGGACTTTCGCATCCGATCTCGCTGCGTTGGGGCCGCTCGACGTGCGATCCAGCATGCCTTCGCGTCCCCGCCTCGCCAGATCGGCGCG
>WQZX01000026.1 GCA_009780515.1 Nocardioidaceae bacterium | reverse complement strand
GCCGCCACGGCAACGTCTACGCCCTGCACGTCGACGCGGAGTCGGCGCTGCTGGAGTACCTCTCGATGTACTACCGCCTCGGCCGCGCCGGCAAGGCGCTCGACCGCTTCGGCGTCATCGAGTTCGCCACCACGATCGCCCCCGGCGTGCGCGACGTGCTGCTGACCGGCAAGGTCTACGAGGCCGTCCAGCGCAACAGCCGCAACAAGGGCGCCCGCCAGTACGACGCCGTCGTGCTGGACGCCCCGCCGACCGGCCGCATCACCCAGTTCCTCAACGTCAGCAACGAGCTCGCCGGACTGGCCAAGGTCGGGCCGATCCGCGGCCAGGCCGACACGATGATGACCCTCTTCCGATCCCCCCGTACGGCGGTGCACCTGGTGACCGTGCTCGAGGAGATGCCCGTGCAGGAGACGGCCGACGGCATCGGCGAGCTGCGCGAGGTGAACCTGCCCGTGGGCGGCGTGGTGGTCAACCAGATCCGGCCGCGCGACCTCACGGCCGACGACCTCGCGGCGGCGCGGGCCGGAACGCTCGACCGGGCCCGCGTCGAGTCCGACCTCGCCGCGATCGGCCTGCCGCACGACCAGGAGCTGATCGGCAGCCTGCTCACCGAGGCGCACGACCACGCCGAGCGACGGGCCCTCGAGGACAGCCAGCGTGCCGTGGTGGCCGAGCTGGGCGTTCCGGCGTACGAGCTGCCGCGGCTGGCCGGTGGCGTCGACCTCGGCGCGCTCTACGAGCTGGCCGGCCGCCTGCGCGAGCAGGGGATGGCGTGAGCGCCCCGCGCAGCGGCGCCCAGCGGCGCACCAGGGTGGGCCCGACCTCGCCCTCGGGCCGTCCTGCCCCGGACATCGACGTCGACGCGCTGCTGGACGACCGCGGCACCGGCATCATCGTGTGCTGCGGCTCCGGCGGCGTCGGCAAGACGACCACCTCGGCGGCGCTGGCGCTGCGGGCGGCCGAGCGCGGACGCAGGGTGGTCGTGCTGACCATCGACCCCGCCCGCCGGCTGGCCCAGTCGATGGGGATCGCGGCGCTCGACAACACCCCCCGGCCCGTCGACCTCGGTGATCGAGGAGGTCGCGAAGCGACCGTCTCGAGATCAGGCTCGCTCGACGCGATGATGCTCGACATGAAGCGGACCTTCGACGAGGTCGTCGAGTCGCAGGCGAGCCCCGAGAAGGCCCAGCAGATCCTGGCCAACCCGTTCTACATCGCGCTGTCGAGCTCGTTCGCGGGCACGCAGGAGTACATGGCGATGGAGAAGCTCGGCCAGCTCCACCGCGACAAGGTGCTCGGCGACGGCACCTACGACCTGATCGTGGTCGACACCCCGCCGTCCCGCTCGGCGCTGGACTTCCTGGACGCGCCCGAGCGGCTCTCGAGCTTCCTCGACGGCCGGTTCGTGCGGCTCATGCTCGCGCCGGCACGCGGGCCGGCCCGGCTGATGAGCGCCGGGGTCGGCCTGATCACCGGCGCGCTCAACAAGATCCTCGGCGCCGGCTTCCTCAGCGACCTCCAGACCTTCGTGGCGGCGCTGGACACCGTCTTCGGCGGCTTCCGCCAGCGCGCCCAGAAGACCTACTCCCTGCTGCAGGCCGACGGTACGGCGTTCCTCGTGGTCGCCGCGCCCGAGGCGGACGCGCTGCGCGAGGCGGCGTACTTCGTCGAGCGGCTCAGCGAGGACCGGATGCCGCTCGCCGGCCTGATCGTCAACCGCAGCACGCCGGGCGCGCCGGGACACCTGTCCGCCGAGGAGGCGACCGCGGGTGCCGACCGGCTCACCGGCGAGGGCGAGGCGATGACCGCGGCACTCCTGCGGCTGCACGCCGACCGGGTGCGGATCACCCAGCGCGAGCGGACGCTGCGCGAGACCTTCCGGCGCGCGCACCCACAGGTGCCGACCGTCGTCGTACCGGCGCTCGCCGGCGACGTGCACGACCTCGACGGCCTGCGCAGGATCGGCGAGCTCCTCGCCGATCCTCCGGACCGGTCCGCCACCTAGGCGGACCGGTCGGAGCCACGCTCCCGAGTGTCTGAGCTCAGGCGGTGGCGTGCGCGCCGAGCTCGGCGTCACGCGCCGACTCCAGCAGCTTGCGCCACGACGAGTTCGGGCGACGCCGCAGCAGCGCCCGGCGCTCACGCTCGGTCATACCGCCCCACACGCCCCACTCGATCTGGTTGTCGAGCGCCTCGGCGAGGCATTCGGTGCGCACCGCACAACCGGAGCACACACTCTTGGCCTTGTTCTGCTCGGCGCCCCTGACGAAGAGTGCGTCGGCCTGGCCGTCCTGACATGCGGCGCTGAGCGCCCAATCTTCAACCCACATTGAAATACGTCCCCGTACTGAGCCCGGGAGGCACCCCCACAGCGCCATGGCCCCAAGCTCTGCGGACCAAGGTAGAGGAAGATCCCTGTCTGCACAGGACACGTTGGGCCCAGGTGGTCTAGTCATATCTAGTCATCACGGCCACTCCCGGTCGGAGGGCCTCGGGTGGCACGGAATCGGGCGAATACCATGAGTCCCGTACCCTTTGGGCATGCCAGGTCCCCGCTTCGACGGACTTCCCAAGCGCAAGGTGGCGTCCCACATCGGGGTCATGCTTGCTGTTGCCGCCGTGCTCGGCATCGTCGTGTCCGGGCTGGCGATCCCGTTCGCGGGCCTGCTCGGCTTCGCCGCGAAGGACATGTCCAACTCGGCCAACGACCTGCCCAAGCAGCTCACCACCGAGTCGCTCCCCCAGCGCACCCAGATCGTCGATCAGCACGGCAAGCCGATCGCGACGCTCTACGACCAGAACCGCGTCAACGTCCAGCTGAACCAGATCTCGCGCACGATGGTCAAGGCGCTGGTCGCGATCGAGGACTACCGCTTCTTCCAGCACGGCGCGCTGGACGTGAAGGGCACGCTGCGCGCGTTCTTCAAGGACCAGGCCGCGGGCGGGTCGGTCCAGGGCGGCTCGACGCTGACCCAGCAGCTGGTCAAGCAGACGCTGGTCAACCAGGCCGACACCGTCGCGGCGCAGAAGGCCGCCACGGCGGACACGTTCGCGCGCAAGTTCCGCGAGCTGCGCTACGCCATCGCGCTGGAGAAGCTGCACAGCAAGGACTGGATCCTGCAGCAGTACCTCAACACCGTCTACTTCGGCGACGGCGCCTACGGGGTCCAGGCCGCAGCCCAGCACTACTTCGGCGTCAACGCCAAGTCCCTCGACCTCCGCCAGTCGGCACTGCTGGCCGGCCTGGTCCAGAGCCCCGAGGCGCTCAACCCGACCAGCAACCCCAAGGGCGCGACCCAGCGGCGCAACACGGTGCTCGACCGGATGGCCCAGCTGCACGCCATCTCGCAGTCGACCGCGGACAAGAACAAGAAGATGAGCCTCGGGCTCCACGTCCAGAAGGCCGCGAACGGCTGCGTCAGCTCCAGCGCGCCGTTCTTCTGCGACTACGTCGTGAGCTACCTGATGAAGGACAAGGCGCTCGGCAAGACCAAGAAGGAGCGCCAGCGCGTCCTGTGGGGCGGCGGTCTCACGATCCAGACCACGATGCGCGGCCAGTTCCAGCACTACGCGACCGTCGCGGCCAGGACCCACGTCAACCAGACCGACCAGGCGATCGGAGCGCTGGCCGAGGTCGAGCCCGGCACCGGCAACGTGATCGCGCTGGCCCAGTCCCGCCCGATGGGCACCCACTCCCGCAAGGGCGAGACGTTCCTCAACTACGCCGTGCCGCCGGCGTACGGCAGCGCCGCCGGCTTCCAGGCGGGCTCCACGTTCAAGTTCTTCGTGATGGCCGCCGCCCTCCAGCAGGGCCTGCCCGTCACGACCAGCTTCTACGCCCCCAACGAGTACGACGTCTCACAGGGCGACTACCGCACCTGCCACGGTCCCTACCGCAGCACCCAGATGTGGCCGGTCCACAACTCGACCGGCGCGACCGACGAGACCATGGACATGAACATCGGTGCGCCGGAGTCGGTGAACACCTACTTCGCCCAGCTCGAGAAGCGCACCGGCCTCTGCCAGCCCTACGGCCTCGCCAAGGAGATGGGCCTGGACCTGACCAAGGCCAACCAGATCCCGTCGTTCACCCTCGGTGTGGCCGACGAGAACCCGCTCACCATGGCCTCGGCGTACGCCACCGCAGCCTCGGGCGGCACCTGGTGCGCGCCGCGGCCCGTCAGCGCGATCCTCGACGCCAACGGCAAGGTCGTGAAGAAGTACCCCACCCAGTGCAAGCGGGTCATGTCGCAGCACACCGCCGACTCGATCGACGCGGTGCTGCACCACGTCATGGAGCCCGGCGGCTTCGGCGCCAACATCATGTTGGACAAGGAGGCCGCCGCCAAGACCGGAACCAACGACTCCAACATGGCAGTCTGGTTCAACGGCTACACCCCGGCGATCGCTGTCTCCTCGGTTGTGGCCGGCGTCAACCTCGCCGGTCACCAGATCCCCGTGCCCCCGGTGCTCCACGGCGTCTACTACGGCACGGCGCACGGCTCCACGGTCGCCGGCCCGATGTGGTACGCCGCCCTGCACCCGGTGCAGGACCTGCTGCCCAACAAGCTCTTCCACCAGCCGCCTCCGGGCCCCCTGCAGGCCGGCCTGCCCCACGTCGTGGGCGCGTCGCTCGACCACGCCTTCAAGGCGATCAAGGCGGCGGGCTTCACGCCGCAGATGGCCGGCATGGTCGACTCGGCGTACGCACGGGGCGAGGTCGCGATGCTCAGCAAGGGCACCGACGGCAACGTCGTCTACATCTACACCTCCAGCGGTCACGGCGCCCCGGTCGCGCCTCCCCCGCCGCCGGTCATCAGCCACGGCGGCGGTGGCGGAGGCCATGGCCACGGTGGCGGCGGGCACGGCGGTGGCGGTGGCGGCCACGGCGGCGGGCCCGGCCCTGGTGGACCTCCGCACGGTGGCCCACCCGGCCACGGCGGCGGCCCCGGTCACTGATCGGGCGACAGCGAGCACGAGCGGGCGTCCCCGACGGGGCGCCCGCTCCGCTCTCTCCGGATGGTCGAGCGTTCTTGGGTGGTCGAGCCTGTCGAGACCGATCAGGCGCCGAGCTGGCGGCGTACCTCCGCGGCCACGACGGCGCCGTCGGCCCGGCCCTTGACCCGGGGCTGGAGGGCACCCATCACCTTGCCCATCGCGCGCGGACCCTCGTCGGCGACACCGAGCTCGGCGATCGTCGCGGTGACGAGCTCGCCGATCTCGGCCTCGCTGAGCTGCTGCGGGAGGTACTCGGCGATGACGGCGGCCTCGGCGCGCTCCTTGTCGGCGCGGTCGGCGGCGCCGCCCTCCTCGAAGGCGGTGGCGGCCTCGCGCCGCTTCTTCGCCTCGGTCGCCAGGAGGCCGACGACCTCGTCGTCGGTGAGCTCCTTCGCGGTCGACCCGGCGACCTCGGCGTTGGTCAGCGCGGTCAGCACCATGCGGAGCGTGGAGGAGCGCACGGTGTCCCGGGCCTTCATCGCGGTGGTCAGGTCGGCACGGAGGCGGTCCTTGAGGGTGCTCATGTGCGGATTCTGCCCCGACTGTGCCAGCCTTGCCGAATGCGTTTGCCTGCGGTCCTCCGGATGCTCGGCGCCGCCACGGTGGCGGGGGGTGCCGTCACGGCGTACGCCGCCTGGGAGGCCCGCCAGTACACCCTGCGCCGGATCACGGTCGACGTGCTCCCTGCGGGCATGCGGCCGGTGCGGGTGCTGCACCTCAGCGACATCCACATGGTCCCGGGCCAGCGGCACAAGCAGGACTGGCTGCGTGGACTCGCCGCGCTCCAGCCGGACCTCGTCATCGACACCGGCGACAACCTCGCGCACCAGGAGGCGGTCGCCCCCGTCCTGGAGTCGCTGGGCGGGCTGCTCGACGTACCCGGCGTCTTCGTGCACGGCTCCAACGACTACTTCGAGCCGCGGCTGCGCAACCCGTTCGGCTACCTGCTCCCCGACACCGGCAAGCGGCGCACCGACGTGCCGCAGCTGCCCTGGGGCAGGCTCTCCGCCGGCCTCGCCGGGGCCGGCTGGCTCGACCTGACCAACCGCCGGGCACGGCTGACCGTTGGCGAGACGAGGTTCGCCTTCGCCGGCGTCGACGACCCCCACCTGCGGTACGACGACCTGGCTGCCGTCGCCGGTCCCGCCGATCGCGACGCGGACCTGCGCATCGGCGTCGCGCACGCGCCGTACCTGCGGGTGCTGGACCAGTTCGCCTCCGACGGGTACGACGCCATCGTGGCCGGCCACACCCACGGCGGACAGATCTGCCTGCCCGGCGGGCGTGCGCTGACCACCAACTGCGACCTCGAACCCGCCCGCGCACGCGGCCTGCACCGCCACCCCGCCGACTCCCGACCGGGCGATCCGGGGTCAGCCTGGCTGCACGTCTCGGCAGGTCTCGGGACCAGCCCGTACACCCGCGTGCGGATCGCCTGCCGCCCCGAGGCCACCCTGCTGACCCTGACCTGACCTCGATTGCAGGTCGACGAAGGTCCTCCGGTAGGCTGCCCGACGTTGCAAGGCGGGCTGTGGCGCAGTTTGGTAGCGCGCCTCGTTCGGGACGAGGAGGCCGCAGGTTCAAATCCTGTCAGCCCGACAGACAAGACGATCCCCTCTCGACTGCGGAGACGCAGACCGAGAGGGGATCGTCGGTTTCCGACGTCCTGCCGGGGTCGGTCAGCCGTTCGGGCCGGCCGGGGTCGTGGTGGGCTTGATGTGCTCGAGCTTGAGGGCGGAGTCCGCGAAGTCGTTGGTGAAGGTGCTGGCGATGCTGACCTTGGACGGATCGGTGCCGATCGTCTTGTACATGTCGAAGATCGTCTTCGGGCCGCCCGCCGGCATGATGCCGTCCGGGAGGAACTGGCCGTAGTCCTGCGTCAGCGCCGAGGTGTAGGTGGCCGGCGTGACCAGACCGTTGTTGGTGTACGCCGAGGGCATCTCCTTCTCAACGTCCGCGGCGCTGTGGGTGTGGATCCAGTGCATCGTCGCGACGAGCGCGTCAACGACCTTCTGGACGGTGTCCTTGTTCTGGTCGACCCAGTCCTTCTTCGCCAGGACGCCGGCCGCCGGCCACGCACCGCCGAGGAGCTTCGTGGCGCCGGCGGAGGTCGCCAGGTCGAAGGCGGAGTAGCCGATGTGCTGCGTCTCGATCGCCTGGACGGTCGGCTGCGTGGTCATCACGCAGTCCGCGGTGCCGTGCTGCAGGGCAGCGATCGCCGTCGCACCGGCCCCGACCGCGACGGTGTGGTAGTCGCTGTGGCCCACGCCGCCCTTGGACGCGACGAACTGGGTCAGCGTGTCCGTTCCCGAGCCCAGGTCGGTGACGCCCATCGTCTTGCCCTTGATGTCGGCGGGCGTGTGCACGCCGCTGTTGTTCGAGCACATGATGCGCTCGCCCGGAGCGCCCGAGAGCTGTACGACGTCCTCGACCGACTTGCCCTGCAGGCCGTAGTCGATGGTGTGGTTGTACCAGGCGCCGGCCATGTCGACCTGACCCGAGACCATGGCGTCCTCGGCCCCCACGCCGCCCGACTGCTCGGTGCTGAGGATGACGTCGACGCCGTACTTCTTGTAGAACCCGAGCTGGTCGGCCAGCTTGTAGGGCAGGTAGATCTGCTTGTCGATGCCACCGACCATGAGCTTGACGGTGGGCAGGCCGTTGCTGCTGGTCGAGCCTGAGCCCGAGCCGCAGGCGGTGAGCACCGGGGACAGTGCCAGTGCCGCGACGGCGACCAGCGGGACGATGCGACGGATCATGTGCGTGCTTCTTTCTGGTGGGTGGATCAGATGGATGCTGCTTCGGAGCGCGACTGTGGTCGCCAGGCGAGCAGCCGGTGCTCGATCCGGGTGAGGATGAACTCGGCAACGAGGGTGAGAGCCATGACGGTGAAGACGACGGCGAAGATGCCGTTGGCGTCGAACGTGCCCTGGGCGGTGGAGATGACCAGACCGAGTCCCTCCGTAGAGCCGAGGATCTCCTGGACGAGCGCGCCGACGATCGCGAACCCGAAGGCCGTGTGCAGCGAGGCGATGATCCAGGTCATGGCCGACGGCAGGGTGACGTGGCGGATGATGTCCAGCTGCTTGGCGCCGAGGACGCGGGCGTTCGCGATCACGTTCGGATCGACCTCGCGCACGCCCTGGAAGGCGTTGAAGAACACCACGAAGAAGACCAGCACCGCGGCCAGGATGACCTTCGGCAGCAAGCCGACGCCGAAGGCGACGACGAAGATCGAGCCGAGCACGATGCGCGGGATCGCGTTGAGCATCTTGATGTACGGGCTGACGATGTCGGAGAGGTAGCGGTTCGTCCCCAGGGCGACGCCGACCACGATGCCGACCACGGAGCCGAGCAGGAAGCCGTACACCGCCTCCTGGAACGTCACGAAGATCTGCCGCGGGTAGGACCCGAAGCTGGTTCCGTCGCGGAAGAGCGTGTAGAGGCGGTGCACGATCCCGGTGGGCTGACCGAAGAAGAACCGGTCCACCCACCCCTCGGTGGTGAACCACTGCCAGCCTCCGATGACGACCACGCCGAGGGCGAGCTGACCGGCCAGCACCAGCAGTCGGCGCCGCCAGCGCAGTCTCCCGGCGAGGTTCCCGCCCGACGGCAGCGGGCTCGTGGCGGGCCCGCTCTTCTGCTCGTACGCCAGCGGGGCGATCTGGGGACCCGAGGTGCCGAGCATGCCGTCCTCCCAGGACGAGGGTCCGCTGGGGTTGATCGGGTTGTCGCGGTTGCTCATGCCGACACCGCCGTCGCGGCGTACGCGCGCTCGACCTCTTCGCGCAGCGAGCTCCAGATCCGGCGCTGGAGCTCGACGAAGCGCGGCTGGAACCTCATCTCCTGAACGTCGCCGCGCGGGCGCGGGAGGTCGATGTCGTAGACGTCCTTGATCGAGCCCGGCGAGGAGGTCATCACGACCACGCGGTCCGAGAGCGCCACCGCCTCGTCGAGGTCGTGGGTGATGAAGATGACCGAGCAGCGGATCTGCTCCCACAGCGCCAGCAGCTCGTTGGACATGATCGCCTTCGTCTGCACGTCGAGAGCGCCGAACGGCTCGTCCATGATCAGGATCCGCGGCTCGTTGATGAGGGCGGCGGCCATCGCCACGCGCTTTCGCATGCCACCCGACAGCTGGTGGGGATAGCGGTCCTCGAAGCCGGCGAGCCCGACCCGCCGCACCCAGTCCCTGGCCGAGGCATGCGCCTGCTTCTTGCCGGTGCCCCGGAAGATCGGGCCCATGGCCACGTTGCCGAGCACCGTCTTCCACGGAAGCAGCGCGTCGGCCTGGAACATGAAGCTCACGCCGTCCGCGATGCCCTCGACGGGCGCGCCGCCGATGGTGATCTGGCCGGCGCTCGGCCTGTCGAGACCGGAGACGAGGCTCAGCGTCGTCGACTTGCCGCAGCCGGTCGGGCCGACGACCGCGCAGAACTGGCCCGGCTCGACGACGAAGGACACGTCCTCGATCGCGGTGAAGATCGGCCCCGATGGGGTGAGAAAGCGTTTGGTGACTCCGGTCAGCTCGATCCGGGCACTCCTCGTTGCTGCTGCCATGGCCCCAGAACGTAGGCAGCAGAGTGACCGGCGTCACCCATGCGAGCGAATGATGCCCTTGTGCTCGTAGGTTCGCATTTCGTGCATTCCGTGCACGTGTGACGACCGGCACACAGTCCGTAGTCTGTTCCGGATGCGCAAGCTCTCGACCCAGATCCTGGCGAGCCAGACGGTGATCCTGGGGATCACCGTCGCGGTGGGCTTCGGTCTCTTCGTCCGGGGCGAGCGACTGCACCTCGACCACGTCTACGAGCAGCGGGCGGCGGCGATCGCCGCCGCGACGGCCCAGGTGCCCGACATCAGGCGCTGCCTGGAGGACGAGGCGGGCTGCGGCAACACCGTCCAGCGCATCGCCCGGGGCGTCCAGCACAGCACAGGGGCGTCGTACGTCGTCGTCATCGACATGGCGCGGGTGCGCCACTCTCACCCCGACCCCGCGCTCATCGGCCAGCCGGTCGCGGAGCGGATCGCCACCCTGGACGGACAGGAGCACGTCGGCATCGACGTCGGGGCGACCGGACGCTCGGCGAACGGCAAGGCGCCGCTCTACGGGCCCGACGGCACGATGGTCGGCGAGGTCTCGGTCGGCCTCCAGGAGAGCGCCGTGAGTGCGGCGCTCGTCCACGAGCTGCCGACGTACGCCGCCTGGTTCGGCGTCGCGCTGGCGGTCGGTGGCATCGTCTCCCTGCTGCTCGCCGCCCGGCTGAAGAAGCGGACCTTCGGCCTGGAGCTCGACGAGATCGCCCACCTGCTGCGCGAGCGCGAGGCCGTGCTGCACGGCATCCGCGAGGGCATGATCGCCTTCGACGTGTCCGGACGCGTGGCCATGCTGAACGACGAGGCCCGGCGCCTCGCGGGGCTCGGGGCCGTGCCGATCGGGTCGCGCCTGGAGGACCACCTCCCCGAGGGCCGTCTGCGTGACGTCCTCACCGGCGTGGTCGACGGCCACGACGAGGTGGTGCTGACCGACGACTACTACCTCACCGTCAACCGCATGCCCGTGACCCTGGTCGGACGACCCGCGGGGGCCGTGGTGACCCTCCGCGACCGCACCGAGCTCTCCGGTCTGCTGCGCGAGCTCGACTCGGTCCAGGGGCTCACCGACGCGCTCCGCGCCCAGCAGCACGAGTTCTCGAACCGGATGCACACCGTGGCCGGGCTCCTCGAGCTCGGCGAGACCG
The DNA here is from genome assembly GCA_009780515.1 of Nocardioidaceae bacterium. Classification (GTDB taxonomy): domain Bacteria; phylum Actinomycetota; class Actinomycetes; order Propionibacteriales; family Nocardioidaceae; genus Nocardioides. The sequence goes on along the minus strand of WQZX01000026.1, from coordinate 30,089 downwards.
ACGAGGCGTTGCACTACCTGACCGACCTCGGTGGCGCGGAGGCCGGCTTCGCGGAGTCCGTGCGATCGCGGATCGCCAGCCCTCTGGTCGTCGGGCTGATCCTGGCCAAGTCGACGGTCGCGGCGGAGCGAGGCGTCGACCTGGTGCTCAGCGAGGAGTCCTGGCTCGGCCACGTCCCCACCCGGGAGCAGGCCCTCACCACGATCCTGGGCAACCTGGTCGACAACGCCGTCGAGGCGGTGTCGGGTGAGGGCTTCGAGTCCGGTACGTCCGGCGAGGTGAGGGTGTCGATCGTCGAGGAGCCGGAGTCGATCCGGCTGCAGGTGAGCGACAGCGGCCCGGGGCTGGTCCCGGGCACGGCCGAGCGGGTCTTCGTCGACGGCTACACCACCAAGACGGGTCGAGGATCCGAGCGCCGCGGGCTCGGCCTCGCCCTCGTGCACCGGCTCGTCCAGCGGATCGGCGGGGACATCGCCGCGTCCGAGGGACCAGGAGCAGCCTTCACCGTCCAGCTCCCGAAGGAGACGGCATGATCGCCACCCTGATCGTCGACGACGACTTCCGCGTCTCGCGCATCCACGCGGCCCACGTCGCCGCGACCGACGGCTTCACCGTCGTGGGAGAGGCGCACACGCTGAGCGAGGCGCGCGACGCGATCGCGACCCTCCGTCCTCAGCTGGTGCTCCTCGACCTGTACCTGCCTGACGGGAACGGCCTCGACCTGGTCAAGTCGCTCGCCGAGGAGCCGCAGCGGCCGGACGTCATGGTGATCACCGCGGCACGCGACGTGGAGACCGTGCGCACCGCCATGCAGCTCGGCTCGATCCACTACGTCGTCAAGCCGTTCACCTCGGCCACGCTGCGCGAACGGCTCTACAGCTACCGCGACCTCAGCGAGCGGCTCGGCCGACTGCCCGACGAGGCCGATCAGGACGACGTCGACGAGCTCTTCCGCACGCTGCGCCGGCCCGTCGCCGTACCGCAGACACCGCGGAAGGGTCACTCGGCACCCACGCTCGAGCTCGTCCGCCAGACCGTCCGCGACTCGGCCGCTCCGATCTCCGCCGCGGCCGTCGCCGAGCGGCTCGGGGTCAGCCGCCCGACCGCCCAGCGCTACCTCTCCTACCTCGCCGAGCACGGCGTGCTTCGGCTGGAGCTGAAGTACGGCGGCGCGGGACGGCCCGAGCACCTCTACTCCAGCGTCTGACGACCCGGCCCGCGCCGAGGATTCCGAGGGCCCACGGCGCTCCGTGAGCCGCCGAGGCGACGGTCGATGAGTTGCGGACGCTTCCATTCGGTTCCGGCGGAGGCGTGACAGACTGCACCCCATGTCGGACGAGCAGGACAAACTCAGGGTCAGCCTGGAAGCGCCCAAGCTGTTCGGCCGGAAGAAGAAGCCGGCCGACGACGAGCCTGCCCCTGCACCCGCGCCTGAGGCTGACGATTCCGACTCCGTCGAGTCGGCCGCTCCCGCGGTCGAGGCTCCGGAGAACGACGCTCCCGAGGCCGACGAGACGACGCCCGAGACGCTGGTCGACACCCCCGCCGTCGCGGATCCCGCGGTCGAGGCGGAGCCGGTCGAGGAACCCGCCGTCACCATCCCGCCGACGCCCGAGCCGGATCCGATCCCCGAGCCCGCGCCGGCTCCCGAGCCCGTCCCCGAGCCGGAGCCGGCTCCCGTTCCCGAGCCTGAGCCCGCCCCCACGCCTCAGCCTGAGCCTGAGCCTGAGCCGGACCCGATCCCCGAGCCGGCGTCGGCACCGGAGCCCGCCCCCGTCGTCGAGAAGCCGGTCGCCAAGAAGACCGCCCCGGCAGCGAAGGCGTCGATGGCCGGACCGATCGAGAACGTCGCCGCGAAGCCCGCTCCGGCAGCGAGGACGACTCCGGGCAAGCAGGTGACGCCGTCACCGGCGGCGGTCCCCCGGTCGACCACCAAGCTCCCGCCGAAGGCGTCGGAGAAGCCCGTGAGCGGTGCCGGCAAGGCGCTCGGCGCGGTCGGCGCGGTCGCGGCGTTCCTCCGCAAGCCGGTCGAGTCGCCCGACGAGGAGGCCGTTCCCCTGCTGTCGGCCTATCGGGCCGCGGCCGTCACCGGCCTGGTCGTGGGAGCCGCGATGGTGCTGCTGGTCTGGCTCTCGCTGCGTGGCTGCGAGGCCGTGCGCGGGACGTCGTCCTGCGGCGGAGGCCCCGGCTTCATCCTGCTGCTGATCACCTTCGTGCTCTGCGTCTACCTCGGCAGCGCGCTCCTCAAGGCGTTCGTCATCCCCGACCCCGGGAGCAGCAGCTTCCTCGCGGTCGGCGTGGTCGCCGTGATCGCCCTGCTGTTCCTGATCTCGCTGATCGACAGCTGGGTCATGATCATCATCATCCCGGTGCTGTCGATCCTGGCCTACCTCGGCTCGGTCTGGGTCACCAAGACCTTCGTCGAGACCGACCAGGGCGGCGGATCCTCGCTCTGAGCGCCGCGGTGGGTCGTGTGCCCGCCTGGTCGTGTGCCTGAGCCAAGGCGTGGCACGCACAGAAGCGGTCGTGTGCCTCACGCATCGCCACGACGATGTACCGAGCACCCACCCGCCTGGTCGTGTGCCTGAGACATCGCGATCGCGATGCGTGGGGCACACGACCCACCCCTGGATGTCCGGTCAGCGCGAGGCGGCGATGAGCTCCGCGATCTGCACGGTGTTGAGGGCGGCGCCCTTGCGCAGGTTGTCGTTGGAGACGAACAGCGCCAGGCCGCGGTTGCCGTCGACGCCCGGGTCCTGCCGGATGCGCCCGACGTACGACGGGTCCTTGCCGGCCGCCGCGAGCGGGTTCGGGATCTCGGCGAGCTCGACGCCGGGTGCGTCCTCGAGCAGCTCGGCCGCGCGCTCGGGCGTCATCTCCCGCTCGAACTCGGCGTTGATCGCCAGCGAGTGGCCGGTGAACACCGGGACGCGCACGCAGATGCCGGAGACGCGCAGGTCGGGGATCCCGAGGATCTTGCGCGACTCGTTGCGCAGCTTCTGCTCCTCGTCGGTCTCGTTCAGGCCGTCGTCGACGAGGTTGCCGGCGAAGGGCAGCACGTTGTAGGCGATGGTCCGCTTGTAGACGGTCGGCTCGGGGAAGGCGACCGCCTCGCCGTCGTAAGCGAGCTCGCGAGCCTTGTCGCCCGGCGCGGCGATCCCGGTCGCGAGCTCGTCGACGCCGGCGATGCCGGACCCGGAGACGGCCTGGTACGTCGACGCGATCAGCCGCACGAGACCGGCCTCGGCGTGCAGCGGCTTGAGGACCGGCATCGCGGCCATGGTGGTGCAGTTGGGGTTGGCGATGATGCCGCGGCCGGCCTTGATGACCTCGGCGGCGGCCTCCGGGTTCACCTCGGAGACGACCAGCGGGATGGCGGGGTCCAAGCGGTACGCGCTGGAGTTGTCGACCACGATCACGCCCGCGTCGACGAAGCGCTGCGCGAAGGCGCGCGAGGCGGTGGCGCCGGCCGAGAACAGCGCGACGTCCAGGCCGGTCGGGTCGGCCGTCTCGGCGTCCTCGACCGTCACCTGGCGGCCGCCGAAGTCGAGCACCTTGCCCGCCGAGCGCGCCGAGGAGAAGAAGCGGACCTCGCCGACGGGGAAGTCGCGCTCGAGCAGGATCTGGCGCATGGCGACGCCGACCTGGCCGGTCGCACCGACGACACCGATGTTGACGGGCTGGCTCATCGTCCGGTCCCTCCGTACACGACGGCCTCGATGTCGTCCGAGCCGAGGTCGAAGGCGGCATGGGCCGCGTTCACGGCCTCCTGGACCTGCTGCTCGCCGACGACGACGGACACGCGGATCTCGGAGGTGGAGATCATCTCGATGTTGACGCCGGCCTCGGAGAGCGCCTCGAAGAAGCGGGCGCTGATGCCCGGCGCCGAGCTCATGCCGGCGCCGACGATGGAGACCTTGCCGACGCTGTCGTCGTAGAGCAGGCCGGAGAAGCCGACGCTCGGCCTGAGCTTGTCCAGAGCCGCCATGGCCGCCTGGCCCTCGCCGCGGGGCAGCGTGAAGGAGATGTCGGTGAGGTTCGTGGCGGCGGCGGAGACGTTCTGCACGATCATGTCGATGTTGATCGCGTTGTCGGCGACCGCGCGGAAGATCGAGGCCGCCTCGCCCGGCTTGTCCGGCACGCCGACCACGGTGATCTTGGCCTGGCTCCGGTCGTGGGCGACACCGGTGATGATGGCGGATTCCATGGACTCCACGGCGTTCTCCTGAACTGTCTCGAGGTCTTCGGCCTTCACGACCCAGGTGCCCTCCATGTCGGAGAAGGAGGACCGGACGTGGATGGGCATGTCGTAGCGGCGGGCGTACTCGACGCATCGCAGGTGCAGGATCTTCGCGCCCTGCGCGGCCATCTCCAGGCACTCCTCGTAGGAGATGCGCGGGATCTTGCGCGCCCGCGGCTCGATGCGCGGGTCGGCGGTGAAGACGCCGTCGACGTCGGAGTAGATCTCGCAGACGTCGGCCTTGAGCGCGACGGCCAGCGCGACGGCCGTGGTGTCCGAGCCGCCGCGGCCGAGCGTGGTGATGTCCTTGGTGGTCTGGGAGACGCCCTGGAAGCCGGCGACGATCGCGATCGAGCCCTCGGCCAGCGCCGCCTCGATCCGGCCCGGGGTGACGTCGATGATCTTGGCCCGGCCGTGCTCGGAGTCGGTGATGACGCCGGCCTGCGAGCCGGTGAACGAGCGCGCCTCGTGACCCAGGTCGTGGATGGCCATCGCGAGCACAGCCATCGAGATCCGCTCGCCCGCCGTCAGCAGCATGTCGAGCTCGCGGGCCGGAGGCAGCGGCGAGACCTCGTTGGCGAGGTCGATCAGCTCGTCGGTCGTGTCGCCCATCGCCGAGACCACGACCACCACCTGGTGGCCCTGCCGCTTGCTGTTGACGATGCGCTGCGCCACGCGCTTCACGCCGGCGGCGTCGGAGACCGACGACCCGCCGTACTTCTGCACGACAATGCCCATCAGTGGTCAGCCTTCGGGTGCGGGGAACGACGTACGACGGCCAGCCTGATGAGCGTGGTCGCCGGGCCGATTCTATCGAGGCCGGCCGAGCCGTTTTAATCGTCGCCGTGGGGTGGACTGGGGGTGTGGGTTTCACAAGGGATGCAGCCGAACTGGCGCTTCCCACGCGTTGCACAGCATGGGAAGCGCTGACTTCGCTGCATCCCTTGTGAAACCCGCGCCTCGCGCCGTCGTCAGGCGTCCAGCGCCTCGGCGGCCTCGAGCTGCTCGTGCTCGTCGATCACGTCGACGTCGAGACGGTCGTGGGCCACGACCATCAGCAGGGCGTTCAGGACGGCACCGGCGAGGTTGCCCCAGTTGTTGACGTAGGAGAACTGCCACCACCACAGCGCCTCGGCGACGTCGCCGTTGCGGTAGTGACGCAGGCCGTTGTCGAGGTCGGCGGCGATGCTGGTGATGTCGTCGGAGAGCTGGCTCTCCACGATCTCGGGGTCGTAGGGGTCGAAGACGAAGCTGTAGGTGTCGACGTTGCCGAGCAGGTCGGCGAGGCGCATGCGCTGGTCGTCGAGGTCGGAGTCGGGGCCGACATCGGGCTGGAACTCCTCGCGCGGCTCGAAGTCGGTCACCGCGCCGAGGCGGGCCCCGGCCAGCGAGACCTGGCTGATCTGGAGCAGCAGCAACGAGACCGCCTGGCCGCCCCGTGCCTGCTCGGCGATGAGGCGTACGGCGTCGAGGAAGCTCTCCACGCTCCCCGCGATCTCGGTGGCGAGCTGGACGTTCTCCGTCTCGGCCGCGACCAGCGCGGCCAGGGCCGCCTGCCCCGGGAGCTGCTGCTCGGTCATTGCGCTGCCTGCCTTCCTACGAACGCACGTCCGAGGGTCACCTCGTCGGCGTACTCCAGATCCCCGCCCACGGGCAGTCCACTAGCCAACCGCGTCACGCGCAACCCCAACGGCGACAGCATCCGGATGAGGTACGTCGCCGTCGCCTCGCCCTCGAGGTTCGGATCGGTTGCGAGGATGACCTCGGAGACCTCCGCGCCGTCGCCACCGCCGAGCCGGGCGAGCAGCTCGCGGATGTGCAGCTGCTCGGGCCCGATGCCGTCGATCGGCGAGATCGCCCCGCCGAGCACGTGGTAGCGCCCGCGGAACTCGCGGGTGCGCTCGATCGCGACGACGTCCTTGTACTCCTCGACCACGCACAGCACCGCCGGATCGCGCCGCGGGTCGCGACAGATGCGGCACTGGTCGTCCTCGGCGACGTTGAAGCAGATCGAGCAGAACTTCACCTTGTCCTTGACCTCGATCAGCACGTCCGCCAGGCGTCGTACGTCGGCCGGGTCGGCCTGGAGCAGGTGGAACGCGATCCGCTGGGCGCTCTTGGGCCCGACCCCGGGCAGCCGCCCGAGCTCGTCGATGAGGTCCTGGACGACGCCTTCGTACACGGTGGGAGTCTTCTCAGAAGCCGAGCTGACCCGGCGCACCGCCGCCGGGCATGCCGGGCAGGCCACCGGTGAGCGGGCCCATCGTCTCCGCGGCGAGCGCCTCGGCCTTGGCCCGGCCGTCGCGGTAGGCGGCGACGATGAGGTCGCCCAGGTCGGCCAGGGCGTCGGCGTCGGTGCCGTCGATCGCCTCGGGGCTGATGTCGACCGCGACCAGGTCGCCGGTGCCGGAGACCTTCACGGTCACCGCGCCACCGGCGACGGCGCCGTCGACGGTCGTGTTCGCCAGCTGCTCCTGCGCCTGCTGGAGGCTGCTCTGCATCTGCTGGGCCTGCTGCATCAGGGCGTTCAGGTCGAGTCCGCCGGGGCCGCCGAGGGCGTCGAACGGGTTGTTGGTCATCGGGTCACCTCGTGGTCGGGGAACGGTGCTGCGGTCGTTGGGAGCGGTCGCTCCGGGGTCAGGATCGGGGGATCTCCTCGATCATCTGGGCGCCCAGCTCGCGCGCGAGCAGGTCGGGGCCGGACTCGGCGTCGACGTCGGTGTCGTTGAGGCTCACCGCTGCGTCGGGATCCTCGGGGGGCTCCTCGTCCTGCGCCTGGTACTGCTCGACCATCGCCCGGCGGGACTGCTCCTGCGGCGGGCCGTCCCCCGGCTCGTCGACGGCCCACGGGGGCGGCTCCGAGGCGGGCTCGGAGGCCCGCGGGGGCTCGGGCTGACGGGGCTGCTCGGGCGGCACCGGCCGGGCCTGCTGTGCAGGCGCGCTCGGCGGTGGACCCGCACCCGGGTCGGCGCCGGGGTCGACCACCGTCTCGATGCGTACGTCGGCGCCGATCACGTCGATCACCAGCTGGCGTACGACGTCGTTGTGACCGTTCTCGAAGCTGGTCCGCGCACCCGCGTTGGTGAACCCCAGCGTGATGGTGTCGTCGTCGAAGCCGACGACCTGGGAGTTCTGGGTCAGGTGGATCCAGGTGAGCTTGCGCGCGGAACGCGCCCGGTCGATCACGTCCGGCCAGAGGCGGCGTACGTCGACCAGGGTGAGCCCGCCGCTGCTCGGCGCCGACGCTGCGGGCGCTGCCGGAGCGGCCGCCGCTGCCTGCTCGGGTGGCGCGGCCGGCTCGGGTGGCGCGAGTGGCGCGGATGGCTCGGGGACACGCTCCGGCTCGACGGCGGCCGGCGGCTCGGTCTCCCGCGCCGGCTCCTGGCGCTCGGGCGCCGAGCGCTCGGCGGTCGCGGGCTCGGGCCGGTCCTGCGCGGGCACCGGCTCGACCCGGGGAGCGATCGTCGGCGCGGGCGCGCCACCACCGATCGAGACGCGCCGCTCGAGCCGGTCGAGGCGGGCCATCACGCCCTCGGTCGAGTGGTCGGCGCCGGGCAGCAGCACCCGGGCGCAGATCAGCTCGAGCAGCAGCCGCGGGGCGGTGGCGCCGCGCATGTCGGTCAAGCCGGTGGCGACGAGGTCGGCCGCGCGGACGAGGTCGGCACGCCCGAACCGGTTGGCCTGCGCGACCAGGCGCTCGGCCTGGTCGTCGGCGACGTCGATCAGGCCGGTCGCATGGGCGTCGGGCACCGCCGCGATGATCACCAGGTCACGCAGGCGACGCAGGAGGTCCTCGGTGAAGCGGCGGGGGTCCTGCCCGGTCTCGATCACCTTGTCGACCACACCGAACACCGCCCCGCCGTCACCGGCCGCGAACGCGTCGACGACGTCGTCGAGCAGGGTGTCGGGCGTGTAGCCCAGCAGCCCGCTGGCGAGCTGGTAGGTCACCCCGGCCGGTCCGGCACCGCCGAGCAGCTGGTCGAGCACCGAGAGCGTGTCGCGCGCCGAGCCGGCGCCCGCCCGCACCACCAACGGCAGCGCCGCCGGCTCGATGGCGACGCCCTCGCGCTCGCACAGCTCGGAGAGGTACGACGACAGCAGCCGCGGCGGGATCAGCCGGAACGGGTAGTGGTGCGTGCGCGAGCGGATGGTCGGGATGACCTTGTCCGGCTCGGTCGTGGCGAAGATGAACCGGAGGTGCGGCGGCGGCTCCTCGACGAGCTTGAGCAGGGCGTTGAAGCCCTGCGTGGTGACCATGTGGGCCTCATCGATGATGTAGACCTTGTAGCGGCTCCTGACCGGCGCGAAGAAGGCCTTCTCGCGCAGGTCGCGGGCGTCGTCGACGCCGCCGTGCGAGGCGGCGTCGATCTCGATCACGTCGATCGACCCCGGCCCGCCGCGGGCGAGGTCGCGGCAGCTCTCGCACTCGCCGCACGGGTCGGCGATCGGCGCCCGCTCACAGTTGAGCGCCCGCGCGAGGATGCGCGCCGACGTGGTCTTGCCGCAGCCGCGCGGTCCGGAGAACAGGTAGGCGTGGTTGACCCGGTTGGCCGCCAGCGCGGCACGCAGCGGCTCGGTCACGTGCTCCTGCCCGATGACCTCGCCGAAGGTCTCGGGGCGGTAGCGGCGGTAGAGCGCGAGCGGAGAGTCCATCGGGACAGACACTAGCCGTCGGCGCCGACTCCCCTCACCTGCGCTCACCTGTACGACGCGTGGTCGGCCCTCACCACGTCGACCATCGCGTCGACGTACTGCTGGAAGGTCGCGGGGTCCAGCGCCGCGGCCTCCTTCCGCGCCCGGCCGTACGCCGCCGTGTCGGTCGCGTGCACGGCGGCCGTGACCTCGGCCATCGAGCCGAGCAGGCGCCGCGCGTCGCCCTTGTGGAGGCCCGAGAGCTCGATGCGTACGACGTCCGGAGCCAGGTCGCGCACGTGCCAGTCGGAGACCCGTACGACGGCCGCCGGCCCCTTCACCTGGGCCATCACGCGCACGAACAGGCCGGCGTCGGCGGTCGGCATCCGTCGGTCGATCGGCGCCGCCCAGACCGCGCTGCCCGGCCCGAGCTCCTTGGCCTCCCGCGCGTGCGTCCCGCCGTCGTCGGCCGGACCGACGCCGACGCGACGCAGGTGGCCCAGCGACCCGGTGCCGGCCTCGTGCTCGAACCAGCGCGGCTTCCAGCCCGGCTCCGCGACCGAGGTCGCAGCCGCCACCACCTCGGCGGGCACGTCGTCGGCCGGCGCGCCCTCCTCGAGGTGCTGGTAGAACTTCCTCTCGTGCGCGAACGCCGGCACGAGGTCCACGAGGTGCTCGCCCCGCTTGCCCTCGAGCTTGATCGCCGCCCCCGCCTCCGCCTCGGCGTACGACGACAGCAGGGTGTCGAGCTCGACGTCCTCGCCGAGGGCGACGTGGGGCGCCAGCCGGGCGGAGACCGCGAGGCGCAGCGGGTCGAGCAGCCACGGGCCGACCGCGAGCTCGTCGTAGTCGTTGACGCCCCAGCGCCGCGTCTGGTCACGGTCGCGCCAGGTGCCGAAGTTCTCCACGTGCAGGTCGCCGACGAGGGGCACCCGCGCGGCGTCGAGGACGTCGGGAACCCGCTCGGCCACCCGCGCCAGCCAGAGGTAGTAGGTGCCGCGCAGGAAGCGGAAGCGGTCCGCGCGCATCTCCTCGTGCTTGCGCGCCACGTCGGCCTCGACGACCGGGATCCGGCTGGCCAGCCATCGGTCGTACTGCCGGGTGAGGTCGGTCGCCGACGTCATCAGGCCACCGCCCCCGTCTGCTCCGGCCCCGCGTCCTTGACCATGCCCGCCCTGACCGCGAGCGCGCCGCCGACCACCGCCAGCCCGATCGTCACGAGCGCGCCGAGCATCAGCGCCGACGCCTCCCCCGGCTGCAGCACGCCGAGCTGGGTGCCGACCGTGGCGGCGGCGACGGGCACGCCGAGCTGGGCGACCGAGAGCAGGTTCAGCGACACGGGCTGGCGGAGGACCAGCGGCACCATGTGGGTGACCGCGGCGCCCACACCGAGGGCGAGGCCGAGCAGGATCATCGAGGGGTGCTGCCCGAGCTCGCGCAGGTTGAGCTCGGCGCCGAGCCAGACGAAGAACAGCGGGCCGAAGAAGCCCTCGGTCAGCGCGAACAGCTGCTTGGCCAGGCGGCGCGGCTCGCCGACGGCGGCCACTGCGAGGCCGAGCGCGAAGCCGGCCAGCATGATCGACACGTGCGTCTGGAGAGCCAGCGCCGCGAGGGCGAAGAGAACGACGAGCTGCACGCGCAGCTCGACCGCGAACGCCCGGTCCTCCGACACCCGGTGGACCCGCTCCCGCCACCCCTTCGCCTCGATCCGGCGGAACAGCACGAACACCACCGCCGCCGCGACGATCACCAGCGCCGCCCCGCCGGCCGCACGCAGGGCGTGGGACGGGTCGATCACCAGCGGCAGCGCGACGATGCAGGCCGTGTCCGCGATCGCGATCTGCGGCAGGAGGCCCACGACCTTCTCGCCGCCGAGCCCGAGCGAGTCGACGATCGGCAGCACGAGGGCCGCGCTCGAGGACGAGAGGAGGACGGCGTACAGGGGACCGTGGTGGATGCCCGAAACCATCGCCACGACGATCCCCAGCACCACCGCCGGTACGGCGACGGCCACCGCCCGCAGGAGGCCCGCCGCCAGCGCCGGCCGGATGGCGGGGTCGCGCACCGGCACGTGCGTGCCGGCCACGAACATCACCAGCGCGAATCCGATGTCGGACAGGAACGAGAAGGTCCCGTCGCTGGCGTGCAGGTAGCCGAACCCGGTCGTGCCGAGGACGACTCCTGCCACCAGCTCCCCGAGCACCACCGGCAGGTGCCAGCCGCGCGGGTAGGACAGCAAGGGCCCGAGCAGGGCGACGGCGCCGATCACGGCGAGCTCCACGAACGTCACCGCGGCATTCTGCTCCACCGGCCGCCCGGGCGGGTTAGGGCGCGCTGCCGGGCGTCCTCTATCGTTGTCCCAACCCCCCGTGCGGCGGCATCTTGCCGAACTCCCCCAGGGCCGGAAGGCAGCAAGGGTAAGCGAGCTCTGTCGGGTGCGCGGGGGGCCTTTGTCTTTCCGCCGCGGCACCGACAGGGCGATTTCATCCGCCCGACACCCGGCGGGTAGGGTCCTCCACGGATCTGTCGCCTAGTGGCCTATGGCGCTCGCTTGGAAAGCGGGTTGGGTGCAAGCCCTCGGGGGTTCGAATCCCCCCAGATCCGCCGATCCGCCCGCAGCGGTGGAACATCGGGGAGTCCAGCAGTCACCAGGTGACCGCCGGGCTCCCCGATGGCGGTTGTGGGCACTCTCAGCTCGGGGTGGCGAAGGCCGCGACGGCGTCGACCATCTGGTCGAGGGCCGTCTGCTCCAGCGGGTAGTGGCCGCCGTTCTCGAGCATCGTGGTGGTGACCGGCACCCTGGTGATCCGGGCGAGGAACGGCTCGGAGAGGTGCAGCGGCGTCCAGCGGTCGGCGGCGGGCTGGGTGAGCAGGACCGGGCAGACGTCGAAGTCCTCGGGCGCGACGACCGGACGGTAGCCCAGCCAGGAGTCGAGGAAGGCGATCGAGACGCTGTTGCCGGCCGAGGTGCGGTCGGCGTACCAGGCCCTCTTCGCGGCGCGGTCGTTGACGAGCGCGCGCATCTTGGAGACAAGGCGCATCGGGAGACGGACGCGACCGAGCCCGAGCCGGTTCAGCAGCCGCATGACCACCGAGCCCGTGGTGCCGGTGATCGGGTCGAAGGCGGTCTCGAAGCGCACCCGGAAGGACGAGGTGTCGAGGAAGGTCATGCCGACGATGCCGCTGACCCGCTTGTTGAGCGCGGCCACGTGGTAGGTCTCCATGCCACCGGCCGACAGTCCGTAGAGGTAGACCGGACGGTCGTCCTCGGCCAGCTCGGCGTCGACGAGGTCGGACCCGATCCGCACCCAGTCGTCGTAGGTGACGAGCGCTCCGGGCGCGACCCGAGTGACGCCGTACGTCGGCATGTCGATCGCGATGGTCTCGAAGCCACGCTCGGCGAGCGGGCGGCCCAGGATCGTGGTCATCTGGCGGCCGTTGGTGCCGACGCCGTGGAGCAGGATCACCTTCGCCCGCGCCCCGGGGTCGCGGTAGGTGTCGAGGTGGATCTCGTGGCCGTCGTGGGACCACCACTCCTCGGCGGGCTCGGTCTCCGGGGTGAGCTGGTAGCCGGCGGGCAGGAAGCCCTGGAGCCGGCGCCAGGCAGCCTGGTCTGCGTAGTTCATGCCCATGACTATGACCCCTCAGCGCCGGCGCCGGGACAGCAGCGGGCGGAGGAGCAGCGCGACGACGAGCGCGCCCCCGCCGAGGAGACCCCACCAGACCGCGGTGTGCCGGGTGCCGGCGAGCACGTCGGCCGGCGGGTCGGGCGCGGTCGCGCGACGGGGTGCGGCCGGGGTGGTCCCGCCCGCGCGCAGCGCTGCGGCCGGCACGGTCACCGCGGCGAGAGGCTGGACCACGCCGTAGCCCTCGGTGTCGCCCTCGCGGATGCCGCCGCCGTCGGCGGTGAGCTCGAGCCGGGTGCGCAGCTGGTCGGCCGCGAGGTGGGGCCAGGCGCTCCACGTCAGCGCGGCCACCCCGGCCACCTCGGAGGCCGCCCAGTCGGCCGAAGGCGTCGTCACGACGCACGCCTTGCCGTCCCTGTCGTAGGAGATGCCGCCCCCGACCGGCGCAGCCACGTCCACGTCGGAGTTGGGCAGCGGCCCGGCGGGGTCGTTGCCGAAGGACCACGAGGCCACCCCGACGCCCAGCACCGCGTCGTCGTCGGCGGGCCCCACGCTGCCGGCGGCGTCCTGTCCGGGCGGCGGCGTGCTGTCGCTGTTGTCGCCGGGGTAGAACCGCGCGACGCCCGGCTGCCCCGCTGCCGTCGGACGGTCGCCGGTCGGCGCGATCACCAGCGCCGACGACAGCGCGTCCACCGCCTTGTCGAGCGCGGGCGTGCTGTCGACCACGAACGGGACGAGCACGATCGCGTGGCGCACCCCGCGCATCTCCCGGCCGACCTGGCGCAGCGCCCCGACGAGCAGCTGCGGCGACGGGGTCGCCCCCTGCGCCGAGCCGGAGCCCGACCAGGGGACGTCGTACGCCCTGACGTCGTGGATCCGTACGCCGGGCGCGTAGCCCACGGGCACCTGCTTGCGACCGACCGAGGCGTCGCCGCCGCCGACGATGCCCGCGGCGGTGGTGCCGTGGTCGTCCTGGACCTGTCCGCCGGTCGCCGAGTCGTGGGCGAGGTGCGCACCGACGCCGTCGTCGACGACGAACACGTCGACACCCTTGCCGGCGCTGGCCGGGCCGGCGGGCAGCCGGGCCTGCGCGGGGCCGATCCCGAGCTCGTCGTACGGCGTGTTGGCGCCGGTCACCGCGCCACCCGACCCGCTGTCGGTGCAGTCGGGGCCGGCCGCGGCGTACGAGGCGGCGGTGGGGACCAGCGGTCCGGCCGCGAGGCCCGCCCCGAGCACGACCGCCCCCAGCGCACCTCCGAGCCGCCGGGTCAGGAGCACTTGCCCTGACCCTTCATCGTCGGCGTGGGCGGGCAGAGCGCGGCGTCCCGGGACAGCTCCACGCCCTGCTGGAACAGCCCGATCCACTCCGGAGGCACGACGACGGGGGCGACGCCGGAGTAGCCGAGCCGGTCCAGGTCCCCCGAGGACGCGATCCGGTAGGCGAAGGCCCGGTCGTCGACGAGGTAGGACGTACCGGTGGTGTCCGGGGTCGCGCCAGTGCGCGACGGGTCGACGCCGGGGTCCTTGGCCGCGGACCGGACCACCGCGCCGTGGCCCGGGTCGACGTTCGCGGCGACCGACCCGGCCGCCGTGCCGACGGCCCTCGCCGTGCCGTCGGGCGAGGTCGCCATCCGCATCGAGGTCGTGCCGTCCCCGTTGTCGTGGAGGACCGCGCAGACCTCGTCGACGGGCTCCTGCTTCGGCAGGGAGGTGGGCCAGCTCGGGCTGCCGACCTGCTGTCCGCTCTTCACCAGCGACCACCCGCTCGGCGTCGCCAGCCTCCGAGGCTGCGCGCTGCCGCCGGGGAAGGGCGTGCCCGCGAGGACGGCCGCCGCGAACGGCGACGCCTGCACGAACCCGCCGGCCGTGACGACGATCGTCTGGCCGCCGCTCGGCACGAAGTAGTCGCCGATGCGCGGGGTCGTGCCGCCCCAGTACCTCGCCAGCGACGGCGCCGGGCGGCCGTACCCGCTCAGCCCGAGTCCGCTCGCGTCGAGGGGCGCTCCCGGCGGCAGCAGCGCGGTCCACCTCGGCGAGACGCCGACCGGGGTCGGGCTCAGGTGGAGGCCGGTGACCAGCTGGCCGCTGTAGCGCGGCGGCAGGTCGTAGGAGAACGCCGCGGGCCCGTCGCCGTGCTGGGTCTCGGCGACGACGTGGGTGCCGTCGGAGTCCTTGACCAGGAACGCCGACCCGTCCGCGGAGCGGGCGTGGGACCCGGGCGCCACCGCGACCCGGATGCCATGACCGGAGAGCGTGCACGCCGTCCAGCCGCTGTTGATCAGCTGATCGGTGTCGGGCACCGTCGCCGGGGCGTTGAGGATGCCGATCGGCCCGCCCTTCTTGCGTTCGGCGAGCTTCTCGGCGTTGACCTTCTGAATGGTCTGCGCACCCAGGATGAGTCGTGCCGAGGTCACGTTGATGACCTGGTGCAGCGACTCCTCGCCCTTCGGGGTCTGGTCGGTGCCGAGGTTGACGTAGAGCGCGCCGTTGCCATCGGTGAGCAGCGCCGGCTCGCCCCAGCTGATGTCGCTCGGCGACTTGAAGACACCCAGGATCGCGGCGCCGGCACACAGCAGCACGGCCAGCGCGATGCCGCCCACGACCGCACGCCCCGGACGTGCCGGCTCGACCTCGCGGCCGCCCGGCGCGCCACTGACGAACGCGGTCACGAGCCGCCGGCGGCTGTAGGAGTAGGCCTCGACGAGGTCCTTCTTGGTCGCCATCAGTGGGCCACGGACTGGATCCAGGAGAAGACGCCGATCGCCAGCACCAGCAGCGGCACGAGCGCCAGCAGCGCCACCGTCTCGAGCAGGTCGCCGAGCCGGCCGCGGCGTACCGATGCCTGGCCGGGGAGCAGCGTCGAGGCCAGCAGGGCGGCGCCGGCGACCGCGAGAACCACCGCGAGCGTGGGCCGCCAGTGGTGGTGCAGGACGAGCACCGAGACGGCGGCGACGCCGAGGCCGGCGACACCCGACACCAGCCCGGTCATGACCTCGGAGCCGGTGCGGTACTGGCGCGTGCGCAGCATGAGGATCAGCCCGGCATCGACGCAGAGGAGCGTGCCGGCGAGGCCGAGGCTCACCGCGACGGGCGTGACGAGGACGAGCAGGGCGCCGACCGTGCCGGTGATCGCGAGCAGGATCTCGTGGGCGGTCCGGGCGTCGGCCGTCACGTCGGCGGCCGAGATGTCGGCCGGGTCGGTGGTGATGTCGGCGTGGCTGAACATCGGCTCGACGCTGGTGCGGGTCGCCCCGAGCGCCAGCCACGGGAAGACGCTGCCGACGAGGACCACCAGGGCCAGCACCGTGACGAGCACCCGCTCGGGAACCAGGCTGTCGGGACCGACCGAGCGCATCGACAGGCCGACCACGAGACCGATGGCCCCGAGGACGACCGGAGGGAAGACCAGGACGCGACCGTCGCCGAGCCCGACGACGCAGACCAGCCCGGCCAGCAGCGCGCCGCCACCGGCGGCGGCCAGGGGCGAGCCGAGCGCGTCTGCGTGGGCCGGCGCGAGCAGGACACCGGCCACGGCGGCGTACGCCGCACCCAGCCAGGCCACCGCGACCGCGGCCTCCACCTCGCGCTGGACCCGGGAGAGCACGACGGAGCCGACGCAGAGCGCGAGGGCGACGACGACCGCCGCCGCGGCCGCCAGCTGGCCCCGCTGCTCGAGGAGCGCGACCGCGCCCAGGCCGAGCAGCAGCGCCGCCGCCACCAGAGCCGTACGACGCCCCGCAGCCGGCCGCCACGGCGAGAGGTGCCCCTCCACGGCGTCGGTCATCGCCTCGACGACGTCGTCGTAGATCCGCGGCGCCGGGACGTCGATGCCGGCGGTGATCGTGAGCAGGCCACCGTCCTCGATGCCCTGCAGGGTCAGACCTGTGTCGGTGGCCAGCCGACGGCCGTCCGCGGTGACCACGCGGTAGCCGCCGTGCACGGTCGCCGCGTCGAGCAGGCCGACGCTGCGGGCGAGCTCGGGCAGCAGCTCGGCCACCGGGACCGCACCGGGGAGCATCAGGTCGACCCGGCGCGTGCCGGAGGCCACGGTGATCCTCAGCAGGCCCGACGCGAGCGGCGACTGGGTCATGGGTTTCTCCCGAGATCTGCGATCTGACGGCGGACGGGGTGAATCCTGGCACAGCCGCGCCGGAGGCGACCGTGCTCCGTGCGGCGTCGCGGAGGCACGCAGAAGGGGATCGACACCTCGGTGTCGATCCCCTTCGTCAAGGGTGAAGCTCTCAGAACTGGAACCGGGACGCACCCCGGTTGTCGGCCGCCATGTAGTCGGCGTTGGAGGTGTAGACCGTCTTGTGGCTCTCGTCGAGGAGGTCGCGCATCTCCTGCATCGCCCAGTCCCACGAGGCCTTGGCGACGCGGTAGGCCTCGCGCTGGTTGCCCTCCCACTGCGTCTGCAGCGGGTTGAGCTCGTGCTCGAGCTGGTCGAGACGGGCGTCGATCTTCTTCACGGTGTCGAACATGTCCTGCGCAGCGGTGTCGAGGCCCGCGTGCTCCACGCGCAGCTCGTCGAGGTTTCCACTCATCGTCTTGTCCCTTCTCAGCCCTGGACGTTGCCGAGCTTGTTGATCAGCTGGTTCATGAAGTCGCCCGCCTGCGCGTCGACCTGCTCGTTGTCCTTCTGCGTGGCGGTCAGCGACGCGTGGAACTTGTCGAGCGCGGTCACGATGACCTTGTGCTTCTCCTGCCAGGCGTTGTGCAGGATGAAGAAGGCGTTGCCGCCGTCGCCCGCCCACTTGCCTCGCAGCGCGTTGATCTGGTCGTCCAGCGTGCGCGCCTGCTTCTCGAGGTCGGCCTTCGCCTGGATCACGTAGTTGGCGGCGTCGCTGAGGACGCCCTTGGCCTGTCCGAAGACAGCGGCATCGTTACCCGCCATCGTTGCTCCTTGGTCTCTTCCGTCCGAGGGGACGGCTCTTGGTCTGCCCGTTCCGGTTGGCTCCCGAGTCAATGCCAAGAAGCCGATGCACCAGTGCTACCCGGGCCCCGTGAGGGGCTAAACATCAGATGTTGTGCTCCCACAGGTGGCGGAAGAGGCCGGAGGCCACGACCACCGCTGCGACGGACCCCGAGCCGCAGAGCACCTCCGCGACCTCGGCCTGCCGCGCCCACCACGCTGACCGCCAACCCCGCCCGAGCGCAACCCCCAGCACGATCAGGAGAGCGGCGACGGCGAGCAGCGCCACGGTCAGCTGTGCGCGGAGCTCGGGGTGGCCCGCGGAGAGACGGACGAGGTCACCGCCGACGAGGAGCAGGCCGACCACGCCGGCCAGCCGCAGCATCCGCCGCGCGAGGACGTGCCGGTAGCCCCGCGCCGCGAGCAGCAGCGCGCCGCCGCCGAGAGCGACCAGGCAGCGGGAGCCGATCAGGTCGACCGGATAGGCGTCGGTGGTCAGCAGCAGCGGGCCCGTGGTCGCGGTGACGACGAGGATCGCCGCGCACGACGCGAGGACCGTGCGGCCGCCGCGCGCGGCCACGTCGCCGACGTACTCCGGCGGGACGACGATGCGACCGCGGCGCCCGACCGGGCGCTCGCGCGCCGACCAGGCCGTGATCGCGAGCCGTTCGAGATCGATGAGGTAGTGGTCGGGGACGTCCACCGCCGCCACCGGCACCCAGCGGGCCGCCAGCACCGCGAGCAGGAAGCCGATCGCCCACGGCGTCGGCGCCGACGCACCGGTCAGCGCGCAGGCGGCCGCCAGGACGAACCAGCCGAGACCGGACCAGATCCAGACGCGCAGCACCTCCGCGACGGGGGTGCCGGGAGCCGCCAGGCTGCGGCCGACGGCGGCGACGACCGCCGCGGCCAGGGCACCCGCGCCGAGGACGGTCGGCAGCCGCGCGGCCGCCGGGTCCCACGCCACCAGCACGCAGGCGGCGCCCGCGAGCGCCGGCGCGGTGACCACCCGCGCGACGCGCCGGCGGCCGATCGGCATGACGCCGAGGACCGCACCGATCGCGAGCACCACGGCCACCGGGGTCCGGTGGCCGGAGGCCGTCGCCGCCACCACGGCGAGCAGCGCGAGCGCCACCCCGCAGCCGGCGACCAGGCCGCCGCCCTCGGGTCCCCCGCGCGGCGTCGTACGGCGCTTGCGGTCGGGCACCGGCGCGGTGTCCTCGACGGCGACGAGCACGGCGCCTGCGGCGAGGCCGGCCTGCTCGATCGTCGCGTCGGGCGGCAGCGAGCGGCCGGACGCCAGCACCAGCACGGGTGGCGACGGCAGCGCGGCCGTCGCGGCGTACGCCGAGGCGATCTCCGCGATCGTGGCCGACTCGGGCAGCGTCAGGTCGACCACTCCGCGCGGGCCGTGGACCGACACGGCGAGGGCACCGCCGAAGGCGCCACCGGGCGCGGCCGCACCGAGCGGGGCCCCTGCCGTCGAGGTGGACATCGCGCCTCCGAGATTGCCAGGTTCCATGGCAGGGTAGTCCCACCCTCGGCCGGATGTGATCGGGCGGACCGGCAGGGAAGAGCGACGACAAGGACACCGATGACGACCGACGGCGGCGTGGCTCCCTCGGCATTCGGGCGATCGGCGGCGACGCAGGTCGCCGCGCCGATCCTGCGCGGCAACCGCGCAGAGCGGCCCGAGATGCCGAGTGGGCAGGTCCAGCTGCAGGATCCCCCGCAGCTGCAGCCCAACGAGGGCGCGGCCGGCGTCGCGATGAACGCGATCCCGATGCTCGGCAGCCTCGGATCCATCGTGCTGGTCGCGGGGCTCGGCAGCGGTCAGACGGGCAGCGCCGGTGGTGGGCCGACGCGCTTCATCGCGGCCGGCATGTTCCTCTTCGCCACGATCGGCTTCATCGTCATCCAGATCGACCGGCAGCGGAAGCAGCGGCAGCAGTCGGTGAGCGGCTCGCGCACCGAGTACCTCCGCTACCTCGCCGGGGTGCGCCAGATCGCCCGCGAGGCCGCCGACCAGCAGCGGGCCGCGCTCACGTGGCACCACCCGGCACCGTCGGCCCTCCCCTCGATCGCCGAGGACCGCAGCCGCATCTGGGAGCGCACCACCAGCGACCCGATGTTCCTCCAGGCGCGGTACGGCGTCTGCTCCCAGCCCCTCGCGCTCGAGCTGGTGCCGCCGGAGGGCACCGCCATCGAGGACGTCGACCCCGCGGCGGCATCGGCCCTGCACCGCCTGCTGGTCGTGCACCGCCTCCAGCCCGACCTGCCCGCATCGGTGGACCTGCGCGCATTCGCCCGGGTCGAGGTCCGTGGCGAGGCCGAGCAGGCGCGCTCGCTGGTCCGCTCGCTGCTCTGCTCCGCGGCCGCGTTCCAGTCGCCGGACGGCCTGCAGATCGCCGTGCTGGCCGACGACGACACCCTGGCGGAGTGGGACTGGCTGAAGTGGCTGCCGCACGCCCACAGCGCCGAGCAGACCGACGCCATCGGCCCGGCGCGGATGGTGTCGACGTCGCTGGAGGAGCTCGCGGCGATGCTGCCGGCCGACCTCGGCGACCGGCCGCGCTTCGGGGCCGACGAGCGGCCCGCGCTGCCGCACGTCGTGCTCGTGACGGACGGGGCGGCGCTCGCACCGGGCAACCACGTCGTGCCGCCCGACGGGCTGCACGGCGTGACCGTGATCGACCTGCCGCAGCAGTGGGGCGAGATCGACGACGCGAGCACGCTCGTGCTGCAGATCGCGGCCGACGTGGACGTGCGCACGGCCGCCGAGGATCCCGTCGTACCCCTGCTGGCGATGCGGCAGCGGTCCGAGCCGATCCGGGCCAAGGGCGACCAGTGCTCGATCGTGACCGCCGAGGCGTTCGCGCGGCGGCTGACCGCGCTCTACACGCCGAGCGCCGGCACCGTCGTCGGCGAGGACGCCACCGAGACGACCGGGCCGTTCGACTTCATGGCGCTGCTCGGGCTCGGCGACGTGCACGCGCTCGACCCGGAGGCCGGCTGGCGCCCACGCCCGGCCCGCGACCGGCTGCGGGTGCCGATCGGGATCGGCGAGAGCGGCGGGCTGGCCAACCCGGTCCACCTCGACATCAAGGAGTCGGCCCAGCAGGGCATGGGTCCGCACGGCCTGGTGATCGGCGCGACCGGGTCCGGCAAGTCGGAGTTCCTGCGCACGCTGGTGCTCGGCCTCGCGCTCACCCACTCCCCCGAGCAGCTCAACATGGTGCTGGTCGACTTCAAGGGCGGCGCGACCTTCGCCGGCATGTCCGAGATGCCGCACGTCTCGGCGGTCATCACCAACCTCGCCCAGGAGCTCACGCTCGTCGACCGCATGCAGGACGCCCTGTCCGGCGAGATGGTGCGCCGCCAGGAGCTGCTGCGCGAGGCCGGCAACTTCGCCTCCGTCCGCGACTACGAGCGCGCCCGTACGGCGGGCGAGCCGCTCGAGCCGCTGCCGTCGCTGTTCATCGTGGTCGACGAGTTCTCCGAGCTGCTGTCGGCCAAGCCGGAGTTCATCGACCTGTTCGTCGCGATCGGGCGACTCGGCCGCTCGTTGGGCCTGCACCTCCTGCTCGCCTCGCAGCGGCTCGAGGAGGGCCGGCTGCGCGGGCTGGAGTCGCACCTGTCCTACCGGATCGGCCTGCGCACCTTCAGCGCGCAGGAGTCGCGCGCGGTGCTGGGGGTGCCGGACGCCTACGAGCTGCCGGCCGTGCCCGGCCTCGGCTATCTCAAGCCCGATCCGACCGCGATGCTGCGGTTCAAGGCGGCGTACGTCTCGGGGCCGCCGGCGGGCCGCGCCCAGAAGCACGTCGACGCCGGACGGCCGCGCCGCGGGATCCTGCCGTTCACGATCTCGGAGGTGCAGGACTACACGCCGGTCGCGCACGAGCCCGAGCCGGCGGTCGTCGCCGTCCCCGACACCAGCGACTCGCTGCTCGACATCGCCGTCGGGCGGATGGTCGGGCACGGGCCGGAGGCCCACCAGGTCTGGCTGCCGCCGCTGGACGTGCCGGACACCCTCGAGGCGCTCATGCCGGACCTCGCCCCCCATCCCGACCTCGGGCTGGTCTCGCAGCAGTGGCGCTCGGCCGGGCGGCTCGTCGTACCCCTCGGCACGGTCGACCGGCCGCGCGAGCAGCGTCGCGACGTGCTCACCATCAACCTGGCCGGCGCGGCCGGCCACGTCGCCGTCGTCGGCGGCCCACGCAGCGGCAAGAGCACGCTGCTGCGGACGATCCTGTGCAGCCTGTCGCTGACCTCCACCCCGCTGGAGTCGCAGTTCTACGTGCTCGACTTCGGCGGCGGCACCTTCGCGCCGCTGGCCCACCTGCCGCACACCGCCGGCGTCGGCACCCGCGCCGAACCCGAGGTCGTGCGCCGGATCATCGCCGAGGTCAAGGGCATCATCGACCGACGCGAGGCCTACTTCCGGCAGAACGGCATCGACTCGATCGAGACCTACCGCCACCGCCGGTTCCGCCCGTCGCCGACGGGCGTCACCGTCGACGACGGGTACGGCGACGTCTTCCTGGTCGTCGACGGGTGGAGCACCGTCCGCGCCGACTTCGACGACCTCGAGCTCGAGATCCAGCAGCTGGCGACGCGTGGCCTGACCTTCGGCCTGCACGTGCTCACCGGCGCCGCCCGCTGGGCCGACTTCCGCGCCTCGACCCGCGACCAGTTCGGCACCCGCCTCGAGCTGCGGCTCGGCGACCCGATGGACTCCGAGATCGACCGCAAGCTCGCCGCGCTGGTGCCGAGCGGCCGCCCGGGCCGCGGGATCCTGCCCGGCAAGCTGCACTTCCTCGGCGCGCTGCCGCGCATCGACGGCGACGCCGCCACGGAGACGCTCGGCGACGGCGTCGACGACCTGATCGACAAGGTGACCCGTGCGTGGCGCGGGCCGGCCGGCCCCAAGCTCCGGCTGCTGCCCGACCGGATCGACCTCGAGCAGGTCCAGCAGCTGGCCGGCGACGTGGGCCGCAAGGTGCTGCTCGGCATCAACGAGAAGGAGCTCGCGCCGGTCGCACTCGACATCGACGCCGAGCCGCACCTCCTGCTCTTCGGCGACGGCCAGTCCGGCAAGAGCACGTTCCTGCGCTCCTACTGCCGCGAGGTCGTCCGCAGCCGCACGCCGCAGGAGGCACAGCTGCTGGTGGTCGACTACCGACGGTCGCTGCTCGGCGAGATCCCCGAGGAGTACCAGCTCAACTACCTCACCTCCGCCAACCAGGCGCAGCCCGCGCTGGCCGACCTGGCGGCGTACCTCAACAGCCGCATCCCCGGGCCCGACGTCACCCCCGAGCAGCTGCGTGCCCGCTCGTGGTGGACCGGCGCCGAGGTGTACGTCGTCGTGGACGACTACGACCTCGTCGCGACCGGCCCGAGCTCGCCGATCGCCGAGCTGCAGCCGCTGCTCGCGCAGGCCCACGACGTCGGCCTGCACCTGGTCGTCGCACGGCGATCGGGTGGCGCCTCACGCGCGCTGTACGAGCCGGTCATCCAGTCGCTGCGCGACCTCGCGCAGCCCGGGATCCTGCTGTCGGGCAACCGCGACGAGGGCGCGCTGATCGGCGGCCTCCGGCCGACGCTGGCCCAGCCGGGCCGGGCTCGACTGGTCACCCGCGACCGAGGCGCCGAGGTGCTTCAGCTGGCCTGGACGGCGCCGTCGATCTGAGGATCGACGCGGCCGGCGACACGGCGACCGGTCGGCCTGGCCGGCTTGTGGCCGGGGGATGCGAGGACGGCGGCGACCGCGGTCGTGACCGGTACGGCGAGCACCAGCCCGATCGCGCTGGCGAGGGTGCGCACGATCTCCTCGGCGAGCTGCTCGTTGGAGACGAGGTCGAGCAGCGGCCGGTCGTAGATCTGCAGCAGCATCAGGCCGATCACGGCTGTGCCGACGTAGGCGAAGACGATCGTGTAGATCGTGGAGGCGATGTGGTCGCGGCCGATCCGCATCGCGCTGGCGAAGACGCGCCGCCGGCTCGCGTCCGGCGTGGCGGCCCGCAGTTCCCAGACGGCGGAGGCCTGGGTGATGGTGACGTCGTTGAGGACGCCGAGACCGGCGATGACGACGGCCGCGCCGAGCAGCGAGCGGAAGTCTGTCTCGGGTCGCAGGATCTGCAGCGTCGATCCGGCCTCGTCGGCGATCCCGGTCAGGTTGGCGCCGACGGCGGTGACGGTGCCGATGGCGGCCGTGAGCCCGACGCCGAGCAGGGTGCCGGCGAGCGCGGTGCTCGTGCGCAGCGAGATGCCGTGGGTCATGTAGAGGACCACGAACATGATCGCGGCCGCGCTCACCAGCGCGACCGGGATGCCCGGCGAGCCGTCGTACAGGGCCGGCAGCAGGAACCACCAGATCACCGCGCCACCGAAGGCGAGGCCGACGATCGCGAACAGCCCGCGCCACCGCGCGACCGCGATGACCACCACCGCGAAGAGCACCGCGAGCCAGAGCAGCGAGCCGCCCCGCAGGATCGTGAAGTAGGCGTACGTCGTCGGGTTGGCGCCGCTGCCCGGCGTACGGGTGAGCTCGACCTTGTCGCCCTCGGACAGGCTCGACCCGCTCACCTCCGGCGGCACGCTCACCGTCTCGTGCTGACCACCGCCGAGGTCGACGGTGATGGTGCCGCACGTCGGAGCGCCGCTCGACCCGCTGCCGGAGCTGGTCGATCCGCTGGCCGGACAGGCGGGCGTGATCGCGGTGACCGTGCCGCGCGGGAAGGTCACCCCGGGGGCGGCGTAGCTGATGCTCGCCCGCTCGAGCGCGGCCCGGTCGGTGACCACCCCGTGGCTGGGCCACCAGGCGACGATGCCGACGACGGTCGCGACCAGCGCCAGGCCGAGCACGCCGAGCAGGATCCACTTCGGCGCCGCATTGACGTGTACGGCGTCGTCGGCGTCCTTGGCGGCGCGGTGGGAGTGACCGTGCCCATGACCGTGGCTCACGGAGTGCAGGTTAGAGGATCGCTCCAGGAGCCCCACCAAACTAGAACGCGTTATCGTTCTGCCGATGGACGGCACCGGTGACCAGTCGTACGACGTCGTGGTGGTCGGCTCCGGCGGCGGCGCGCTCACGGCCGCGGCCCTCGCCGCCAAGGCGGGCCTGTCGGTCCTGGTGCTCGAGCGGACGCCGCTGATCGGCGGGACGTCGGCGTACTCCGGCGGTGCGTGCTGGCTCCCCGGCACCGCCGTGCAGCAGCGAGCCGGCCTGCCCGACTCGACCGAGGGCGCCCGCGCCTACCTCGCCGCGGTGCTCGACGACCCCGACGCGGCGAAGGTCGAGGCCCTGCTGGCCCAGGCTCCGCGACTGGTCGCGCAGCTCGAGGACGACGAGCTGATGGACTTCGAGTGGATCCCATTCGCGGAGTACTACGACGCTCCCGGCCGGGTCCCGATGGGCCGCTCCATCCAGCCCGCCCCGATCAGGCGGACCGACCTCGAGCCGGCCGTCGCCGAGCTGGTCCGACCGCCCGTCGAGCGCGACCGCGTCGGCGGGCCCGGCCGCTCCACGCTCTCCGGCGGCCAGGCGCTGATCGCCCGGTTGGCCGCGATCGCCGTGCGCGACGGAGCGACGATCGCCACCGGTCACCAGGTCGTCGGCCTCGAGCGCGACTCCGACGGGCGCGCCGTCGGCGTGAGCGCGATGGGTCCCGAGGGCCCGGTCGCGCACACCGCCCGGCTCGGCATCCTGGTCGCGGCCGGCGGCTTCGAGGGCTCGCCGCAGCGCCGGGCCGAGCACGGCACACCCGGTGACGCGGCCTGGACGATGGCGCCGCGCGGCACCAACACCGGCGAGGTGATCGACGCAGCCGCCACGATCGGTGCCGCGACCGACTTCTCCGGCGAGGGCTGGTTCTGCCCGGGCCTGGAGCACCCCGACGGCTCGGGCACGTTCACGCTCGGCTTCCGTGGCGGGCTGATGGTCGACTCGACCGCTCGGCGCTACGGCAACGAGTGCCTGCCCTACGACCGCTTCGGCCGGATCATGGCGCAGGCGCCCGAGCGGATCCCGTCGTGGTTCGTCTTCGACTCCCGCGAGGGGGGCCGGCTCCCGGCCATCGCGATGCCCGAGGGCGATCCCGCCGAGCACCTCGCGGCCGGCACCTGGGTACGGGCCGACACGATCGAGGAGCTGGCTGTCGCGGCGGGACTGCCCGCCGACGTGCTGGCGGAGACGGTGGACCGATTCAACGGCTTCGCCGCCACCGGCAAGGACGAGGACTTCGGTCGCGGCGAGGACGAGTACGACACCTTCTTCGCCGGCGGCGGTGACCCGAGCAAGGCGCTGGTGCCGGTCGACCAGGCTCCCTTCTACGCCGCCCGGTTCGTGCTCTCCGACCTCGGCACCAAGGGCGGCCTGGTCACCGACGCCGCCGGCCGGGTCCTCGACGGCGAGGGTTCGCCGATCCCCGGTCTGTACGCCGCCAGCAACTCGACCGCGTCGGTCTTCGGGTCGGCGTACCCGGGCCCGGGAGCGCCGCTCGGCGCCGCGATGGTCTACGCGTCGCTGGCGGTCGAGGACATGCTGGCCAGCCGCGCCTGAACCAGCTGCGAGACCGCAGCGAGGGCCTCGACCTGCTCGGGGGTCAGGCCGTCGAACACCACGTCGTGCACGAACTCGACGTGCGCCGGGGCCGCCTCGGTGATCGCCCGCTCGCCGGCCGCGGTCAGGTCCACGAACGCCCCGCGCCGGTCGTCCAGGCACTCGCGCCGCTCGAGCAGGCCGCGTGCGGCCATCCGCGACACCTGCTTGGAGAGCCTGCTCTTCTCCCACTGGAGCCGGTCGCCGAGCTCGTACATCCGCAGCGAGCGCTCCGGCACGTCGGTGAGGCTGACCAGAACGTCGTAGTCGGCCAGCGACAGACCGCTGCAGCGCTGCAGCTCGCGGTTGAGCGCCGCGGACAGGACCGCGTGGGCGTCGAGCCAGCCGCGCCAGGCCGTGAGCTCTGCGTCGCTGAGCCATCGAGGCGGTCGCTGTGCCACACCGGAAAGTCTACGCCGAAGGTTTCCGCGGCAACCGCCTGCGTGCGGCGGTCCGGGACGTGGCTCCGGCAGAGTGTCCCCCGTGACGTACGACGAACCGCTCCCCCACGAGGCCGCGCTCGCCGCAGTGCAGGACGCCGGACGACCCGAGGCCGTCGAGAAGCAGCACCGACGCGGCAAGCTGACCGCGCGCGAGCGGATCGCATCGTTCGTCGACGCCGGGACGTTCCGCGAGATCGGCGCGCTCGCCAGCGGTGCGGGCCCCGACGGACAGCCGGTGCCGGCCGACGGTGTCGTGTGCGGCACCGCCGAGGTCGACGAACGGCCCATCGTCGTCCTCGCCGCCGACTTCACCGCCGCGGGCGGGAGCAACGGCGCGGTCGGCAACGAGAAGGCCCGCCGCATGTGCGAGATCGCGGCCTCGCGCGGGATCCCGGTCGTGATGCTGATGGACGGCGGCGGACACCGGATCCACGAGGGCCTGGACGCGAAGGAGTTCGCGATCGGCGTCGACGTCCAGCACCTGCACACCCGGCTCAGCGGCTGGGTGCCGATGGTCGGCGCCATCCTCGGGCCGGGCTTCGGCGCGCCCACGCTGACCGCCTCGCTCTGCGACTACGTCGTCGCGGTGCGCGGCACCGCGACCGTCGGCATGGCGCCGCCGCCACTGGTCCGCGCTGCGACCGGCGAGGTCATCGGCGATGAGGTCAGCGGCCCGGACGCGCAGGCGGGCTGGGGCAACATCGACCTCGCCGTCGACACCGAGGAGGAGGCGCTCGATGCCCTCCGCTGCTACCTCGACACCCTGCCGGCCAACGCCGAGGCGCCCCTGCCCGTGCGGCTCGCCTCACCTCCCCGTCGCACGGCTGCGGCCGCCCTCGACGACACCGTGGTCGCCGATCCGCGCCGCGCCTACGACGTGTACGACGTCATCGCCGGGCTGGTCGACGAGGACAGCGAGGTCGATCTGCGGCCGGCGTACGCCACGAGCATGGTGACCATGCTGGCCCGGATCGACGGCTACCCGGTGGGCATCGTGGCCAACCAGCCCGCCGCACGCGCCGGGATGCTGGACGCCGCGGCCTGCGCCAAGGCGTCGCGGCTGGTGTCGCTGTGCGACGCGTTCGGGATCCCGGTGCTGACGCTGATCGACCTGCCGGGCCTGGCCGTCGGGGTGGAGGCCGAGCGGTCGGGGCTGGGGCGCGCGAGCCTTCGGATGGCCGCGGCGTACGGCGGCGCCACGGTGCCGCTGTTCACCGTCGTCGCCCGCAAGGGGTACGGCGGCGGCTACGTGATGATGTCCGGCGGTCGCACGTTCTCACCCGAGCTCGTGGTCGCGTGGCCGCACGCCGAGACCGCGGTGATGGCAGCCGAGACCGCCGTCGAGCTCGTCTTCAAGCGCGACCTCGACGCGACCGCGGACCCCGCCGAGCGGGCGGCGAGGAAACGCGAGATCGCGGCCGCGTTCGACGACCGTGCGAGTGCGGTGCGGGGCGCCGAGGGCTTCGGCTACGACGCGATCATCCGTCCGTCCGAGACCCGGGCCTGGCTGGCCGATCTCCTTCCCACGCTCCCCCGACACCGCCTGCTGCAGACCCTCACGCCCCGCCGGCACGCGGTCGAGCCGCTCTGACCCGGTGGTGCCGACCCGGGTGGGGCTGGCCCCCCGGGGGGTCGTGTGCCTGAGACATCGGAAATCAGATGCCTCAGGCACACGACCCACGATCAGCCAGCAGCCGGCCCGCGACCCACGGCAGTCGTGTGCCCACGACATCGGAAATCGGATGCCTCAGGCACACGACCCACGAGACGGGCCCCGCCGGCCACGAACGGTCGAGCACGCGCGAGTCAGCCCACCGTGCGGAGGTAGCGCCCGAAGTGGGGGACGGTGAAGGCGATCCGGCCGCGCTCGCCGGAGTAGATCAGGCCCTTCTTCAGCAGCGCGTCGCGGGCGGGCGAGAGCGACTGGGGCTTCTTGCCGAGGACGGCGGCGACCTCGGCCGTGGCGACCGCGCCGACCGGATCGTCACCACCCTCGCCAGCGGCGTCGGCCATGGCGCGGAGGTACTCGCGCTCGCCCGGCGTCGCCCGCTCGTAGCGGCTGCCGAAGAAGCCGACCGCCAGCTCGCGCTCGGCCTCCGGCGCGGCGACGGAGATGTCGGCGGCGGTGATGGGCGTGCGGGGCGCGAGGTCCCACACCGCCTTGCCGTAGGCCTGGATGAAGTAGGGGTAGCCGCCGGTGGCGTCGTACATCGCGTCGAGGGCGGCGGGGTCGTACTCGGCGTCCTCCTCGGCGGCCGGGGCGGACAGCGCACGGTCGGCGGCGTCGCGCGCGAGCCGGTCGATGCGCTGGTAGGAGAACAGCCGCTCGGAGTAGGACTTGCTGGCGCTGAGGACCGCGGGGAGGTGCGGCAGACCCGCGCCGACGACGATGACCGGGAGCCCGCTCTGGCTCAGCTCGTGGCAGGCCGCGCACAGCGCCGAGACGTCGTCGGCGCCGAGGTCCTGCATCTCGTCGACGAAGATGCCGACGCCCTTGCCCACGTCGGCCGCGAGCCCACCGATGTCGGACAGCAGCTCGACGAGGTCGATCTCGATGTCGCCGGAGTCGCCACGCCCACGTACGACGGGGGCGTCGATGCCCGGGCTCCACTTGTCACGCAGCTTGGCGTCGGCCCCGGCGTCACGCTCGACGAAGGCGCGTACGACGCCCAGCACCTGCGCGGTCTCGTCCGGCTCGGGATGTCCGAGCTCGCGCACGGCCTGGTGCAGCGCGCTGGCGAGCGGCCTGCGCAGGCTCTGGTCGGGCCGGGCCTCGAGCTTGCCGGTGCCCCAGCCCTTGCGCACCGCCGCGCCCCGCAGCGCGTTGAGCAGCACCGTCTTGCCCACGCCCCGGAGCCCGGTCAGCACCAGGCTGCGCTCCGGGCGACCGCGCGAGACCCGCTCCAGGACGACGTCGAACGCCGCGAGCTGCTCGCCACGACCGGCCAGCTCGGGCGGGCGCTGGCCCGCCCCGGGCGCGTAGGGGTTACGGATCGGATCCACGATCAGACCGTATCCGCGTGTCTAGCGCCAGCCGTAGATGTCGCTAGCGTGTCGCATCGACGGTGCGAATGCGTGCTGTTTGGTACCAAACGACAGTCATCCGGGGTCGCTGGTTGCCGTTTGTGCCCAAACGGCAACCACAGATCAGCCCAGCACAGATCAGCCCAGCGGTCGACCGTAGCGCTGGACCGTCGACGCGAGGTTCGCGTAGGCGTAGGGCATCGGCTCACCGACGGGTCGGTAGCCGAGCCCGACCCAGAACGGCTCGGCGACGACCCGGTTGGTCGCGACGATCGAGAGCATCAACGAGGTGATCTCCGGCCAGCCGCGGACCACCTCGAGGAGCGCGGCGTGGGCGCGGGTGCCGAGGCCGCGCCGCTGGTGGTCCGCATGCACCTGCAGCAATCCGAGGTACGCCGTCGCCTCGTCCGGATACCCGCGCAGCACGTCGACCAGGCCGACCAGCGGGCCCGATCCGTCGCGCACGCCGTACACGGTCTTGCGGTCGGGCGGGAGGTCCGGCGGCACGACCATCAGCAGGCTCTGGGCGTCGGCGGGCCCGGGCGGCAGCCCGGTGATGCGCTCGACGTACCCGGGGTCGGCCTCGATCAGGGCCTGCACCTCGTCGACCTCG
>WQZX01000025.1 GCA_009780515.1 Nocardioidaceae bacterium | reverse complement strand
CTCGCTCGTTCAGTCCGGCGTGCACCAGCGCGTCCTGACGGTCGCCTTCGAGAAGCAGTCGGAGTCCAACGCGATGTGGGCGCTGTCGATCCCGGTGCCGTTCACGATGCCGGTCCACGCCGGCGCGGGCGGCTACTTCGCGCCGCACGTGCGCTCCTACATCCGCCGCTCCGGCGCGCCCACCGAGGTCGGCGCGATGGTGGCGGCGAAGGACCGCCAGAACGCGCTGAAGAACCCGTACGCCCACCTGCACAACGAGGGCACCACCGTCGAGTCGGTGCTCGCCTCCCAGATGCTCTGGGACCCCGTCCGGTACGACGAGACCTGCCCCTCCTCCGACGGGGCCTGTGCCATGGTGATCGCCTCGGAGGACGCAGTGGCCCGGCTCGGCACACCCGACCCGGCGTGGATCCACGGCCAGGTCATGCGCTCGGAGCCGCTGGCCTACGCCGAGCGCGACCAGGCCAACCCGCGCGCCGGTCGGGATGCCGCGGCGTACCTCTGGAGGAGCACGGGCATCGCCGATCCCCGCAAGGAGATCGACTGCGCGGAGATCTACGTGCCGTTCTCGTGGTTCGAGCCGATGTGGATGGAGAACCTCGGGTTCGCCGCCGAGGGCGAGGGCTGGAGGATGACCGAGTCCGGCGCGACCGCGCTGGACGGCGACCTGCCGGTGAACATGAGCGGTGGCGTGCTGTCCTCGAACCCGATCGGCGCCAGCGGCATGATCCGCTTCGCGGAGGCGGCGCTGCAGGTGCGCGGCAAGGCCGGCGACCACCAGGTCGACGGCGCGAGGCGCGCGCTCGGCCACGCCTACGGCGGCGGCTCGCAGTTCTTCGCGATGTGGGTCGTCGGCAGCGAGAGGCCGAGCGCCTGATGACCGACGACGGCTTCGTGCTGGTCGACCGACCCCGCGACGGGGACGTCGCCGTCGTGACGCTCAACCGCCCGGAGCGGATGAACTCCATGGCGTTCGACGTCATGGTGCCGCTCCGGGACCGGTTGCGCGCGCTCGGCGAGGACAACTCGGTCCGGGCGATCGTGCTCACCGGCGCGGGCAAGGGCTTCTGCTCGGGCGCCGACCAGAGCGGCGAGAGCGGGCGGATGCCGGGGATCGCCGGCCTGACGCCGGTCTCGATCGCGCTGCGGGCCATGGAGATCCTCGACGAGCTGATCCTGACGCTGCGCCGGATCCACCAGCCGGTCATCGCCGCGGTCAACGGCGCGGCCATCGGCGGTGGGCTGTGCCTGGCGCTGGCCTGCGACGTACGGCTCGCCGCGGAGTCGGCGTACTTCCGCGCGGCCGGGATCAACAACGGCCTGACCGCCTCCGAGCTCGGGCTCTCCTACCTGCTCCCCCGGTCCGTCGGCCACTCCCGTGCCGCCGAGATCATGCTGACCGGCCGCGACGTCGACTCGGACGAGGCCGCGACCATCGGTCTCGTCTCGCGGGTCGTGCCGGACGGCACCGTCCTCGACGCCGCTCTCGACACCGCCGCCTCGATCACGCGCTGGAGCCGCCCCGGCGTCGAGCTCACCAAGAAGACCCTGTGGGGATCCCTCGACGCGGCCAGCCTCGAGCAGCACATGCAGGCCGAGGGGCACGGCCAGCTGCTCGTCCGGCTGCTCACCAAGAACTTCGAGGAGGCCGTCTCGGCGCGGAAGGAGGGGCGGACCCCGACCTTCCGCGACTGACCGCCCGAGCTCGTACGGCGTCGGGCCAGCAGTCTGCGGCGCGTTGCGCGGATCTGCCACGGCGCGAGCCTGTCGAGGCCTACGCTCGAACCATGAGGAAGTGGACGCACCGGGCGCTCGACGGGCTGATGCTCGTCCTCGGTGCCTGCGTGGTCGCGAGCATGGCCAACGCCGCGCTCACCTCGAGCACCTGGATGTTCCGGGTCGTCGCGGCCTGCTTCGCCGTCTCGGTCGCCTGCACCCTGGTCGCGGTGGTGCGCTCGCACCACCCCGTCTGAGCGGGACAGCGACGAGGGCGTGATCCACGAGGTATCTTGACATCAAGAGACAGGCGGTGTCATGACGATCCTCGGCCTCGACCACGTACAGGTGGGTATTCCTCGCGGCGGCGAAGAAGCCGCCCGCACCTTCTACAACACGCTCCTCGGATTGATCGAGGTGCCCAAGCCACCGGTGCTCGCAGCCCGTGGAGGCTGCTGGTTCCAGTCGTCCGGGGCAGTGCTCCACCTCGGCGTCGAGGAGCCGTTCGGCAACCGGATCGAGTTCCAGGGCGCCTGACGCCACGCGCCTAGCGCGGCGCGACGACGGCCTGCGTCTGCATCACGAGCGCGACCAGCCTTCCGGCGTCGTCACGCAGCTCTGTCTGCACGGCGATGGTGGTGCGGCCCACGTGGACCGGTACGGCGGTGGCGGTGACCCTGCCCGAGCCGGCACCGCGGAAGAAGTTCGTCTTCGACTCGATCGTCGAGGTCGCTGCCCCGTCGGGCAGGTTCAGGAACGCGCAGGCCGCCCCGATGCTGTCGGCCAGGGACATCAGCGCCCCGCCGTGCATGACACCCCCGGCCGTGCACCGCTCATCGGACCAGTCCAGCCCGCCGACCACCCGCTCGGGCGCGGCCTCGTCGATCACGACACCGAGCCACCCGGCGTACGGCATGAGCGAGAGGAGTGACGCGGGTGCCTGTGCCTCCATGGCTCGTGACCCTACGCCCTAGGCTGGTCACGTGATCGAGCTCCGCACTCCCGCCCAGATCGACCAGATGCGACCCGCCGGGCGCTTCGTGGCATCGGTGATCACCAGCCTCGCCGACAAGGCGGCGGTCGGGGTCAACCTGCTCGAGCTGGACGAGCGGGCCCACAAGATGATCCGCGACGCGGGTGCCGAGTCCTGCTACATCGACTACCACCCCTCCTTCGGCGCGAGCCCGTTCGGCAAGGTCCTGTGCACCAGCGTCAACGACGCCGTGCTGCACGGCCTCCCCCACGACTACACGCTCCAGGACGGCGACCTGCTCTCCGTCGACTTCGCGGCGTCGGTCGACGGCTGGGTGTCGGACTCGGCGCTCTCGGTCATCGTCGGGACCCCCGACCCCAAGGACCAGGCGCTCATCGACACCACCCAGCGGGCGCTCGACGCGGGCATCGCGGCCGCACGGCCGGGCAACAAGCTCGGCGACATCTCGTTCGCGATCGGATCCGTCGCGGCCGAGGCCGGCCTGAAGGTCAACCTGCAGTTCGGCGGCCACGGCGTCGGGCGCACCATGCACGGCGAGCCACACGTCCCGAACGACGGGCGCGCGGGCCGCGGTCTCAAGCTCAAGCCCGGCCTGGTCATCGCCATCGAGCCGTGGTTCCTTCACACCACCGACGAGATCCAGTTCGATCCCGACGGCTGGACCATCCGCTCCGCCGACGGCTCGCGCGGCGCGCATACCGAGCACACCATCGCCATCACCAGCGGCGACCCCGTCGTACTCACTGCTCGGGACTGAGTCGTGGGTGCACGGGTCGTCGCGGTCCACCGCGACGCCGAGCACACTTTCTCCAAGGCGTCGTACGACGAGATCCTGCTGCTCGAGGGCCTCGGCGTCGACGGCGATGCCCACTGCGGCGCGACGGTTCAGCACCGCTCACGGGTCCGGCGGGACCCGTCGCAGCCGAACCTGCGCCAGGTGCACCTGATCCACGCGGAGCTGTTCGAGGACGTCGCGGCCGACGGCTTCGCCGTCGCACCCGGCGGCCTCGGCGAGAACATCACGACGAGCGGCATCGACCTGCTCGGCCTGCCCGTCGGCGCCCGCCTCACCGTCGGTGACGCCGTCATCACGGTGACCGGCCTGCGCAACCCGTGTGTGCAGATCGACGGCCTGCAGCAGGGGTTGACGAAGCGGCTCGTCCGCAAGGTCGGCGGCGACGAGGTCGAGCGCCTGGCCGGCGTGATGGGCATCGTCAGCCGCAGCGGTGTCGTACGCCCCGACGCGACGATCGAGGTCACGCTCCCTCCGGAGCCGCACCTCCCGCTGACGCTGGTCTGAAACGGGCGGGCCCCGGCTGGTCGGCTGGTCGGCTGGTCGGCTGGTCGGCTGGTCGGCTGCTGTAACACGCCGTTCGCTGACCTACTACGTCGTTGACGTCTCTAGAAGGTCGTTGCAGCGGCGTACGACAGAAGTGAACGACGGTGCTAGCTGCGCGAACGACGTGTTACAGCAGTCGGTGACCTACCAGACCCGCGAACGACGTGTTACACCACTACAGCGGCTGGCCCGTCACGAGCCGTAGCGGACCTGCAGGTCCTTGATGCCGTTGATCCAGCCGTGGCGCAGCCGCTTCGGCTCGGCGAGGCGGCTGATGTCGGGCGCGTGGTCGGCCAGCGCGTTGAACAGCATCCAGATCTCCTGGCGGGCCAGGTTCGCGCCCAGGCAGTAGTGCGCGCCGTGGCCGCCGAAGCCGACGTGCGGGTTCGGGTCGCGGGTGATGTCGAAGCGGAACGGGTCCTCGAAGACCGTCTCGTCGAAGTTGGCGGACGCGTAGAACATGGCGACCCGCTCGCCCTTCGTGATCGGCACGCCCCCGACGTCGGCGTCCTCGAGCGCGGTCCGCTGGAACACCGTCACGGGCGTCGCCCAGCGGACCACCTCGTCGACCATCGTCTCGGGCCGCTCCCGCTTCCACAGCTCCCACTGGTCGGGATTGTCGAGGAAGGCGTTCATGCCGTGGGTTATCGCGTTGCGGGTCGTCTCGTTCCCCGCCACCGTCAAGATGATGACGAAGTAGCCGAACTCGTCGTCGGTGAGCCCACGTCCCTCATGGTCGGCGTTGATCAGCTTGGTGACGATGTCGTCGCGGGGCTCGGCCTTGCGCTCGGCGGCCATGCCCATCGCGTAGACCAGCACCTCGGCAGCCGCCTCCTGGTTGTCGCCGCCGGCGTAGTCCGGATCCTCGCTCGCGAGCATCGAGTTCGACCAGTGGAACAGCTTCTTCCGGTCCTCCTGCGGTACGCCGATCAGGTCGGCGATCGCCTGCAACGGCAGCTCGGCCGCGACCTGCTCGACGAAGTTGCCGGTGCCGCCCTCCACCGCGTCGAGCACGATCCGCTCGGCGCGGTCGCGCATCGTCTGCCTGAGCTCCTCGATCCCGCGCGGAGTGAAGCCGCGCGACACGATCCGGCGCATCATGGTGTGCTCCGGGGCGTCCTGGTTGAGGATCATCACGCGCTGCAGCTCCAGCTGCTCGCGGGTCATCCCCGCGGGGAACCGGATGATCGCGCCGTTCTCCATCGAGGAGAACACCTTGGAGTTGCGCGAGACGGCCGAGACGTCCTCGTGCCGGGTCAGCGCCCAGTAGCCGTTGCGCGACTCGGGAGCGAAGCCGTCGTACGCCCCCGGTGCCTGCTCGACCCACGTGACCGGCGCCGTCGCGCGCAGCTCACGGAAGCGGTCGTGCGGGACCGCCTCCCAGTTGACGTCGGGGTCGGTGAAGTCGAAGCCCGGGGGCAGTACGGCGGTCATTGCGTCCTCCTGTGTGCGCAGAGGAGAGGCCGGCTACTTGTAGCTGACCGGCATCTCCTTGATCGCGTTGAGCCATCCCGAGCGCAGCCGGCGAGGCTCGCCGGACAGCGTGATGTCCGGGGCCAGGTCGGCCAGGGCATCGAAGATCAGCTTGATCTCCATGCGGGCAAGATTGGCACCGATGCAGTAGTGCGCGCCATGCCCGCCGAAGGCGACGTGCGGGTTGTTCTCGCGGGTGATGTCGAAGCGGAACGGGTCCTCGAAGACGGTGTCGTCGAAGTTGGCCGAGGCGTAGAACAGGCCGACCCGGTCGCCCTGCTTGATCTGCCGGCCGTTGAGCTCGAGGTCGTTCTTGGCGGTGCGCTGGAAGACGGTGACCGGCGTGGCCCAGCGGATGACCTCGTCGACCATCGTGTCGGGACGCTCGCTCTTCCACAGCTCCCACTGGTCGGGGTTCTGGAGGAACGCGTGCATGCCGTGGCTGATGGCGTTGCGGGTCGTCTCGTTGCCGGCGACGGTCAGCAGGATGACGAAGAAGCCGAACTCGTCGTTGGTCAGCGCACCGAGGTCGTCGTCCTGGCCCACGCTGATCAGCTTGGTGACGATGTCGTCCTGCGGGTTCGCGCGGCGCTCGTTGGCGAGCTGGTCGAAGTAGCCCAGGATCTCCATCGACGCCAGCGCCGGATCGGCACCGATCTCGGGGTCGTCGTACCCCATCATCTGGTTGGACCACTCGAACAGCCTCTTGCGGTCCTCCTGCGGTACGCCGAGGAAGTCGGCGATCGCCTGCAGCGGGAGCTCGGCCGCGAGGTCCTCGACGAAGTCGCCCGACCCGCGCTCGACGGCCTCGCCGACGATCTGTCGAGCGCGCGCGGCGAGGCCCTCCTTGAGCGCGTTGATGGCACGCGGTGTGAAGCCGCGCGAGACGATGCCGCGCATCTTGGTGTGGTCCGGCGGATCGTGGTGGATCAGCATGGCGCGTTGGACCTCGACCTGGTCGCGCGTCATGTCGGGAGCGAACCGGATGATGACGCCGTTCTCCGCCGCGGACCAGTTGTCGTTGTCCTTGGAGACCGCCCGGACGTCCTCGTGGCGGGTGCAGGCCCAGTAGCCCTTGTCCAGGAAGCCGGCCCGGGCCTCGGGGATCTGCTCGACCCAGTGCACCGGAGCGTGGGCGCGCAGCGCCTTCCACTCCTCGTGCGGCAGGGCGACGGCGTTGATGTCCGGGTCGGTCGGGTCCCAGCCGGCCGGGACGACGAGCTCCGTGAGGGCTTCGGTCGCGGTG
The DNA here is from genome assembly GCA_009780515.1 of Nocardioidaceae bacterium. Classification (GTDB taxonomy): domain Bacteria; phylum Actinomycetota; class Actinomycetes; order Propionibacteriales; family Nocardioidaceae; genus Nocardioides. Next base: position 34,539 of record WQZX01000025.1, on the reverse strand, counting down.
TCGGTCACTGTCGATCGCTTTCGGTCGGGGTCGCGACGACCGCCGGACGGGCGCCGCTGCAACACGTTCTCATTCGCGACGCTACAGGCTCTCCGCTAAACACGAAAGCCTTTCGTACGTGTCTCAGCAACAAAATAAGAACACGTTCTACTCGGTGCTACATTGCCCGCATGGGCAACCCCGTCATCGTCGAAGCAGTCCGAACCCCGCTCGGCAAGCGCAACGGCTGGCTGGCCGGCGTACACCCCGCCAACCTGCTCGGCTTCGTCCAGGCAGAGGTCCTCCGGCGGGCCGGCGTCGAGTCCGACCTCGTCGAGCAGGCGATCGGCGGCATCGTGTCCCAGGCGGGCGAGCAGTCCAACGACACCGTGCGACGCGCCTGGCTCCACGCCGGTCTCGCCCAGCACACCGGCGGTACGACGATCGACGCGCAGTGCGGCTCCGGACAGCAGTCCGCCCATCTGGTCAACGACCTCGTGCGCGCCGGGACGATCGACGTCGGCGTCGCCTGCGGCGTCGAGGCGATGTCGCGCATCCCGCTCGGGGCGAACGTCCCGAAGGGCCTGGGCGACCCGCGGCCCGAGGACTGGACGATCGACATGCCCAACCAGTTCGAGGCGGCCGACCGGATCGCCCGCAACCGTGGCCTCAGCCGCGCGGACCTCGAGGCCTTCGGCGCGGCGTCGCAGGCCAAGGCCCGCGTCGCCGTCGACGAGGGTCGCTTCAAGCGCGAGATCGCGGCGTACGAGGCGCCTCTGCTCGGCGAGGACGGCGCGCGGACCGGCGAGACCCGCATCGTCGACGCCGACCAGGGGCTGCGCGAGACCACGGTCGAGGGCCTGGCCAGGCTCCGCACGGTGCTCGACGGCGGCCTGCACACCGCCGGCACGTCCTCGCAGATCTCCGACGGCGCTGCCGCGGTGCTGATCATGGACGAGGACCGGGCGAAGGCGCTCGGCCTCAGGCCGCGGGCGCGGATCAAGTTCCACGCGCTGGTCGGCTCCGACCCCTACTACCACCTCGACGGCCCCATCGACGCGACCCAGCGGGTGCTCGACAAGACCGGCATGGCGATCGGCGACTTCGACATCTTCGAGGTCAACGAGGCGTTCGCCTCGGTCGTCCTCTCCTGGGCCGGCCAGCACAACGTCGACATGGACAAGGTGAACGTCAACGGCGGCGCCATCGCGCTCGGCCACCCCGTCGGCGCGACCGGCGTACGTCTCCTCACCACCGCGCTCCACGAGCTGGAGCGTCGCGACGCCTCCACCGCACTGATCTCGATGTGTGCCGGTGGTGCGATGGCGACGGCGACCGTCCTCGAGCGGATGTGACGACGTGACAGTTTCACCGGCCGGCCGGTGAAACTGTCACATGGACGAACAACCTTTGTCGTCCAACTACCAGGTTCTTCGTACCGGCCCTCGCTGCACGTCACCACGCTCGGTCTCGAGCGGCCACGTCGAAGCAACGACGGATTCGGTCGGCGGTGGTCGCGGGCGACGCCAGATCCGCCCAGACGAGCCGGATCATCATCCAGCCGGTGAGCTCCCGCAGGCGATCCTCACGCAGCTTCTCCCGGATCACCATCTCCTCGATGCTCTCACCCGGACGTCGGTAGCGGTGATACTTGGTCAGCCCGTCGAACTCGAGCATCGTCCTGTGCTCCGGCCAGGCGAAGTCGACGCGTCCGACCAGACGACCGTTCGGGTGCGTCACTCTGAGCTGAGGCACGGCAGCCGGAAGTCCCTGCGATCGGAGCAGCAGCCGCGTCCGCGTCTCCCCCACCGACTCGGCGGATCCGTCGCACAGATGCAGGATGCGATGGAGGTGGAGGGTGCCCGGCCACAGACGCATCCGTGCGAACATCTCGTCCAGCTCCTCGCGGGTGGCGAGACCCCGATTCAGGTACCAGTCCGCCACTGCGATCCCTGCCTCGAGTGGTGCGGCCGCGGCGGTGTCGAGGGCCGCGCGTGCCGGCGCCATCAGCCAACCCCGCTCGTCACGCGTCACGTCGGCCGCCAGGCACAAGCCACGATGATGAGTCACCCCGGCGCTCTTGCGCTCACCTCGTCCGGCGAGGTTCGTGAGGAGGACCCGCGAGAGGTCGAGATCCCATGTCGGCCCGCCGTGTACGACGCAGGCACTCGCGTGCGACAGGGCGACGGGTGAGTCGGCGTACTGCTGCCGCACGGCGTCGATGACCAATCCCACACGCTGCAGCCTGTCCAACTCGTGCCAGACCGGGGTCAGGGCGTAGGCGCCCTGTCTCATCCGTACGATCTGCCCTGCTTTGCGGGCACGCCAAAGGTCGTGATCGGTCAGACCGGCAGCAATCGCCGCCGACCGCAGGACGATCCCCTGCGCGTCAGCCACCATCGTGAACATGTGCAGACAGTGCGAGGAACGCCAGACCGACATCCACCGAGGTCTGGTCGCCTGTGGAGCACGACCGCCATCCCCAGGCAGAGCCGCGCTTCAGGGGCCGCCGTGGGGCTGGAGTGACCTGTCGACTCCGCCATCTGATCGACACCTTGCCGACTTGGACGACGAACCTGTGGCTGAACCGCGCAACTTTCTTCGTCCAACTGACAGTTTCACCGGCCGGCCGGTGAAACTGTCACGTGCCGTAGACCGGCTCAGGCGCCGGCGCCTCCGCGAGCAGCTGACGGAGGGCCGGACCGACATCCTCGGCCTGCCAGCGCGCGCCGGCGTCACGGGAGGGGCCGTGGGACCAGCAGTTCTCGACGGTGATCACCTGGCCGTCGATCTCGATGACCCGGCCCGTCACGTCACCGGCGTCCTTCGAGGCGAGCCAGGCGACGAGCGGTGAGTTGTCCTCGGGGAGCGCCATCGCGGAGGTGTCGAAGGCGCCCTCGGTCATGCGCGTCCTGGCAACGGGCGCGATGGCGTTGACAGTCACGCCGTACCGGCCCATCTCAGCGGCCGCGACCAGGGTCAGGCCCGCGATGCCGGCCTTGGCGGCGGAGTACGTCGCCTGGCCGATCGAGCCCTGCAGCCCGGCACCCGACGAGGTGTTGATGACCCGCGCGACGCGTGGGCGACCCTCCTTGGACTCGGCACGCCAGTAGGCACCGGCATGCCGCATCGTCGCGAAGTGACCCTTGAGGTGCACCCGGATGACCGCGTCCCACTCGTCCTCGGAGGTGTTGACGAGCATCCGGTCGCGCACGAACCCGGCGTTGTTGACCAGGATGTCGAGCCCGCCGAAGGTGTCGATCGCCTGCCGCACCAGCGCGGCGGCGGCCTCGAAGTCGGCGACGTCCGCGCCGTTGACGACGGCCTCGCCGCCGAGGGCCTCGATCTCACGCACGACCTCGTGGGCGGGCGACTCCTCCTTCTCACCCGCCAGCGAGACGCCGTAGTCGTTGACGACGACCTTCGCGCCGTGGCGCGCGAGCTCCAGCGCATGGGCCCGGCCGATGCCACGGCCCGCCCCGGTGACGATCGCGATGCGACCCTCCAACAACCTGCTCACGTGCTCTCCTCGTGGGTGTTCTGGGCGATGTGCAGGAAGACCGGCTGCTCGCCGCCGCCGTGGCAGGCGACGGCCGCCCCGGAGACGTACGACGCGAGGTCGCTGGCCAGGAAGGCCACGACGTTGCCGATCTCGGCGATGTCGGCCATCCGGCCGGCGGGGATCGTGCGCTCGATCGCGGCGACGGTCTCGTCGCCGCCGTAGTGGTCGGCGGTGTCGGCGGTGCGGACCATCCCGACGTCGATCGCGTTGACGCGGACCTTCGGGCCCCACTCAATGGCGAGGCTCCCGGTGAGCGAGTCGAGACCGGACTTGGCGGCGCCGTACGCCGCCGTGCCCGGGCTGGGGCGGGTCGCGCTGACCGACGAGATGTTCACGATCGCCCCACCGCCGGCTTGGCCCTGCATGACCCGGTTGGCCGCCTGCGCGACGTTCAGCGGGGCGGCGAGGTTCAGGGCGAGGACCTTGTCGTGGAAGCGCGGGCTCGCGGTCGCCGCCTCGGCGTACGGCGCTCCCCCGGCGTTGTTCACCACGACGTCGAGCCGTCCGTGCTCCTGCGCGATCGCGTCGACCAGCGCCGCGACCGCCTCCGGATCCCGTACGTCGCACAGCCGGTGGGTCGCACCCGCCGGCGGATCGGCCTCGGAGCGGGCGCAGGTGATCACCGTGGCGCCCGCCGCGATGAGGACCTCGCTGATGCCACGGCCGATGCCGCGGGCTCCTCCGGTGACAAGAGCGACCCGCCCGGAGAGATCGATGCTCAGGGCCATGTCGGCACCATACCAAGCAAATGCTTGGTAGGTTGGTCCCATGCCAGTCACCAGCGAGCTGCGGGACGGCGTCCGGATCGTCACGATGGACGCTCCACCGGTCAACGCGCTCACCGTCCAGGGATGGTTCGACCTCGCGGCCACCCTCGACTTCGCGAGCACCGATCCCCACACCCGGGTCGTCGTGCTGCGCGCCGAGGGCCGCGGCTTCAACGCGGGCGTCGACATCAAGGAGATGCAGAGCACGACCGGGTTCGACGCCCTGCTCGGCGCGAACAAGGGCTGCTACGCCGCCTTCAAGGCCGTCTACGAGTGCAGCGTCCCGGTGATCGCCGCGGTCAACGGCTTCTGCCTCGGCGGCGGTGTGGGCCTGGTCGGCAACGCCGACATCGTGGTCGCCTCCGACGACGCGTTCTTCGGCGTTCCGGAGGTCAACCAGGGCGCCCTCGGTGCCGCGACCCACATGGCACGGCTGGTGCCGCAGCACCTCATGCGCACCCTCTACTTCACCGCGCGGACGATCAAGGCCGCGGGCCTCGTGCAGTTCGGGTCGGTCCTGTCGGTCCACCCGCGCGAGGAGCTGCTCGACGCTGCCCTGGAGGTCGCCGCCGAGATCGCAGGCAAGAACACCAAGGTCATCCGGGCCGCCAAGGAGGCGCTCAACGGGATCGACCCGATCGACGTGAACAAGTCCTACCGCTGGGAGCAGGGCTTCACCTTCGAGCTGAACCTGATGGGCGTGAGCGACGAGCTCCGCGACGACTTCGCCGGAACTGACAAGGGAGCCAGGAAGTGACCCGTCCCCGGGACAAGAAGATGTCGATCGACGACGTCGTCGCCAGCCTGGAGAGCGGCATGACCATCGGCATCGGCGGGTGGGGCCCGCGGCGCAAGCCGATGGCCCTCGTGCGCGCGCTCTACCGCTCCGACCTGACCGACCTCCACGTCGTCAGCTGGGGCGGCGCCGACGTCGGCCTGCTCGCTCGCGCCGGCAAGATCCGGCGGCTCACCTACGCGTTCGTCTCGCTCGACACCGTCCCGCTCGAGCCGAACTTCCAGCGGGCACGGCAGAACGGCACGATCCCCGAGGTCGTCGAGCTCGACGAGGGCATGTTCCAGACCGGCCTGCGCGCGGCCGCGCAACGGCTGCCGTTCCTGCCGATGCGCGCCGGCCTCGGCTCCGACGTGATGCTGAACAACCCCCAGCTGGCCACCGTCACCAGCCCGTACGCCGACGCGGACGGCGCGCGCGAGGAGCTGGTCGCCGTACCCGCGCTCAGGCTCGACGCCGCGCTGGTCCACCTCAACCGGGCCGACGCGCACGGCAACGCGACGTACCTCGGCCCGGACCCCTACTTCGACGACCTCTTCGCGATGGCCGCCGACAAGACGTACCTCTCGGTCGAGGAGGTCGTCGACACCGCCGGGCTGACCGTCGACACCCCGGTCCAGCGGCTGCTGCTCAGCCGGATGATGGTCGACGGCGTCGTCGAGGCACCGAACGGCGCCCACTTCACCAGCTGCGTGCCCGACTACGAGCGCGACGAGCGCTTCCAGAAGGCGTACGCCGCCGCGGCCGGTGGCCCCGACGAGGACTGGCAGGCGTTCCACGACCGGTTCCTGTCCGGCGACGAGACCGCCTACCAGGCAGCCGTGACGGCGTTCCGGGAGGAGCAGGGATGACCACTCGCGCAGACGTGTGTGCCGCGGCGATCGCGGACGCGTTCAAGGACGACGGCGAGATCTTCGCGTCCCCGATGGGCCTGCTGCCCACGGTCGGCGTGCGACTCGCCCGCCTGACCAGCAACCCGGACCTGCTGATCAGCGACGGCGAGTCGGTCTTCCTGGCCGGCACTCCCCCGCTGGGCGGCAAGGACGTCGTGGAGGGCTGGATCCCGTTCCCGAAGGTCTTCGACGTGGTCGCCTACGGCAAGCGCCACGTGATGATGGGGGCGACGCAGGTCGACCGTCAGGGCAACCAGAACATCTCCGCGATCGGCGACTTCGCCCGGCCGAGGCGACAGCTGCTCGGCTCGCGCGGCGCACCGGGCAACACCGTCAACAACCGCACGTCCTACTGGGTGCCACGGCACTCGACCCGCGTCTTCGTGGAGCGCGTCGACGTGGTCTCCGGCGTCGGACCGACGCTGGCCGCGGCGGCGGGCAGAGGGGCCGCGAAGTACAACGACATCCATCGGATCGTCAGCAACCTCGCGGTCTTCGACGTCGGCGGTCCCGACGGCACCCTGCGCGTGCTCTCGATCCACCCGGGCGTGAGCGCGGACGAGCTGCACGAGGCGACCGGGTTCGAGCTCGACGTGCCCACCGGCGTACCGACCACGCGGGAGCCGACCTCCGAGGAGGTCACGCTGATCGAGAACGTGATCGACCCGAAGGGTCTGCGCTTCAAGGAGGTGCCGAATGCGTGAGCAGACGATCCGTACGCCGTTCACCGACCTGGTCGGCGTCCGCCACCCGGTCGTGCAGACCGGCATGGGCTGGGTCTCCGGCCCGCGCCTGACGTCCGGGACCGCCAACGCCGGCGGGCTCGGCATCCTCGCGTCGGCGACGATGACGTTCGCCGAGCTGGAGAAGGCGATCATCGAGGTCGGGTCGCGCACCGACAGGCCGTTCGGCGTGAACCTGCGTGCCGATGCCGGCGACGCGGCGGACCGCTGCCAGCTGCTCATCGACCACGGCGTGAAGGTCGCCAGCTTCGCGCTGGCGCCGAAGCCCGAGCTGATAGCCAAGCTCAAGGAGCACGACATCGTCGTGATGCCGTCGATCGGCGCGGCCAAGCACGCGAAGAAGGTCGCCGCCTGGGGCGCCGACGCGGTGATGGTGCAGGGCGGCGAGGGCGGCGGGCACACCGGCCCGATCCCGACGACGCTGCTGCTGCCCACCGTGCTCGACGCGGTCGACATCCCGGTCATCGCCGCGGGCGGCTTCTTCGACGGCCGCGGCCTCGCCGCCGCCCTGTCCTACGGCGCCGCCGGCGTCGGCATGGGCACCCGCTTCCTGCTCACCCAGGACTCGGCCGTGCCCGACGCCGTGAAGCAGCTCTACCTCTCCAAGGGCCTGACCGACACGGTCGTGACCGCGAAGGTCGACGGCATGCCGCACCGGATGCTGCGGACCGACCTCGTGTCGGAGCTGGAGGAGACCAGTGCGGTGAAGCGACTGGGGCCGACGGTGCGGCGCACGCTGGAGTTCAAGCGCGAGTCCGGGATGTCCTGGACCGACCTGGCGCGCGACGGCCGCTCGATGCGGAGGGAGCAGGGCCGCACCCTCGCCCAGATGTCACTGGCCGCCAACACCCCGATGATGCTCAAGGCAGGCCTGGTCGAGGGCGACACCGCGGCCGGCGTCCTCGCCAGCGGCCAGGTCGTGGGCGTCATCGACGACCTCCCCACCTGCGAGGAGCTCATCGACCGCATCGTCGACCGCGCCGCGCAGGAGCTGCGCCGAGGGGCGTCGTACGTCGTCGACCGGTTGCTCTGATCACACGCTCACCGGCTGGGTCGGGGTGAGTCGCACGACTAATCTGGAGTCGTGAACACGCCGACCACCTCGGGCAGCCCCTCGGCCCCGCCGAGGCGTCGCCACCTGATGGACCCGAACGCTCCTCGCCCGAAGCGCGACCCGGAGGCGGTCAAGCGTCTCGAGCGGGTGCAGCGCCGGGTCGTGTCCGTGCTGATCATGACCACGATCGCGCACCTCACCGCGGGCATGATCCTCGCCGCGGTGCTGGATGTCGGCGGCGGCAACACCGCGTCCAAGATCGGCCTGTGCATCATCGGCTCGCTGTTCTGGAACTGCGGGGTCGCCGCTGTGCGGGCGCTGAACCGCAAGAAGCCCCTGTCCCTGTGGCACCTCACCAGCCTGGTGCCACTGGCGGTCGGGCTCTGGCTCGCCTTCACCATCAGCTGACCCCGCCGACTCCTCAGCCGCACCGCCGCGTGCCGATAGGAGTCACGTGGCCGCACACGACCTCGACCGGACCAGCCTCCCCGAGACCCTGCAGCCGGTGGTGCTGCGCATCGAGCGCACCGTCGGCGACCCCGTCGTGGCGACGACACGGGTGATGGACGTCGAGGACGCGCCGGGCGGCCTGCCGACCCTGGTCGTCTCCTGCCCTCCGGAGCTCGACCCGCTCGAGCACCACCTCCACGCCGAGCTGTCCTGGACCTGCGCCCGCGGCAGGATGAGCTGCGCGGTGAGCGCGCACCCCGGCCGTCGGGCCTACGGCCGCGTCTGGCAGCTGGTTCCGGCTCCCCCGGTGATGCGGCTTCAGGAGCGCATGCACTTCCGCGCCGGCGTCGCCGTGCCCGTCCGGCTGCAGTGGTACGCCGACCGGCCGGCGCGGAGCGGCACCGAGCCCGAGGAGCACGAGCTGGACGGCGTCACGGTCGACCTCAGCGAGGGCGGGGCGCTGGCGTTCGTGCGGACGACTCCCCCGCCGCCCGGGACCACCGTGATCACCACGCTGCGCATCGACGGCGAGGAGCTGCAGTCGCCGGCGACCGTCGTACGACACGTGGACTATCCGGGCGGGGCCGGCGTCGCCGTCCGCTTCGCCGACCGCGGCGAGCACGGCGATCGCCTCCGCCGCGCGGCCTTCGAGGCCGAGCGCCGGGCAGCCCGAGCCGGCAGCGCGGCCGCGGATCCGCGCTCGGCAGGATCGACTACAGCCGCTCGATGATGGTCACGTTGGCCTGACCGCCGCCCTCGCACATCGTCTGCAGACCGAACCGGCCGCCGGTGCGCTCCAGCTCGTTGAGGAGCGTCGACATCAGCCGCGCACCGGTGGCCCCGATCGGGTGGCCGAGGGCGATGCCGCCGCCGTTGACGTTGACCTTCTCGTGCGGAGCCCCGGTCTCCCGCATCCACGCCAGGACGACGGGCGCGAACGCCTCGTTGCACTCGAAGAGGTCGATGTCGTCGATGGTCATGCCCGACCTCTCCAACGCGTACGCCGTCGCGCGGATCGGTCCGGTGAGCATCCAGACCGGGTCGTCGCCGCGGACCGACAGGTGGTGGATGCGGGCCCGCGGCTCCAGCCCGTGGTCGCGGACGGCCTGCTCCGAGGCGATCAGCAGCGCGGCCGAGCCGTCGGAGATCTGCGAGGCGACGGCCGCGGTGAGGCGGCCGCCCTCCTGCAGCGTCGGCAGCGAGGCCATCTTCTCCAGCGTGCTGCGGCGGGGGCACTCGTCGGTGTCGACGACCGTGCCGTCCTCGAGGGTCAGCGGAGCGATCTCGTTCGCGAACCGGCCGTCCTCGATGGCGGCGAAGGCACGCTCGTGCGAGGTGAGCGAGAACCTCTCGAGCTCCTCGCGGGACAGGTCCCACTTCTCCGCGATCATCTCGGCGCCGCGGAACTGGCTGACCTCCTGGTCGCCGTACCGCCTCGCCCAGCCGGCCGATCCGGTGAAGATCGTGTCGAAGCCGAACTGCTGACCGACCAGCATCGCCGAGGAGATCGGGATGGCCGACATGTTCTGGACGCCGCCGGCGACGACGAGGTCCTGGGTGCCGGACAGCACGCCCTGCGCGGCGAAGTGGACCGCCTGCTGCGAGGAGCCGCACTGGCGGTCGATGGTCACGCCGGGCACGTGGTCGGGCAGGCCTGCCGCGAGCCACGCCGTGCGCGCGATGTCGCCCGCCTGCGAGCCGATCGTGTCGCAGCAGCCGAGGATGACGTCGTCGACGGCGCCGGGGTCGACGCCCGTGCGCTCCATCAGCGCGTTGATCGAGTGGGCCGCCATGTCGGCCGAGTGGAGCTGCGCGAGCGAGCCGCCGCGCTTGCCGACCGGTGTGCGGACGGCGTCGATGATGTAGGCCTCGGCCATGTCACTTCCTCTTCCTGGGTCTCGAGACGGTCGCTGCACGGGCTCCTCGACCATCGGTGGCGATCCCGTCGAGCAGGATCCGGACGTACTGGTCGGCGACCTCGGTGTGGGTGAGCCCGCCGCCGGGGCGGTACCAGCGGACAGCCACCCATACCGTGTCGCGGATGAATCGGTAGGTCAGCGTGATGTCGAGATCCGCACGGAGCACCCCGGACGCGACACCCTCCTCGAGGAGCGTGATCCAGACCTGGCGCGACTGCGCGTTGCGGTCGGCGAGGTAGCCGAAGCCGTCGAGCCGGCCGAGGTGGTCGGCGTCGTTCTGGAAGATCGCCACCTCGTGCGGGTGGTTCTCGATCGCCTCGAACGAGACCCGGAAGGCCCGCTCCAGCTTGGTGCGCGCGTCGTCGTCGCTCGCCAGGATCTCGTCGTACTGACCGAAGAGCTGGTCCTGGAAGTCGCGCAGCAGCTCGTCGACCATCGACTCCTTGGAGTCGAAGTGGTGGTAGAGGCTGCCCGAGAGGATGCCGGCCGCGTCGGCGATGTCGCGCACCGTCGTGAACTTGTATCCCTGCGTCGCGAACCGCTCGCCGGCGATGGCGAGCAGCTCGTCCCTACGCGTGCTGGCTGCTGACACTGAGCACCTCTCCGGTCAGGTACGACGAGTAGTCGCTCGCGAGGAACACCATCACGTTCGCGACCTCCCACGGGGCTGCGGCACGTCCGAAGGCCTCGCGCTGCTTGAGCTCGACGAGCAGCTCGGGCGAGGTCACCTTCTCCAGGAACGGGTGCATCGCCAGGCTCGGCGACACCGCGTTGACGCGGATGCCGTGCGGGGCGAGGTCCAGCGCAGCGCAGCGGGTCAGCGCCATGACGCCTGCCTTCGCCGCGGCGTAGTGCGCCTGCCCCTCCTGCGCCCGCCAGCCGATCACCGAGGCGTTGTTGACGATGACGCCCTTCCGCCCGGCCGCGACGAAGCGGGTGCCCGCGGCCCGGGTGCAGCGCATCGTGCCGGTGAGCGTGATGTCGATGACCCGGCCCCACTCGTCGTCGCCCATCGCGAGGATGTCCGAGGTGCCGCCCAGGCCGGCGTTGTTGACCATCACGTCGACCCCACCGAGGTCCTCGGCCGCGTCGAGCAGGGCCTGCACGTCGGCCTCCCGGGTCACGTCGCACACCAGCTGCCGCACCCGGTCGGCGCCGAACTCGCCGGCCAGGACCTCCTCGGCCTCCGCGAGCCTGCGCTCGTGGGTGTCGGAGAAGACGACCGCCTTCGCGCCCTCCTCCAGCGCTCGTCGTACGACGGCCGCACCGATGCCGGCGCCGGCGGCAGCCGTGACGACCACGACCTTGCCCGCCAGGAGGTCGTGACCGGGCACGTAGTCGGGGGTGGGCTGCTCGGAACGGGTGACGCTCATGCACGGGCCTCTCGGGGCAGGCCGAGCACGCGCTCGGCGAGGATGTTCTTCTGGATCTCGTCGCTCCCGCCGTACAGGGTGTCGGCGCGGGAGAAGAGGAAGAGCCTCTGGTGGGCGTCGAGGTCGTAGCCGGGACCCGCGACCAGGCCCTCGGCACCGGCGACCTCCATGGCGACCTCGCCCAGGCGCTTGTGCCAGCCTGCCCAGGCGAGCTTGAAGATCGACCCCGCGCCGCCACCGGCGGCGGAGTCCTCGCCGGCCTGGACCAGCGAGAGGGTGCGGAGCGCGAAGGCACGGATCGCGATCAGCTCGGCCTTCAGGCCGGCCAGACGGTCGCGGACCAGAGGGTCGTCGATCGCGCCGTTGGAGCGGGCCCGGGCGACGACCGAGTCGAGCTCGCGGGCGAACCCCACCGTCTGGCCCAGGGTCGAGACGCCCCGCTCGAAGCCGAGCAGGCCCATCGCGACGCCCCATCCGGCGCCCGGCTCACCGACGACGTTCGCCGCATCGGTCCGCGCGCCGGTGAAGAAGACCTCGTTGAACTCCGAGCCCGACGTCAGCTGCTCGATCGGCCGGATCTCGACACCGTCCTGCCGCAGCGGCACCAGCAGGAAGGACAGCCCGTGGTGGCGCTGCGAGCCCGCGTCGGTCCGGGCGACGACGAAGCACCAGTCCGACAGGTGCGCGAGCGAGGTCCAGACCTTCTGGCCGTCGATCACCCACTCCCCCTCGGTCCCCGAGCCCGTCGCAGCCTCGAGCCGGGCCCTTGTCTGCACGTTGGCGAGGTCGGAGCCGGCGTCCGGCTCGGAGTAGCCCTGCGCCCACAGCTCCTCGACGTCGCGGATCGGCGGCAGGAACCGCGCCTGCTGCTCGTCGGTGCCGAACGCGATCAGCGTCGGGCCGAGCAGCTGCTCACCGAGGTGGTTCACCCCTGCCGGCGCGCCCGACCGGGCGTACTCCTCGTGGAAGATCACCTGCTGCCACAGGTTCAGCCCGCGCCCGCCGTACTGCTCGGGCCAGCCGACCGCGGTCCAGCCGTGGGCGGCGAGGTGGCGGTTCCAGGCCAGCCGCTCGGCGTGGGCCTCGTGCTCGCGCCCCGGACCGCCGAGACCCTTCAGCGCCGCCCACTCGCCGGTCAGGTTGTCGGCAAGCCAGGTGCGCACCTCCTCACGGAAGGCGCGGTCCTCCGGCATCTCGGTCAGGTCCACATCCCAACCCTACCAAGCATTTGCTTGGTAGGTCCGGACGCCGTTCCCCCGGCCCGAGCATCGGGATCTTGTCCCGGTTTCCTTTATCCTCGGTCGTTCTCCTGCGCGGGGTCCGACGGGCGCCTAGCGTCTGTACCAACACACGCATCCCGGTCCATCCGGTCGGATCGGAGCCATTCGCACAGATCCCCTCTCGGGCCGCTATCGGCCTCCCGCCTGGTCGATCCTGTCTTGGCGCGCGCTCACACCCGAAGGGTCCGTCCAATGCTGCCCCCAGGCACCCAACTCCGCCGACGCCTCGTCGGCCGCCTACTCACCGCCGTCGCAGTCACGGCTGCGCCACTCGCCGTCGTGGCGACCACCGCCACCGCCGCCCACGCCGACGACACCTGCGGTGTCGCCGGCAACCTCGTCACCGACTGCGGCTTCGAGAGCTCGCCCACCGGCCACAACGTCACCCCGTCCGGCTGGACCTGGACACAGGCCGCGAGCGGCGCCTGGGTCGACGTCACGCCTGCCAACGCCCGGACCGGGCAGAACGCGCTCTACCTGGGCAACACCGCACAGCAGGACGACACGATCTCCCAGGCGATCAGCGGCACGGTGCCGGGCGCGACCTACACCGCGTCGTTCTGGTCCACCAACATCAACTGGATGGGCGAGCCGACCCATCTCAAGTCCACCGTCACCGGCACCGCCGACGGCACCGAGACCCTGGTCGACCAGACGAACGTCGTCCTCTCCCAGTGGACGCAGTACTCGGTGACCTTCACCGCCGGCAGCAGTGCGCCCGTCCTGAACATCGGCGGCTACGACGCAGAGGGCTACGAGCTCGCCGACGACGTCTCCGTCGTTCTCGACTCTCCCGTCCTGCCCGCTTCTCTCGCCGACGCCACCTACGGCAGCTCCTACACCGGCAGCGTCGCGGCGACCGGCGGCACGGCGCCCTACTCCTACGCCGTCACGGCCGGGACGCTGCCCGACGGGCTCTCCCTCGACGCCACCACCGGCGCCATCACCGGTACGCCGAGCGCGGCCGGCGACGCCGACTTCACCGTCACCGCGACCGACTCCTCGAGCACGCCGTTGACGGGCAGCCACGACTACACGATGACCGTGGACAAGGCCGCACCGACGGTGACCGTCACGGGGCCGACCGACGACGGTGTCGTGGGCGCGACCGACACGGTCGCCGCCACCGGCGACCAGTCGAGCGACACCGGTGTGATCAGCTACCAGTCCGACACCACCGACGCCTGCTCCGTCTCCGACACCACGGTGACCTACCTGCACCCCGGAACCTGCACCGTCGAGGCCGACCAGGCCGCTACCGACGACTACAGCGCGGCGTCGAGCACCGTGTCCGTCACGGTCGATCAGGCCGCGACGACGACCTCGGTGTCTGTCCAGCCGACCACGATCACCGCTGACGTCGCGGTCTCGTCCCCCGGCGCCGGCGACCCGAGCGGCACCGTGACCTTCCAGGTCGGTGCCGACGTCGTCGGCACCGCCAGCGTGGACAGCGGCACCGCCACGCTCGACTACCCGCTCCCCACCGGCGCCAGCCAGCAGGTCGCTGCGACGTACTCCGGCGACACCGACTTCGCCGGGTCCTCGGGCTCGACCTCGCGCAACGACCCGGCGATCACCGCGAAGGTGACCAGCAGCCGGCCGAAGTCGCGCTTCCGGTGGTACCGCACCCCTGTGCGAGTCCTGTTCACCTGCCACACCGACGGTGCAGCGCTCTCCGCACCGTGCCCGTCCCCGGTCACGATCGCACGCAACGTCGCCGGCGGGTCGGTCACGCGCACCATCACCGCCGACGACGGCGGAGCGGCCACCGTGTCGCTCACCGGCCTGAACGTCGACCGCACTGCTCCGCGGGTGCGCGTCACGGGCATCCGCAACGGTGCGACGTACGACGGGAAGGCGCCCGCGGCGCACTGCGTCGGGGCCGACGCGCTCTCCGGCATCGCCACCTGCAAGGTGGTGAGCCGGACCCACGCCGGCGTCACGCACTACACGGCGACCGCGACCGACAAGGCCGGCAACAGGCACAGCGTGCGCGGCAGCTACCACGTGCTCTCGACGTACGTCGTCGACGCGGGCTACCGCAACGGGACGTTCCAGGTGAAGGCCGGCAAGGCCTACAGCCTCGTGGTCCACGCCGCCAGCCGCCCGAGGTACGTCGACGCGGCCGTGGCACCCCGCCACCCCGCCGGGCTCGACAACTACTTCAAGAAGATCGGCCCGGACACCTGGGCGATCACCGTGACGATGCCGGGCGGCAAGGGCCTCACGTGGAACCTCGGCGTGAAGATCGGCAGCCACGTGCACGACGTACGGGTGCACATCGGCTGACCGCCACCGCCCGACAGCAGCCACCCTACCAAGCAAATGCTTGGTAGGGTGGCTGCCCGTGGACACCATCCCCGCGCTCCTCCGCGCCGCCGCCGAGCAGCACGCCGACAAGCCGGCGTACGTCGACGGCGACCAGACCCTCAGCTTCGCCGGTCTGCTCGAGCGGGTCCGCGAGACCGCGGCCGGGTATCGCGCCCGGGGCCTGGCGTCCGGTGGCCACGTCGCGATCTGGGCGCCGAACAGCCTCGACTGGGTCGTCGCCGCGCTCGCGGTGTCGTACGCCGGCGGCATCCTGGTGCCGCTCAACTCGCGCTACACCGGCCACGAGGCGGCCGGCATCGTCGACCGGCTCGGGCCCACGATCGTGGTCGTGGCAGACGGCTTCCTCGGGCGGACGCAGATCGCCGACCTCGAGGCTGCGACTAGCTGGCCCGGCGAGCACGACATCGTCGACATCGCGCGGCTCGGCATGATCGAGAGCGAGCCGGAGGACATCGACCTGGCCGCCGAACGGGTCTCTCCCGACGACGTCGCCGACATCCTCTTCACATCCGGCACCACCGGACGGCCCAAGGGTGCGATGAGCGCCCACCGCCAGTCGATCGGCGTCGCCCGTGCGTGGGCCCAGCTGGGCGGGGTGAACGCCGAGGACCGCTACCTGGTGGTCAACCCCTTCTTCCACTCCTTCGGCTACAAGGTCGGCATCCTGGTCGGCCTGCTGACCGGAGCGACGCTCTACCCGGTCGCCACCTTCGACCTCGACGAGACGATGGAGCTCATCGAGCGAGAGCAGATCACCGTGCTGCCGGGCGCACCGACGATCTACCAGTCCATCCTCTCCGCGCCGACCCGCGCCGACCACGACCTGAGCAGCCTGCGCCTCGCGGTGACCGGCGCGGCCGTCGTACCGGTGGTGCTGATCGAGCGGATGCGCGAGGAGCTCGGCATCGACCATGTCGTGACCGCCTTCGGGATGACCGAGGCGGTGGTCGTGACCATGTGCCGCGAGGACGACCCGGCCGAGGTCGTCGCGAACACCTGCGGCCGCGCGATCCCGAACATGGAGACGAGCATCGGCGAGCAGGGCGAGCTCCTGGTGCGCGGCGACTATGTCATGCTCGGCTACCTCGACGACCCCGAGGCGACGGCCGAGGCCATCGACGCGGACGGCTGGCTGCACACCGGCGACGTCGGTGTGCTCGACGACGACGGCAACCTGACGATCACCGACCGGCTCAAGGACATGTACATCTCCGGCGGCTTCAACGTCTACCCGGCCGAGGTCGAGCAGACCCTCATGCGCGCGCCCGGTGTCGACGACGTCGCCGTCGTCGGCGTCCATGACGAGCGCATGGGCGAGGTCGGCAAGGCGTACGTCGTCGGCTCGGTCACCGCCGACGACCTGATCGCGTTCGCCAAGGAGCGGCTGGCCAACTTCAAGGTGCCCCGCCTCGTGGAGATCGTCGACTCACTCCCCCGCAACCTGTCGGGCAAGGTGCTCAAGAACCAGCTGAGGGACCGCTGATGGACCTGACCCTGTCCGATGCCGAGATCGCCTTCCGCGACGAGGCCCGCGCCTGGCTGGGGGCAAACGTGCCGGCCGAGCCGCTGCCGTCGCTGGACACACCCGCGGGCTTCGAGGCCCACCGTGAGTGGGAGGCGCGCCTGTCGGCGGACCGGTGGTCGGTCGTGTCGTGGCCCGAGGAGTACCACGGTCGCGGCGCGTCGCTGGTCGAGTGGGTGATCTTCGAGGAGGAGTACTACCGCGCGGGTGCTCCTCTGCGCGTCGGTCAGAACGGCATCTTCCTGCTCTCGCCGATCCTGTTCGAGCACGGCACGAAACAGCAGCAGGACCGCTTCCTGCCGTCGATGGCGACCGGCGAGAAGGTCTGGGCCCAGTGCTGGTCGGAGCCCGAGGCCGGCTCCGACCTCGCCTCGCTGCGCTCGACCGCCACACGGGTCTCGGCAGGCTCGACCACCGGAGAGCAGAGCGGGTGGTTGCTCAACGGGCAGAAGACCTGGTCCTCCCGGGCTGCGCTCGCCCACTGGGGCTTCGGCCTCTTCCGCTCGGACCCCGAGGCCGAGCGCCACCGCGGGCTGACCTACTTCCTGTTCCCGCTCGACGCCCCCGGCATCACGATCCGGCCGATCGCGCAGCTCGACGGCGAAGCGGGTTTCGCCGAGATCTTCTTCGACGACGTGTTCGTGCCCGACTCCGACGTGCTCGGCGCGCCGGGCGACGGCTGGCGCGTGGCCATGAGCACCGCCGGCAACGAGCGCGGGCTCTCGCTGCGCTCCCCCGGTCGGTTCACCGCCGCCGCAGACCGCCTCCTCGACCTGTACGCCGGGTCCAGAGACGGTCGCAGCGCGACCTCCTCGACCACCGGCGTGGACGATGCCGGCACGCGTGTGGTGGACGCGTGGATCAAGGCCGAGGCCTACCGCCTCTACACCTGGGGAACGGCCAGCAAGCTCCTCGGCGGGGGCGACATCGGGGCCGCCGGGTCCGTGAACAAGATCTGGTGGAGCGAGCTCGACGTGGCGCTGCACGAGACCGCGCTCGACCTCCTCGGTCCGGACGCCGAGCTCGACTCCCGGTGGCTCGACGGCTACACCTTCAGCCTGTCGGGACCGATCTACGCCGGCACCAACGAGATCCAGCGCAACATCGTGGCCGAGCGGATCCTCGGCCTCCCCCGCGAGCCCAAGGGGGCCCAGCGATGAACTTCCAGCCCACCCCCGACCAGCGCGACTTCGCCGCCTCGCTCGATGGCCTCCTCGCCGCATCCGACACGGTCGCGGCAGCACGCGCCTGGGCCGAGGGCGACCACGACCCGGGCCTGCGGCTGTGGGCGCGTCTCGCCGAGCAGGGCCTCACCCAGCTCGCCACCGAGGCGTCCCCGGTCGAGCTCTGCATCGCCTTCGAGGCCCTCGGGCGCCACGCCGTGCCCGGGCCGTGGGTCGAGTCGGCGGCGTACCTCCCGGCCGCGCTCGGCCGCGAGGTCGAGCGCATCGCGACCGTCGCGCTCCCGCCCCACGTCCCCTACGCGCTCGACGCCGACATCGCCGACGACGTGTACGTCGGCACGACCCCGGCGACCGTCGCCGGCGAGGCGCTCACCTCGGTCGACCGGACCCGGCGGCTCTTCGCTGTCACCGGCGAGGGCGAGGTCGACGACGACGCGTTCGACCTCGCGGTCCTCGCCACCGCCGCCCAGCTGCTCGGCGCCGGCGAGCGGGTGCTGGCCGACTCGGTCGCCTACGTGAAGCACCGCCGGCAGTTCGGGCGCGAGATCGGCTCCTACCAGGCGATCAAGCACGCGCTCGCCGACGTACGCATCGCGCTCGACTTCGCCCGCCCCCTCGTCCACGGCGCCGCGCTCGACCCGATCCCGCGCGCGGTGTCGGCGGCGAAGGTGCAGGCGGCCGGCGCGGCGTACCACGCCTCGCGCACGGGCCTGCAGGTCCACGGCGCGGTCGGCTACACCAGCGAGCTCGACCTCAGCATCTGGCTGACGAAGATCCGGGCGCTGGTGACCGCGTGGGGCACGCCCACCTTCCACCGGCAGCGGGTCCTCGACTCGCTGCTGGCCGAGCGGCCGGCCTGATGCGCTTCCGGCTCAGCGAGGAGCAGGACGAGCTCGTCGCCACCGTGCGTGCGCTGCTCACCAAGCGCGCCGACTCCGCCGCCGTACGCGCCGCGATCGAGACCCCCGACGGGTACGACACGGACCTCTGGCGCCTGATGTGCGACCAGGTCGGCGTCGCCGCGCTCGCCGTCCCCGAGCAGTACGACGGCTTCGGAGCGACCTTCTTCGAGACCGCGATCGTGCTCGAGGAGCTGGGGCGCTCGCTCGCGCCGTCGCCGCTCGTGGCCACCACGATCGCCACCCAGGCACTCCTGGCCGGCGGAACCGAGGACGCCAGGGCCGACCTGCTCCCCCGCATCGCCGCCGGCGAACCGGCCTCCCTCGTCCTCGGAGACGGTCTCGTCCTGGACGCCGATCGGGCCCGCATCCTGCTGCAGGTCGACGGCAACGACCTCGTGCTTCTGGACGAGCCGCGGGTCGAGCGGGTCGAGACGATGGACCAGACGATCCGGCTCGCCCGCGTGGCCGGCGGCGGCACCGTCGTCGGTGACGGCCGGGCCGCGCAGGCGCGCGCGGAGCTGGTCGGCGCGGCCTGCGCCGCCGCCCTCGCGGTCGGCCTCTGCCGGCGCGCGCTGGAGATGACCGTGGCCTACACCAAGGGACGCGAGCAGTTCGGGCGTCCGATCGGCTCCTTCCAGGCGCTCAAGCACCGGATGGCCGACATGCTCGCCCGGACCGAGATCGCCCGGTCGGTGACCTGGCAGGCGGCGTACGCCCTTGCGAGCGACGCGACCGAGGCGACCGCCGATCAGGTCCACGCGGCCACGGCGTACGCCCTCGACGCGGCTGCCGACCTGGCCGCGGAGTGCGTCCAGCTGCACGGCGGCATCGCGATCACCTGGGAGCACGACGCACACATGGTCTTCAAGCGCGCGCACGCGCTCCGCAACCTCGCCGGCACTCCGTCGCAGCACCGCCTGGCACTCATCTTGTGAGCGCCGGTCGAATCTTGTGGCAAAGAATTTGCCTGAGGGGGTTCGGAATCAGTCACATTGGCTCATGATGGAGCGCATGCATGACTCTCCCAACCATCTGCTGCGCACGGTTGACCCGGTGATCCTGGGCTCACGCGTGCGAGCAGCCCGCGTCGCGGCCGGCCTGACCCAGACCCAGGTCGCCGGCACGGTCGCGTCCACCGGATACGTCTCCAGGATCGAGACCGGCACCCGTCGTCCCACGCTCGACGTCCTGTCCGCGATCGCCGACCGCCTCGGGACGACCGTCGCCCAGCTCCTCACCGGCACCTCCGCCGAGGAGTACGACGCCATCCGGCTGATGCTCGACTACGCCGAGCTCGCGCTCGAGACCGGCGAGGCGCAGGATGCCGAGGCGCAGGCGCGGACAGGGCTCCAACGGGCGAGCACCGCCGAGCAGCGCGGCCTCGGCTCGCGGGCCCGCTACCTGCTGGGCCGCGCCGTCGAGGCGCAGGGCAGGCTGACCGAGGCGATCGAGATCTACGAGGAGCTCGCCGGCGAAGCCACCGGACTGGAGCTCGCGGCGTGCGGCATCGCCCTCACCCGCTGCCACAAGGAGAGCGGCGACCTCGCGCTCGCGGTCGAGACCGGCGAGCGCATCGAGCAGCGGCTCCGCGACGCGGGCCTCGAGCGGACCGACGACGCGGTCCGTCTCGCGGTCACCATCGCCGGTGCCTACATCGAGCGCGGCGACCTCAACCGTGCGCTCCGCGTGTGCTCCGCCGCGTTGGCGACCGCCGAGCAGACCGACTCGCGGTCCGCGCGCGCGGCGGCGTACTGGAACACCAGCATCGCGCGCTCGCTGAAGGGCGACACGTCCGATGCGATCGTGCTCGCCGAGCGGGCGCTGGCCCTGCTGGGCGAGGGCGGCGACCGGCGCAACCTTGCCCGGCTCCGCCTCCAGCTCGGCCGGCTCATGCTGCGCGAGTCCGGCACGGATCTCGGCTCGGCGATCACCCACCTCACGCAGGCGCGCACGGAGCTCGCCGCGAGCAGCGCCAGCAGCACCGACGTGCTCCGCGCCGACCTCGCGCTGGCGCAGGCGCACCTCGCCGCCGACGACCCCGGCCGCGCACTCGAGCTCGCTGCCCACGTGCGCAACGACGCGCCGGAGGATGCCGTGCCGGTCCGCATCGATGCGCTCATCACGATCGGCCAGGCGCGCGCCGCCCGCGGTGACGCGGACGGCGCCCGCGCCGACTTCCGCACGGCGGCGCAGCAACTGGTCGGCATCGGCGCCCAGCGACAGGCCGCCCAGGTGTGGTGCGACCTCGCCGACCTGCTCGCACAGGTTCAGGACCCCGAGGGGGCGCTCACGGCCTACCGCGCGGCGATGGCGGCGAGCGGCCTGACGCCACGCCACCACGCACGCGAGCAAACCGGGAGCGTCACCGCCGCGGGCTGATCAGCAGCAGGGGATCTCCTCGATCAGCGATGGACGCACCGCCGCCGCGTTCGCGGGCACGACGGTCGTCATGGAGGCGACCGCGACGAGGGCGGCGGTGACGGCGATCTTCACGAGCTTGTTCATGGGGGAGCCTTTCCGAGAGCGACGGGCGTGTCTCGCCCTCCAAGATCTTGTCACAATCTGACGAGATCGCCTGTCAAATCTTTGCTACCCTCGTCGCGTCGGGGTGGGCGACACAAGCTTCGTGGGCTCGATTTCAGCCGAGACCCCCAGTGGCTGGAAGAGTGTCCGCGGACGTGGAGGGCGTCCGCTTCGACATTCCGGGCCACGCGCCCGGTGGTGGCCCCCGGGAGTCGGCGCTCGCGGGGGCCACCTGCTTTTGCGGGCCGGATCAGCCGCCCGCACGCCTGATCAGCGTGCGCAGCTCTCGTGGCAGCGGCTGGGCCAGCAGCTCCTTCGTCCCGCTGGCCGCCTCGCGCGAGGTGACCGCGAAGATCGTGCCGGTGTTCGCCGTACGCCTTCCGCGCAGCAGCCACGGGCCGCCGCTGGCGCCGCCGTTCAGCGGGCAGGACATCCGGGCGTCGCCGGGCCAGTCGACGTTGGTCTCGGTGGTGCGGCCGTCGCAGCGCCACGCGACCCTGCCGTTGTACGGCGACTCCGCGGGCCAGCCCCAGATCCGGACGTGCCCCTGGTTCGGGCCCTTGCCGAGCGCGAGGCGGTCGCCGCCGGTGACGTCGACCAGGCGCTTGCCCTTGCGACGGCCCATCGTGAGGATCGCCTGGTCCTGGGAGAAGTTCTCGTGCTGGGTCCATCCGGAGCTGACGTAGCGGTTGGTCGCGACCCACTTGCCCAGCGGCGCGCGGCCCCGGTAGTAGCGGGGCACGAACATCCAGTCGGAGAAGTAGTGCGGACGGCTCAGCAGGCTGTCCAGCAGCGGGATGCCGAGGTCGTCGGGGTTGGGCCCGGTGTGCACGCAGTGGCCGGCCGTCAGCACCTGGTCGCGCGACCTCGTGCGGATCGCCGACGCTGAGCAGACGTAGTCGTTCTGCGCGTCGCTGAAGAAGAGCTTGCCGACCGTGCGCGGTGTCCGGATCCCGCCGGCGCCGCTCTCGCGGGCCGCCGACGTGGTGGACGCGGCGCGCGGCGTACGGGTGGATCCGAGAGGCGCGCCGAGCGGGCCGAGCTGGATCGCGTGCTCCATCCTCGACCTGGTCCAGTAGGCGCGGACCTGCTGCTCGCGCCCGAGCAGCGGGCGCGGTGGTGCGGCGGGGCCGGAGGCTCCTGCGGACGCGGTCGGGGCCGTCGCGACGGCGGTGCCGGCGAGTGCCAGGACGGCGGCGGCCATCGCCATCGTCCGCCGGGAGGGACGGAGGTTTCGCGACCCGATCTGGTTCTTCATCGCAGGATCAACGCCCGATGCAGGTCCGGGTGACGGCGACGATCAACCGACGTGGTCGGTGGTGCGGTAGCGGCCCCGGAAGTAGAGCAGCGGCCCGGTCGCCGGGGCGTCAGGATGCTGGTCGAGGTGCTCGACCCGCCCGATCACCACGTAGTGGTCGCCGCCCTCGTAGACCGCGTGGATGGTGCAGTCGAGGTGCGCGAGCGTGCCGTCAATGACCGGAGACCCGGTGATCTTGGCCGGGCTCCACCCGATGCCCGAGAACTTGTCGATGCCCTTGGTCGCCATCTGAGTCGAGACGTGCTCCTGCTCGGCGGCGAGGACGTTCACGCAGAAGTGGCCCGAGCGCTGGATCAGCGGCCACGCCCGCGACGTCTTGGCGGGGATGAACATCACCAGCGGCGGCTCGAGCGAGACGCTCGAGAACGACTGGCAGGTCATCCCGACCGGCTCGTCACCGCTCATCGTGGTGATGACGGTGATGCCCGAGGCGAAGCAGCCGAGCACGTCGCGGAACTGCCGCGCGGCCTCCTGGGCGGCCGGATCGTCGTGGACGACGACGTCCTCTCCCGGGCGGAACTCGAAGTCGACCTCGGCGTCCCCGAGGAAGTCGCCGATCAGGCTCGGGTGGGGCCACCTGGCCCGAGCGTCCGAGCTCATCCCGTCGGGCAGCTCGCCCTCGGGGATGCGGTGCGGTTGCTCGGCAGACATGCTGACCACGGTATCGACCTACGCGTTCGCGCCGAAGTCGTGACCCCAGTAGGACACGGCCGTCGACTCGCGCGCGACCCAGCGGTCGTCGTCGACCCGCAGGCCGTCGGTGCCGACCTCGACGTCGAACCCGCCCGGCGAGCGCACGTAGAAGGAAACCATCTCGTCGTTCATGTGCCGGCCGAGCGTGGCCGACAGCGGCGCCTCGTGCTTCTTGACCCGCTCCAGAGCGCGACCGACGTCGTCGAGCTCGTCGACCTCGAGCATGATGTGCACGCACCTGCTCGGGTTGGGCATCGGCAGGAACGCCAGCGAGTGGTGGCGCGGGTTGACTCCGAGGAAGCGCAGCCAGACCTTGGAGCCCGGCTCCTTGCCGACGAACTCCCCCGGCATGCTCATCGAGTCACGCAGGCGGAAGCCCAGGACGTCGCGGTAGAAGCGCAGCGCCTCGACGTCGTCGAGCACCGGCAGCACGATGTGCCCCATCCCCTGGTCGCCGGTCACGAACGTCGCGGCGTACGGCGTGACGACGGGGCGGCTCTCGTAGGTGATGCCGTGGAAGAGCTCGAAGACGTTGTCCCAGGGGTCGCTGAAGCGGATCAGCTCCTGGACGCGGCGCTCCTCCAGCTCCTCACGGGTGCCCTCGGCGAACTCCACCCCCGCCTTCTGGAGGTGCTCGCGCGCGGCCTGGAGCGCCGCGTGGTCGGCGAGCTCCCAGCCCGAGCAGGCCAGCTCGTCCCGGTCGGAGGGTACGACGACGAGCCGCGCGCTGACCTCGTCGATGCGCCAGTACTGGTGGTCGGGGTTCGGGCCGCGGCCGGCGGCAAGGCCGAGCACCTTGCCGGCGAAGGTCTCCCAAGCCGACAGGTCGGTGCTGTGGACCCGGACATAGCCCATGGACCTCACGTCGATGGTCATCGGGCCCCCTTCTCCCGGTGGCGTGCCAGGAACGCGGTCGCGACCTCGGCGAACTCCTCGGCCGCCTCGATCTGTGCCCAGTGGCCGCAGCGCGGGAAGACGTGCAGCGACGCCTTCGGGATCGTCTTGAGCGCCACCAGCGCGCCGTCGAGCGGGTTGACGCGGTCCTCGCGGCCCCAGGTCAGCAGTGTGTGGTGGCGGACCTGGTAGGCCTCGCGCCAGAGCATGCCGTCCTCGGCGGTCTCGGGGTTGTAGAACGACCAGCCCATGCTCGCCATCGCCTCGCGGGCACCGGGAGCGGTGGCGTCGGCGAAGCGCTCCTCGATCAGCTCGTCGGTGATCAGCGACTGGTCGACGACCATCGTCGACACGAAGGCCCGCAGCGCCTCGCGGCTGGAGTCGCCGGAGAACGCCATCAGCTTGTTGATGCCCTCGGTCGGGTCGGCGTGGAACAGGTTGAGGCTCAGCCCGCCGGGTCCCATCAGGACCAGCCGGCCGACGCGGTCGGGGTGGGACAGGGCGAACCGGAGCGCGACGCCGCCGCCGAGGCTGTTGCCGAGGAGGTGGACCTTCTCGATGCCCAGCTCGTCGAGCAGGGCGAGGACGTGCTCGGCCGAGAACCGGTAGTAGTTGCCCTCCACCGGCGGCTTGTCGGACCAGCCGAAGCCCGGCTGGTCGGGCGCGATCACCCGGAAGCTGGGCGCGAAGTGCGGCAGCGCGGCTCCGAAGTTGGACCATGCCGAGACCCCCGGCCCACCGCCGTGCAGCAGGACGAGCGGGAGCCCTCCACCGACGTCGGTCGCCGAGCCTGCCTCGTAGTAGCTCAGCTCGATGCCCTTGACGCTCGCCTTGCCGTGGGTGGACTCCCGAGTGAGTTCCGGCATCAGTACATCCCCGGGTCGATCTTGTGGCCGAACTGGTGGGCGCCGTACATCTGGAGGGCGCGCTCGGGGTCGTTGGCGGCGTGCACGCGCCCGGCGTGCGAGTCGCGCCACGCACGCTGGAGGTAGGTGCCCTCCGCGAGCGCACGGCCGCCGGACGCCTCGAAGAGCGTGTCGATCGCCTCGATGGCGCGGCCGGTGCCGAGGACCTGGTCGCGGCGCACGCGCAGCCGCAGCTCGAGCGGGATCTTCTCGCCCTTGGCGACGTGGGCCTGCTCCTCGCGGATGTTGCCCATCAGCAGCGACCAGGCGGCGTCGATCTCCGACGACGCCCGCGCGATGCGTACGGCGGCGAACGGGTCGAGTGACGCCTTCTCACCGATGTACGACGCCCGCACGCGCTTCTGCTGCATCTCGACGTGCTCGGCGTACGCGCCGGTGGCCATGCCGATGATCGGGGTCGCGATCGTCGAGGTGAAGATCGAGTGGAACGGCAGCTTGTAGAGGTCGGATGTGTTGACCGCCTGGCCCGGCCCCTTGCACTGGCCGGTCTCCCCCATCGAGAGGGTGAACTCCTCGGGGACGAAGGTCTCCTCCACGACGATGTCGTTGGAGCCCGTTCCGCGCAGCCCGACGACGTTCCAGACGTCGAGGATCTGGTACTTCTCCCTCGGGACCATGAAGGTGCGGAAGTCGACGACCTGGCCCTCCTCGTTGAAGACCAGCCCGCCGAGCAGCACCCACGAGCAGTGGTCGCAGCCGGAGGAGAAGCTCCACTTGCCCGACAGCGTGAAGCCACCCTCGGTGAGCACCGCCTTGCCGGTCGGGGCGTAGCTGGAGCTCAGCCTCGTGGAGGTGTCGGTGCCCCAGACCGCCTGCTGCGCCTTGTCGTCGAAGAGCGCGACCTGCCAGGGGTGGACGCCCACGACGCTGGAGACCCAGCCGGTCGAGCCGTCGGCCGAGGCGATGTCGCGCACCGCGGTGTAGAAGGCGACCGGGTCCGCCTCGAGACCGTCGAAGCGGCGGGGCTGCAGCAGCCGGAAGAACCCGACCTCCTCGAGCTCCTTGACCGAGGCGTCCGGCACGACCCGCAGCCGCTCGCCCTCGTCCGCCCTGTCGCGGAAGGTCGGCAGCAGATCGTGGACGCCGTCGAGGACGGCCTGCACCTCGGGTGCGAAGTCGGGCATCTGGGAGCTCCTTGTCCAGGGACTGTGGAGCCAATACTAGAACACGTTCTCGTTTTATGCGAGAACACGTTCTATCGCGTCAGCGTGTCGCACTGAAGGCGAAGGCACCGGCGATGCCGAGCGGCTCGACGCTCACGTCGGCGAGCCCCAGACGGACCAGCTCGGCCCGCAGCTCGTCCGGGTCGATCATCCGGACCTCCGAGCGCGTCAGCCTGTGCACGAGCCGGCTCCGTGCCGAGTCGGCGAGGTCGTAGCCGACCAGCCTTCCTCCCGGCCGCAGCACCCGTACGACGTCGGCCAGCACCCGCTCCCACTCGATGGCGTGGTGCAGCATCAGCCAGCTGCACACCGTGTCGAACGACGCGTCGTCGAAGGGCAGGCCCGCCGCGTCGACCACCTGCGCCTCGGCGCGGTCGCCGAACCGCGCCAGCTGCCGGCGGGCCAGCCCGACCATCGAGGGGTCGACGTCGGTGGCGACGTACCGCTCGATGGCGGGGCGGGCGCGCAGCACCTCGGCCGCCATGGCGCCGCTGCCACAGCCGATCTCCAGGACGTCCGGGCCGAGGCCGGCGTCGGGCAGCACCCGCGGAACGACGAAGCGGCGAGCGAACACGCGCCACACCGGCGTACGGCAGAAGACGGACTCGAGGTCGGACATCCGGGCCATGGGCCGACCCTAGTGACGCGCGCTCAGTCGGCGGTGTGCACGTCGAGGTCGCCGTCGGCGTACTCCTTGCGGAGGACCTTCTTGTCGAACTTGCCGACCGAGGTGCGCGGCACCTGGTCGATGAAGGCGAACGCGTCGGGCAGCTGCCACTTGGCGAAGTCCTTGGCGAGGTGGGCGCGCAGCTCGGCCGGCGTCGTCGTCGCGCCCTCCTTGAGCACGACCGAGGCGAGCGGGCGCTCCTGCCACTTCTCGTCGGGGATGCCGACGACGGCGGCCTCGAGCACGTCGGGGTGACCCATCAAGGCGTTCTCGAGGTCGACCGACGAGATCCACTCGCCGCCGGACTTGATGACGTCCTTGGCGCGGTCGGTGAGGGTGATGTAGCCGAGCTGGTCGATCCGGCCGACGTCGCCGGTGCGCAGCCAGCCGTCGTGGAACTTCGCGTCGACCTCGGGGTCGTCGGACTCGTAGTAGGCGCCGGTGATCCAGGGACCACGCACCTCGACCTCGCCCACCGCCTCGTCGTCGTTGGGCAGCACGCTGCCGTCGTCGGCGGTGATGCGGCCCTGGACCCCGCAGACCAGACGCCCCTGGCCGCCGCGGTAGCGCCACTGCTCCTCGCCGCTCACCCCGACCGGTACGCCGGCGGCGCTGGCCACCGGCGAGGTCTCGGTCATCCCCCAGGCCTGGCGCATCTCCAGACCGTGCCGGTCGGCGAGCGCCTTCTGCAGCGAGACCGGCACCGCGGAGCCACCACAGAGGATGCGGCGGATGCTGTCGAGGCGGACGTCGGTGTGGGCGTCGAGGTACTGGAGGACGTCGTTCCAGATCGTCGGGACCGCGCCGCTCAGGGTCGGTCGGCTCTGCTGGATGAAGCGCACCAGCGGCTCGGCCTGCAGCCAGCGGTCGGGCATGCACAGCGAGGCCCCGCTCATCATCGCGGCATAGACCAGGCCCCAGGCGTTGGCGTGGAACATCGGCACGATCGGCAGGACGCGGTCCTCCCAGGTCATCCCGCCGACGTTGCCGGTGGTCACCATCTGGGAGTGCAGCCACGCGGAGCGGTGGCTGTAGACGACGCCCTTCGGGTTGCCGGTGGTGCCGCTCGTGTAGCACATAGCGGCGGCGTCGCGCTCGTCCACGTCAGGCCAGGAGGTGTCCTCCTCCTGGGCGGAGAGCAGGTCGTCGTACAGGTGGATCTGCTTGCCCGTCGCCCTCAGCGCGTCGAGGTCGGCCGAGGCCGCGTCGGGGCCGGCGACGATCACGTGCTCGACGGTGTCGAGCTGTCCGAGCTGGGGCGCGAGCAGACCGACGAGCGAGTCGTCGACGATGACGACCTTGTCCTCGGCGTGGTTGGCGACGTACACGAGCTGCTCGGGGAACAGCCTGATGTTGAGCGTGTGCAGCACCGCGCCCATCGACGGGATGGCGAGGTACGCCGCCAGGTGCTCGGTGTTGTTCCACTGGAACGTCCCGACCCGCTGGTCGCCGGTGATGCCGAGCCCGCGCAGCGCGTTGGCGAGCCGACCGACCTGGCCGCGGACCTCGGCGTACGACGCCGAGCGGACGCCGTCGGGCGTAGCGGTGACCACCTCGGAGTCGCCGTGCAGGTTCGTGCCGTGCTCGAGGATGGAGCCGATCGTGAGCTGGACGTCCTGCATCGTGCTGCGCATGGGGATCACCTTTCGGGGCGGTCGGGCGGGTGCCCCGATCCTCCCCCGTGACCGGAGTCACGTCGAGCCCACGCGCCGTGCTCTCCCTCGCGCGAGCGGGGTCTCCGCGCCGATCCCTTCGAGGTGTACGTCGACGGCGTGCTCCTGCACGGCACGAAGACCGACCTCGAGGTCGGCCACCTCCTGGTCGCCGGGCGGGAGTCGAGCTTCGATGCCGGCCGGGTGCTGGGGTTTGGCTGCTGCGCCGTGGGCGGCTGTGGCGCTGCGGCGCTGCGGCGCTGTAACACGTCGTTCGCCGAACTGGTCGGTCGTTGCCTGCTGTGGAAGGTCGCTGCAGCGACGTACAACAGCAGCCGACGACGCACCAGCCCAGCAGACGACGTGTTACACCGCCGGCCGGCCTCAGACCGAGGCGGTCGCCTCCTGCTCCGCCTTCAGCTTCAGCGCGATGTCGACGAGCTGGTCCTCCTGGCCGCCGATCAGGCTGCGACGACCGGCCTCGAGCAGGATCTGGGCGCCGGAGACGCCGTAGCGCTCGGCGGCGTTGCCGGCGTGCTTGAGGAAGGAGGAGTAGACGCCGGCGTACCCCATCATCAGGGTCATCCGGTCGAGCTGGCACTCCTCGGGCATGGCCGGCTTGATGACGTCCTCGGAGGCGTCGACGATCTTGAGGAAGTCGATGCCGGTGGTCCAGCCGAGCTTGTCGCACACGCCGATGAACGCCTCGAGCGGCGTGTTGCCGGCACCGGCGCCGAAGCGGCGTACGGAGCCGTCGATCTGGGTGGCGCCCGCGCGGGCGGCGATGACGGTGTTGGCGACGCCGAGACCGAGGTTCTCGTGGCCGTGGAAGCCGACGTCGGCCTGCGAGCCGATCTCCGCGACGACGGCGGACACCCGGTCGGCGGTCTGCTCCATGATCAGCGCACCGGCGCTGTCCACGACGTACACGCACTGGCAGCCGGCGTCGACCATGATCCGGGCCTGCTCCGCGAGGACCTCGGGCGGCTGGGTGTGGCTCATCATCAGGAAGCCGACGGTCTCCAGGCCGAGCTCGCGCGCGAGACCGAAGTGCTGGATCGAGACGTCGGCCTCGGTGCAGTGGGTGGCGATCCGGCAGATCTGGCCGCCGTTGTCCTGGGCGGCACGGATGTCGTCCTTGGTGCCGACGCCCGGGAGCATCAGGAACGCGATCTTGGCGCGCTTCGCGGTCTTCGCCGCGATGGTGATGAGCTCCTGCTCCGGCGTGCGGCTGAAGCCGTAGTTGAACGACGAGCCGCCGAGGCCGTCGCCGTGCGTCACCTCGATCACCGGGATGCCGGACTCGTCCAGCGCGCGCACGATGTCCTCGACCTCCTGGGCCGTGAACTGGTGGCGCTTGTGGTGCGAGCCGTCGCGCAGGCAGGTGTCGGTGAGCCGGAGGTCGAGCGTGCCCCACGGCTCGTCGCCGTGGATGCCGGACCAGGTCCTCGTGAGGTCGTTGATGTCGCTCATCTGTCAGCTGCCCTTCTGCATGAGGTGGCGGGCGATGTTCTCGCCGACCTGCGCGGCGGCGGCGGTCATGATGTCGAGGTTCCCGGAGTACGGCGGCAGGTAGTCGCCCGCGCCCTCGACCTCCACGAAGATCGACACCCGGCGCATGCCGCGGGTGAAGTCGGACGGGCCGTCGTACTGCGGCTCCTGGAGCAGCCGGTAGCCCGGGACGTACTCCTGCACAGAGCGCTCCATGGCGTGCACCGACTCCGAGATCGCGTCGGTGTCGGCGTCCGGGTCGACCGCGCAGAAGATCGTGTCGCGCATGATCATCGGCGGCTCGGCCGGGTTCAGGATGATGATGGCCTTGCCCTTCTCTGCGCCGCCGATCGTCTCCACGCCGGCCGAGGTCGTGCGGGTGAACTCGTCGATGTTGGCGCGGGTGCCGGGACCGGCGCTGCGACTCGACACCGAGGCGACGATCTCGGCGTACGACACGGGGGTGACGCGGGAGACGGCGTTGACCATCGGGATGGTGGCCTGGCCGCCGCAGGTGATCATGTTTACGTTCGGCGCGTCGACGTGGGCGGTCCCGTTGACCGGCGGGATGACCGCCGGGCCGACCGCCGCCGGGGTCAGGTCGATCGCGCGGATGCCCGCCTCGGCGTACCGGGGGGCGTACTCGCGGTGGACGTAGGCGGACGTGGCCTCGAAGAGCAGGTCGGGCAACTCGTCCTGCTTGAGCAGCCAGTCGACGCCCTCATGGCTGGCCTCGAGGCCCTTGTCCGCAGCCAGCCGCAGGCCCTCGGAGGCCGGGTCGACGCCGATCATCCAGCGCGGCTCGACCACGTCGGAGCGCAGCAGCTTGTAGAGCAGGTCGGTGCCGATGTTGCCCGGGCCGACGATCGCGGCGGTCAGCTTGCTCATTCTCTTCCTCTCGGTCGGGTCTCGAGACGGTCGCTGCGCGACCTCCTCGACCAACGGCTATTCGAAGGTGACGACCAGCGGCTCGAAGCCGCTGATCTCGGCCCGGACCTCGTCGCCGGCCGCGAACGGGACGAACGGGCCCAGGGCCCCGGACAGGACCAGGTGGCCGGCACGCAGCGGGTCGCCGAAGCGGTAGGCCTGCACGGCCAGCCAGCGCAGGGCCTCCAGCGGGTCGCCCAGGCACGCGGCGCCGTTGCCGCTCGAGCGCTCCTCGCCGTTGATGCTCAGCGACATGTCCACGTCGCGCGGCTCGACCTCGGACAGCGGCCGCGCGTCGCCGCCGACGACGAACAGGCCGCTCGAGGCATTGTCTGCGACCGTGTCGGTGAAGGTGATGTCCCAGTCGCCTATGCGCGAGTCGACGATCTCCAGGGCCGGCAGCGCCGCGTCGACGGCGGCACGCACGAGGTCGAGCGTGATCTCCTCCTCGCTCGCGGGGTCGATGTCGGCGCCGAGCCGGAAGGCGACCTCGGCCTCGACGCGCGGCTGCACCAGCGTGCGCATCGAGATCGGCTCGCCGGTCGCGGCCTCGCTGACGTCCATGTCGGAGAGCAGGTAGCCGAAGTCGGGCTGGTCGACGCCGAGCTGGTTCTGCACGGCCTCGGACGTCGCACCGATCTTGCGCCCGACCACGGTCACTCCCCCGGCGATCCGCGCCTGAACCAGGCCCTGCTGGACGGCGTACGCCGCGGGGAGGTCGTCGGTGCCGATGAGGTCGCGCACGGCGGCGCACGGCACTCGGGTGGCCTGGGCACTCGCGAGCCGCTCGACGGCGGCCGAGATCGCGTCTTGGGAGGTCACGAGAGCCATACTAGAACCTGTTACAGTTTTTCGCATGAAGGACTCGTACGACGTCGTCGTGGTCGGCGCCGGCGGTGCCGGCATGTCCGCCGCCCTCGCCGCCGCCCGCCAGGGGCTCGACACCGTCCTGGTCGAGAAGACGGCGTACTTCGGCGGCTCCACGGCCCGCTCCGGCGGCGGCGTCTGGATCCCCGGCAACTACGCGCTCGAGGCGGCCGGGCAGGTCGACCCCGGCGACGCCGAGGCGGCGCGCACCTACCTCGACGCGATCGTCGGGGACGTCGTACCGAAGGTGCGGCGGGACACCTACCTTGCACGCGGGCCGGAGGTGCTCGACTTCATCCGGGCGAACACGCCGCTGGAGTTCACCTGGGTGCCGGAGTACTCCGACTACCTGCCCGAGCGGCCCGGCGGCCGCGCGCGCGGGCGCAGCGTCGAGCCGGTCCCGCTGGACGCGAGGTTCCTCGGCGACGAGCTCGATCGGCTCCACCCGCCGTACACGAAGGCGCCGGCGAACCTGATCGTCACCCAGGCCGACTTCCGCAAGATCAGCCTCGGGCTCCGGACCCTCAAGGGCCCGCTGACGATGATCAAGGTGATGGTCAAGCGGCTCCTCGCGATGATGACCGGCAAGCGGATGTACGCGATGGGCAACGCCATCGCGATCGGCCTGCGCCAGGGGCTCGTCGAGGCCGGCGTGCCGGTGGAGTACGACGCCGACCTGGTGGACCTCGTCGTCGACGACGGCCGCGTCGCCGGAGTCGTGCTCGAGCGGGAAGGCGGCCGGCAGGAGATCCGAGCGCGCCGCGGCGTGGTCCTCGGCTCCGGCGGGTTCGAGCACGGCCAGGAGCTGCGCGAGAAGTTCCTGCCCCACCCCACTTCGCACGACTGGTCGACCGGCGCCGCCTCCAACACCGGCGGCGGCCTGCTCGCGGGCACGAGCGCCGGGGCCGCGACCGACCTGCTCGACGACGCCTGGTGGGGCCCCACCATCCCGCTGCCGGGACGCGCGTGGTTCTGCCTGGCCGAGCGCAACCTGCCCGGATCGATCATCGTGAACTCCGCCGGCGAGCGCTACATGAACGAGGCGCTGCCGTACGTCGAGGCGACCCACGAGATCTACAAGGGCGAGGCGACCGGCGTCGGCCACGTGCCGTCGCAGATGATCTTCGACCAGACCTACCGCAACCGCTACCTCTTCGCGGGCGTCGCCGGGCGGCAGCCCTTCCCGGGCCGTTGGTACAAGGAGGGCGTGGTCAAGCGAGCCGACACCCTCGAGGCGCTGGCCGAGAAGATCGGCGTACCGGCGGATTCTCTGGCGGCGACCGTGGAGCGCTTCAACGGCTTCGCCCGCCGCGGCATCGACGAGGACTTCCACCGCGGCGAGAGCGCCTACGACAAGTACTACTCCGATCCCACCGTCGAGCCGAACTGCTCGCTCGCGCCGATCGAGAAGGGCCCGTTCTACGCCGTCACGATCGTGCCCGGCGACCTCGGCACCAAGGGCGGGCTCGTCACCGACGAGCGTGCGCGGGTCCTGCGTGAGGACGGCAGCGTCATCCCCGGCCTGTACGCCGCCGGCAACGTCTCGGCGGCGGTCATGGGCAACACCTACCCCGGTCCGGGCGGCACCATCGGGCCCGCCCTGGTCTTCGGCCACCTGGCCGCCCTCGACATCGCCGGAGGCGAGTGATGCCCATCGATCCTTCCGTCGCGATCGGCGCCGATCTGGGCGAGCGGTCCTTCGCCTGGAGCGCGAGCGACGTCCTGCTCTACCACCTCGGCATCGGGGCGGGATCCCGCGCGGGCGACAACGTCTCGCCCACCGCGCTGGCCTACACCTACGACGGCCCGGGCCTCCAGGTGCTGCCGTCCTTCGGCGTGGTCGCGCCGACCTTCCACGAGACCGAGCCGCCGCCGCTGGACCTCCCCGGCTGCGACATCGACCTCGCCCAGGTCGTCCACGGCTCCCAGTCGGTCACGGTCACCGGCCCCCTGCGGGCGTCCGGCGCGGCCACGATCCGCACCACCATCACCGACGTCTGGGACAAGGGCAGGGCCGCCGTCATCTGGCAGGAGGGCGTCGCCACCTCCGACGCGACCGGCGAGGAGCTCTGGCGGGTGCGCTCCTCCATCTTCGTCAAGGGCGAGGGCGGCTGGGGTGGCGAGCGCGGCTCCAGCACCGCCGTCGAGATCCCCGACCGCGCGCCCGACCTCTCCACGTCGTACGACGTGACCCCGCAGCAGGCGCTGCTCTACCGCCTCTGCGGTGACCGCAACCCGCTGCACGCCGACCCGGACTTCGCGACGGGCGCCGGCTTCCCCGCGCCGATCCTGCACGGCCTGTGCACGTGGGGCATCGTCCTGCGCGAGATCACCGACGGCATGCTCGACGGCGACGCCGGCCGGGTGGCAGGCTTCGGCGCCCGCTTCGCCGGGGTGGTCTTTCCCGGCGAGACGCTGCAGGTCAGCGCCTGGCACACCGGCGCGGGCATCGTCGCGTCCGTGACGGTGGGCGACGACGGCCGCCCGGCCCTGGCCGACTGCGTCCTCACCCCTGCCTAGACCTGCCTAGGGCAGTGGACCTGCTAGGCAGATCGCGAGGGTCACCACGAAGAGGCGCTTGCGTCCCCAGCGGTCGGTCAGCCGTCCGAAGAGCAGCGCCCCGACCACCTGGCCGATGAGGTGGACCGTTCCGGTCAGCCCGACCT
>WQZX01000024.1 GCA_009780515.1 Nocardioidaceae bacterium | reverse complement strand
TCCGATCTCGCTGCGTTGGGGCCGCTCGACGTGCGATCCAGCATGCCTTCGCGTCCCCGCCTCGCCAGATCGGCGCGAAAGCCCGCTCGCTACGCCGCCGGATAAGGAGACATGCCCTAGCCGTGGGGCCCAGCCCGGGCGAGGAGGCGATGCGCGATGATGTCCGCATGGCAACGCGTCTGCTGCACGAGATGGTCTACGAAGCCCCTGCCGAGAGGGTCGCGGCGATGCTGTCCGACAGGGCCTTCCGCGAGGAGGTCTGCGAGGCGCAGAAGGCCGTCTCCCACGACGTGAGCATCGACGGCGACGTCGCGTCCAAGCAGGTGCGGATCGAGATGGTGCAGCCGACCGAGGGCGTGCCGTCGTTCGCGAAGAAGATCGTCGGCGACACCACCACGATCGTGCAGACCGAGTCGTGGTCGAGCCCGAGCCACGGCGACATCACGGTCACGATCCCCGGCAAGCCCGGCGACATGCGCGGCACCGCGGTCCTCGTCGAGGAGGACGGCGTCACGACCGAGACCGTCGACCTCGAGATCAAGGTCAAGATGCCGCTCGTCGGCGGCAAGCTCGAGGAGCTCATCGCCGGGCTGCTCAAGAGCGCCCTCAAGGCCGAGCAGCGCGTGGGCGTGGACTACCTCGCCCGCTGACCCGCTCGCTCAGTCGTCGGTACGCCGACGGCCGCGCGGCGCCCGCTCCCGGCTCGCCGACGACACGTCGACGAGCTCGTCGAGCGCCTCCCGGAGGCAGACGCCGAGCAGGTCGGCGTCCGGCACCCAATCGCGGTCGGCGGTGATGCCGTAGAACACCCCGCCGTCGTACGAGGTGACGGCGATGGTCAGCGGGTGGCCGGGCAGCAGCGGCGGCACCGGGTAGCTGCCGAGCATGCGGGCGCCGGCGGCGTACAGGGGCGACTGCGGGCCGGGGACGTTGGTGACCGAGATCTGGTAGCCGCGGCGCAGCTCCTGCGCGGCGACGCGGGAGCCGATCGCGTGGAACGTGGTCGGCGCGAAGCCCGCGACGCCCGCGAGGCGGTTGGCGGCGACGCTGCGGCCGGTCTCCTTGTGCGCCTGGAACGAGTAGGACACCTGGTGCAGCCGCACCACCGGGCTCGCCTCGCCGATGGGCAGGTCCACGAAGTGCGCGGCGATCTGGCTGCCGAGCGAGGTCGCCTCGAGCTCCTCGTCGATGACCGAGACCGGCACCAGCGCGCGCACCTGGCGCATGCCGCCCAGCGACTCCGCCCGCGTCATCAGCCACGCCCGCAGGCCGCCTGCGATCGTCGCCAGGATGACGTCGTTGACCGTGCCGCCGTGTGCCGCACGCACCGCCCGGTAGTCGTCGAGGCGGGTCTCGAGCGTGACGATCCGGCGCTGCTGTGAGAGCCCGCCGTTGATCGGGGTGCCGTGGTTGCCGCGCCGCCCGGCGACGGCGTTCAGGAAGGAGCGGGTACGACGCCCGCCCTGGTCGGCCATCCGCGCGAGCGCGCGCCCACGGGTGCGGACCGTGTCCAGCAGCACCTCCGGCGAGGTGACGGACTCCTCCAGCGCTCCCGCGATCAGCCGGGCCGGGTTCGGCGCGTTGCGCGGCTCCCACTCGTCGGCGTCGAGCTCACGCGGCTCCGGCGACGGGTCGAGCAGCAGCTGGCCGAGGTCGACGGTGTGGATCCCGTCGACCAGCGCCTGGTGGGTCTTGTAGAGCACTGCGACGCGGCCGCGCTCGAGGCCCTCGATGAAGTAGATCTCCCACAGCGGGCGGGTGCGGTCCAGCGGCCGGGAGACGATCCGCGCGACCAGGTCGAGGAGCTGGTGGGTGCTGCCTGGGCCGGGCAGCGCCGAGCGGCGCACGTGGAAGGAGAGGTCGAACCCCTCATCGTCGACCCACACCGGGTTGGCGAGGTGACCGGGGACGGTCACGAGCCGCTGGCGGTAGCGCGGCACGAACGCGAGACGCTCGGCGATCAGGCCGACCAGCCGGCGGTAGTCGAAGGGGTCGGCCCCCTCGCCCGGCTCGAAGATCTCGATCGTCGCGTTGTGGAGCGGCGTCTCCTTGGTCTCCTCGGTGAGGAAGGTCAGGTCGCGGCGTCGTACCCGATCGACCACGTGCACCTCCGAGTTCCGGTCACCTCAGGAGCCGTTCAGGCCCACATGAGATTCTGGCAGACCGATGCCAGCGGGCACGCGCCGCCTCGGCCCCTCGACCGAATCCGAAAGGCAGCAACTTGCGCACCTCGCTCAGCCCGGTGATCAGCGCGCACGGGTTCGGCGGCCAGGCCGACCTGCCCATCCCGCTCGGCCTCGCCATCTCGGGGTCCGTCGCGGCGCTGGTGCTCTCGTTCGCGGTGCTGCTGATGGCCTGGCGCAGCCCGCGCTACGCCTCTCCCGCGGGGCGGCCCGCTCCGCGCTGGCTCGACCGGGTCGCGGCGTCGCCCGCCTCGATGGTCGTGCTGCGGAGCGCCGGCGTGGTCGGGTTCGTCTACACCGTCGTGGTGGCCCTGTGGGGCAAGCCGGACCTCACCAACCCGTTCTTCGGGATCTTCTTCTGCTGGCTGTGGGTCGGCGTACCGATCGCGTCGTTCTTCTTCGGGCCCGTGTGGCGCGCGCTCAACCCGATGCGGACCATCACCGCCGGGCTGACCCGGCTGTCCGGCGGCGACCCGCGCGAGGGCATGTTCGACTACCCCGAGCGGCTCGGCTACTGGCCGGCCGCGCTCGGGCTGTTCGCGTTCGTGTGGCAGGAGCTGGTCTCCAGCGATCCCACCGACATGGGCGGCCTGCGGCTGTGGTGTGCGGTCTACATCGGCGTGATGCTCATCGGCGGGCTGCTGTTCGGCCACCGGTGGTTCGCCCGGGCCGACCCGTTCGAGGTCTACTCGACGCTCGTCGCGCACCTGTCGGTGTGGGCCAGGAAGGACGGCCGGCTCGTGATCCGCAGCCCGCTGGCCAACCTCGCCACCGTGCCGATGCACGCCGGCCTGGTCGGCGTCGTCGGCGTGCTCTTCGGCTCCACCGCCTTCGACTCCTTCAAGGAGTCGAACCCCTGGGTGCGGATGATCCAGGTCGCCCCGATCACCGGCTACACGATCGACAACCTGGGCCTGATCCTGTTCTGCTGCGCGGCCGGTGGGCTGCTGGCGCTCGCCGCGATGCTCACGCCCAGCACCGGGATCCCCCGGCCCCGGCTCCCCCGGTTCTTCGCGCACACGGTCACGCCGATCATCGCGGCCTACATCCTGGCGCACTACCTGACCTTCACCATCGACACCGGGATCCAGACGCTCGCGCGCGCCAGCGATCCGTTCGGCAAGGGCTGGAACATCCTCGGCACGGCCGGCTTCAACTCGAACTACTGGTTCTCCTATCACCCGACCCTGCTCGCCAGCCTCAAGGTGGTGGCGGTCGTGATCGGCCACGTCACCGCGGCGGCGGCCGCCCACGACCGATCGCTGGAGGTCCTGCCGAGGCGCCTGCACCTCGTGGGCCAGCTGCCGATACTGATCGTGCAGGTGGTCTTCACCGCCGGCGGCCTCTACCTGCTGTTCAGCAGCTGACCCTCAGCGCCGGGCGACGGCCGGGCTGCCGGCCATCGCGTCCAGCAGTGCGGCATGGCCGCGGCTCAGCGCGGAGTCGCCCGACTCGGCCAGCGACCGGCCCGCGACGAGCGCCCGGTCGACCGCCGGTTGGTCCTCGGGCAGGAAGTGCACCCCGTCGTCGGCGCCGAAGCCGGCGAGCATCGAGGTGACGTCGGACTCGCGCCAGCCGAGGGTCGGGCGCATGCGGTTGACGACCACCCGGACCGCCGGCCGGACGCCGGCCTCGGCCAGGTGGTCGTGGATGTCGCGCAGCGCCCGTGCCAGACGCGCGAGCCCGACCGGGTCCGCCGAGCCGACCACGACGACCTCGTCGGCCAGACCCAGCGCCTCGTGGGTGAGCCCGTTGCGCTCGGGGCGTGCAGCGGGGTCGGCGTACGGGTCGGTCTCGAGGCTGAAGCCCGTGTCGACGACCACCTGCGAGCCGGCCCGGGCACGGGTCACCAGGTCGCCGAGCGTGCCGGGGCGCACCTCCCGCCAGCGATCGGGCCGGGGCAGGCCCGTCACGAGGTGGAGCCGGTCGGAGAGCCGGCGGGGCACCTCGGCGTACCGCTCGGCGAGGGTGCCGGCGGCGGACAGCCGCGCCGCTGCCAGCAGGCCCGAGACCTGGTCGAGGACGCCGAGGTGCTGGGCCACCGCGCCGCCGTACGGATCGGCGTCGACGAGGACCGTGCTCAGGCCCCGGCGGGCCAGCTCGGCGGCCAGGCCGACCGCGGTCGTCGTACGGCCCGGAGCGCCGTTGGCGCCCCACACGACGACCACCCGCCCGGCGACCGGGGCCACGGGTGAGGGACGGGCCGGCTCCTCGGGCAGCTCCACCCGGGTCGGCCGCGTCCCCGGGGTCTGGCGCAGCGCGGCCGGCAGCTCCTCGATCCGGTCGGACGCGACCAGTGCCTCCAGGCCGATGCGCGCAGCACGCGAGCGGGTGGTTTCGACGTCGTGCGTGATCGCGACGAGACGTACGCCGTGCTCGGCGAGCCTGTCGACGACACCTCGGTCGAGGCCTGGCACCTCCGACCCGACGACCGCCACGTCGGCCTGGCCGGTGCTGGCCGTCGCGAGGAGGTCGTCGACGTCGACACAGCGCTTGAGCAGGACGAGACCGGGCTCGCTCGCGAGGGCCGCCAGCGCTCGCGGCTCCCAGCCCGCGCCGGACTCGACGACGATGACGACCAGCGGCGCGGCCATCAGCGCACGTCGAGGTTGATCACGGGGTCCTGCATCGCGGCGCGGCGGCGCTCGAAGCGCTGGACCTGCCCGGTCGGCACCGCGAGGACGACCTGCCGGAAGCCCGAGGTCGCGTACGTCTCGTCGTACGACGGCGCGGCGAGGACGGTCACGCCGGACAGGACCCGGCCATCGGGGCCC
The DNA here is from genome assembly GCA_009780515.1 of Nocardioidaceae bacterium. Lineage (GTDB taxonomy): Bacteria > Actinomycetota > Actinomycetes > Propionibacteriales > Nocardioidaceae > Nocardioides. The sequence continues at coordinate 36,457 of WQZX01000024.1, read as the reverse complement.
CCGCCGTCGCCCTGGTCGTCGAGGTAGACGTCGACCACCGAGCCGGCGTGGACGTCCGGGTCGACCCGGCCGGGGTCGACCTCCACCGAGACCCGCTCGGTGTCGGCCTCGCCGGCCCGGCGCACGGCCGACCGGGCGAGCAGCTCGCCGGCTCCGATCGTGCGTCCGAGGACCAGGCCGCCGGGAAGCGCCTGGTCGGCCACGTAGTAGAGATCGAGGTCGGAGGCGTCACCGAACCGCACCCGTCGTACGACGAGGTCTGCGGGGTGCACGCGGCTGCCGGCACCGATCTCGTGGGCGACCGCCCACACCCTCACGGTGTCGTCGGCGCCGGCCAGCAGTCGTGCGCCGGCGAGCACCGATGCCGTCACCAGGACGACGCCGATCCACAGGCGAGGGTCGCGCCACCCCGGCCTGCCGACGCGCTGGGCCGGTGGCGAGGACGGCGCCGGAGGACTCCCGAGATCCGCGGACACCGGCTCATCATGCGCCGCCGGAGCCGGATCCGTCACCCCGCAATCCACAGACCCGTCGCGGCGGTGTCCCTCCTGGGGGCGCCTGGTGGGAGCATGGGCGCATGGCCGGCACCCCTCGCTTCCTCACCCTCGCCGACGTGGCCGACGTGCTGAACACCTCGAGTGCGCAGGTCTACGCGCTCGTGCGGCGGGGCGACCTCCCGGCGATCAAGATCGGCGGTCGGGGCCAGTGGCGGGTCGAGAGCGACAAGCTCGAGGAGTACATCGCGCGGATGTACACCGAGGCCCAGCAGTTCGTCGCCGACCACCCCTTCGTCGACAGCGACGCCGACGCGGAGGTGTGAGTCGGCGGTTGCGTCGATGCGGGATCCGGTGCAACCTCACATCCTCGGTAGACGTTCCCATCCTCGACGGACCGAGAAGAGGAGACAGCGATGAGTGCACGACCCAACCGGGCCGAGGTTCAGAGCCGCTCGACCTGGAGCCTCTACCGCGACGTGGTCTGGGGCTACTTCATCGTCTACGTGGTCGCCGGCCTCGTACTCCGGGGCCGGGTGGACCGCGACGACGGTGGGCTGATCGTCCCCCTGGGCCTGCTGAGCGGTGCGGTGCTCGTGACCGAGTGGCGGGGTTGGGACCGGTCCCGCAGGGTGCGCTCGACCCTCGTCGTGATCGCGGTGGTCGGTGCCCTGGCCATCGTGGTCGCCGAAGCCGTCATCGGCTGAGACGGCCCGCCGGCAGGGTCAGCCGACCTCGCTCCCGAGCGTGACCTTGATGGTCCTCTGCGAGCCGCCGCGCTGCACGGTGAGGCTGATCGTGTCGCCGGGCTGGTAGGTCCGGATCGCGACGATCAGCCCGATGCCGTCGCTGACGAGCTCACCGTTGACGTGGGTGACCACGTCACCCTTCTCCAGGCCCCCCGACTCGGCGGGGCTGCCCTTGACGATCGAGCTGATGTGCGCGCCGTCGGAGGGCATGTTGCCGCCCGTCTCGACCTTCGCCCCGATCACGGGGTACTCCGCCTTGCCGCTGCGCAGGATCTGGTCGGCGGTGACCCGCACCTGCTCGACCGGGATCGCGAAGCCGACACCGATGTTGCCGGCCGTGCCCGCGGTCGTGCCGCCGCCGTTGGTGGCGATCGCGGAGTTGACCCCGATCACCTGCCCGCGCAGGTTGACGAGCGGACCGCCCGAATTGCCGGGGTTGATCGCGGCATCGGTCTGGATCGCGTCGATGAAGGACTGGTCGTCCTGGCTCTCGCTGGTCGAGACCGGGCGGTTGAGCGCGCTGACGATGCCGGAGGTCACGGTGGCGTCGAGACCCAGCGGGGAGCCGATCGCGACGACCGGGTCGCCGACGCGCATCGCCTTGGAGGCACCGAGCGCGGCGGGCTTCTCCCTGGGGGCGTTCTTCACGTAGAGGACGGCGAGGTCGTAGACGCTGCTGCGTCCGACGACGGTGGCCTTGTAGCTGCGCCCACCCTGGTAGACGACCGTGATCGGCCCGTTGTCCTGGGCGGCCTCCTTCACCACGTGGTTGTTGGTGATGATGTGGCCCTGCTTGTCGAGGATGAAGCCGGAGCCGGTCGCCCCGTTGGCCTGACCGCCGTACTCGGCCTGGATCTGGACGGTGCTCGGGATGACGGCCTGCGCCACCGCGGCCACCGATCCGCCGTTCTTCAGCGGCGGCAGCGGCTGGAGGTCCACGCCGCTGAGGCCGTCGGCCACCTTGCCGCTGCTGCTGGAGATGTGGTCGCGGATCGTGGAGCCGAGGAATCCGCCGACCAGGCCCAGCACGAGCGCCAGTACGACGATCGCGGGCCCGCCCCAGCGGCGCTCGCGGCGGGGGCCAGGCGGCGGGGGCGGGTAGCCGCCGCCGACGGTGAGGTGCTGGGTCGGCGTGGGAGGCGGGGCTGACGCGGACGCGTCCTGCTCGGCCGGCGGCTCGGCCGGCGGCGCGCCCGGCTGGTCGCCCGGCGGCACGACCGGCTGCCCGGCTGAGGGCGACGCCTCGGAAGCCGGCGCGGGCTCGGAAGCCGGCGCGGGCTCGGGAGCCTGCCCAGGCTCCGCTGCGGGCGCGGCGTGCCGCGGCGCGCTCGGCGGCGGGGTCAGCGGCTCGGCCTCGGGCGACGGGGGCGCCCACGGGGATGGCGCGGCCGTCCGGGGCGCGTCGGGGAGGATCGGCTGGGTCTCCTCGTCCGGGTTCTGCTCGTCGCTCACGCGACCATCATTGCCGATCGGTCCCAGCAGCCGACGGGGCGTCCGCTCACGGGAGGCGGTGGACGACGACCTGGACCAGGCCGGGCAGGTCGGCCGGGGTGGTCGGCCGTGCTCCGCGCGGACCCACCCGATCGGCGGCCGGGTCGGACGCGGGCGACGGCACCGACGAGCCGATCTGGGAGACCGGCGGCCTGGCTCCGCCCGACCCCGGGGCCAGGCCGAGGGCCAGAACGCCCAGGAGGGCGACGCCGACCGCACCGCCTCCGACGACGGCGGCCCCGACGCCGATGTGTCGCTGGGTGCGGCCTCCGGCGGGTGCGAGGAAGCAGTCGCCCGGCGTCAGGTTGAGCAGCGAGCCCTTGAGGTCCGAGGAGGCGGGGACGTCGTGCTCGCCGGTGCGGGCGAGCCGGGTCTTGATCCAGCCCTCGCGCTCGACGAGGCCGCGGCAGGTCGTGCAGCCGTAGACGTGCGCCCACGCCTCGTCGGCCTCCTGCTGGGAGAGCTGGCCGTCGAGCAGCGCGCTCACCCGCGGCCCGAGGTGGCCCATCATGCGCCGGCCACCTGGGGCAGCGGACCGGCGTACCGGGTGCGGCCCTCGGCGGGCGCGCGGTGCGCCAGCGCCGAGCGGAGCAGCGCCCGGCCACGGTGGATGCGCGACCGGACCGTGCCGATCTTCGCGCCGAGGATCTCGGCGATCTCCTCGTAGCTCAGGCCCTCGATGTCGCACAGGACGACGGCGGCGCGGAAGTCCGGCGGGAGCGCCGCGAGCGCGGCCTCGACGTCGTCGTCGAAGGTGCCGTCGGCGTACGCCGTGTCGGGCGCGGCCGTCGGGCTCGCCAGGCGTGCCGCGCGCTCGTCGGAGAGCGCGTCGAAGCGGATCCGCTGCTTGCGGCGGGCCTGGTCGAGGAAGAGGTTCGTGGTGATGCGGTGCAGCCAGCCCTCGAAGGTGCCGGGTGTGTAGGTGTGCAGCGATCGGAAGACGCGGACGAAGACCTCCTGGGTGAGGTCCTCGGCGTCGTGACGGTTGCCGGTCAGGCGCAGGGCCAGGCGGAAGACACGATCGGAGTGCTCCTCGACGATCGACTGCCAGGTGGCCCGGTCGGCGCCTGCCTCGGGCTCGTTGCGCCCCTCCGGCTCCGCCGACGCCGTCATGGCCACCCTCTTCCGCTTGCGCGCGACCAAGCCGATCGCTCCCCTCCGACGCTAGAAGTGGTGTCTGAGACTTCCCTGTGACCAGGCTCAACGAACGAGAAGGGTTCGTTGTTCCCCCGTCGCTCCCGCGGATCGACGCCCGGCGGCCCTAGGGTAGGTCGCGTGGCCGTCACCGCGATGAACCAGACCAGCTGGACCTACGCCGAGAACTACGTGGACGAGGACGAGGTCCTCGCCGCCGCTCGCGCGCGAGCCGACGAGGTCGGCGTCAGCGCCATCGGCTCGGGCGGAGGCGCCGCCCTGCGCTTCCTGACCGCCGTCCTCGAGGCGCGTGCCGTCGTCGAGATCGGCACCGGCACCGGCGTCTCCGGGCTGTGGATGCTGCGCGGCATGCGGCCCGACGGCGTGCTGACCACCGTCGACGTCGAGGCCGAGCACCAGCGCCTCGCCCGCGAGACGTTCAAGGAGGGCGGCATCCCGGTCCAGCGCGTCCGCACCATTGCCGGCTCCGCCCTCGACGTGCTCCCCCGCCTCACCGACGGCCACTACGACCTCGTCTTCGCCGACGGCGACAAGCGTGAGTACGCCGCCTACCTCGCCGAGGCCATGCGCCTGCTGCGACCCGGCGGCGTGGTGGCGTTCGACAACGCGCTGTGGCACGACAAGGTCGCCGACCCGTCCCAGCGCGACGAGCAGACCGTGGCGATCCGCGACCTCGTCCAGCAGGTCGCCGAGACCGAGGGTCTCGTGCCGGCGCTGCTGCCGGTCGGCGACGGGCTGCTGGTGGCCAAGAAGGTGTGGTTCCCGGCGGCGGACTGAGCGACGCGCAGGAATCCCCGGCTCACCGGGGATTCCTGCACTTCCAGGGCATTGCGACAGGGTGGAAGTGCGGTCACCGGCGAGGGCTGGCGGGTGGGCCGGAGTGACTATTCCGCCCGCGGCGCCGAGGCGAAGCCGCTCGCGCCCTGGGCGATGCCGACGACCTCGCACGGCTCGATCAGGACAGGCGGGCTGCCGACGACGCCGGAGACCGGCGACTCGGCGGCGCCGGCCGTGAACGTGGTCTGGAACGCCTCGCGCGCGGCTTCGTCGGCGAAGACGTAGGAGCCCTCGAACCACTCGCCCGGCGACATCCGCCAGGTCTTGTAGGACAGGCCTTCCAAGCCCTCGAACCGGGCGTGCGAGGAGTCGGCGACGTAGTCGCGCAGCCGCTGCTCGACACCGTCGCCCGCGCCGGTCAGCGCCCAGCGCACCGTGAGTCCACGCATCTCAGGCCTCCTGCCCGATCCCGGCGAGCGGCTCGGGCGTTCCGAGCCAGGTCAGGAGCAGGCGCGAGCCGAAGCCGGAGGGGCCGGCGGTCCACTCGTGCCAGTCCTTCTCGACGTCGCCGACCGAGGCGATGTCGAGGTGCGCCCACGGGACGTCGCCCACGAAGTGGCGCAGGAACAGCGCGGCCGTGATCGAGCCGGGGCCGGGTGGGTCGTTGCGCGCGTCGGCGATCTTGGAGGCGAGGGAGTCCTCGTAGCCGGCGTACAGGGGGAGGCGCCAGAGCGGCTCACCCGCGTCGTCGCCGGCATCGGTCAGCCGGGAGGCGAGGACGTCGTCGGTCGCGAAGATGCCGCCGACCTGCTGGCCCAGGGCGACCTTGACCGCGCCGGTCAGCGTCGCGACGTCGACTATGGCGGCGGGGGCGACCTCGGCGACGGCGTACGCGAGGGCGTCGGCGAGGACGAGGCGGCCCTCGGCGTCGGTGTTGCCGACCTCGCTGGTGCGTCCGCCCCAGTGGCTGATCACGTCGCCCGGGCGCAGCGCGTCGCCGGAGATGACGTTCTCGGCCGCCGCGACCAGGCCGACGACACGCACCGGGCAGTCGACGTCGGCAAGCGCCGCCATGGTGGCGAGCACGACGGCTCCACCGGTCATGTCGCGCTTCATCGTGGCCATGCTCGCGCCTGGCTTGATGTTGAGGCCGCCGCTGTCGAAGGTGATGCCCTTGCCGACCAGGACGACCGTGGGGAGCTTCTTGGCCGCACGGGCGGAGATGCCGTGCGGGGTGTAGTCGAGGCGGATCATCCGCGGCGGGGTGGCCGAGGCCCGTCCGACCGCGGCGATGCCGCCGAACCCCTGCTCGACCAGCGCCCGCTCGTCCCAGACGCGCACGTCGAGATCTGCGTCGGCGGCGATCCGCTCGGCCTGCTCGGCGAGCCAGGCGGGGTTCTTGAGGTTGGAGGGCACCGTGGCCAGCATCCGCGAGCGCCAGCCGGCGCCGCCGAGGGCGACCGCCCGCTCGAGCAGCGCCCGGTCGGCCGGACCGCCCTGCGTGGCGATCACGACACGCTCGACGGGACGACGCTCGGGGCCCGATGACCGCCAGTGGAAGCCGAAGGAGCCGAGCGTCATGCCGACGACGAACGCGCCGACCGCGGCGTCCACGTCGCCCGCCGCGTCGCCCGCCGCGTCGTCGGCGGCGACGTCGGGCACCGAGGTGACGACGGCGGCACGGTCACGACAGGCACGCGCCAGCGCGGCACCAGCGCGGCGCAGGTCCGTCGGCCTCGCGGCCCCCACCCCCACGAGCACGACGACGCGGAGGTCGGCGTACGCATCGGCGGCGGCGAGCGCGGGGATCTCGGTGGTCTCGCCGACGGCACCGGTCAGGCGATGGGCCTCGGCCGCGGCGAGCAGGTCGAGCCCGAGCGCCTCCCCGAGCTCGGCGGCACCGGGACCGAGGAGGATCTCGCCGTCACCGGCGGGCAGCACCGGGACGGCCGCGACGTCCACGCCGCGGACGCCCGCGAGAACGCCGAGGTGATCGGCGCTGAGCGCGAACTCCGGCGGCGAGACCTGGGCAGGCAGGGTGGGTGCCGTCACCCGACCACGTTCTTGAGAGCGTCGCCCAGCGCGCCGGCCTCCTCGGCGTTCAGCTCGACGACAAGTCGGCCACCACCCTCGAGTGGGACGCGCATGACGATGCCGCGACCTTCCTTGGTGACCTCGAGCGGACCGTCTCCGGTCCGAGGCTTCATCGCCGCCATGCGGCACCCCTTCTTCTCACAAGCTGGTGGGCACGTCTGCGCCGCCGAAAGGTTGGGCGCCCCACCATTATCGCCTATGCGTGTTCTGCGGCACAGCCGAAGGGGCTCACTCGTCGGTGACGGCGTCCTCCGGGATGCCTGCGGGCTCGTCGGCCACCGTCTCGTCGACCGTCTCGTCGGCCGTCTCGTCCCCGACCTCGGGCTCCGCGGTGGGCGAGATCTCGGGAGCGACGTCCGGCGACGGCTCCGGCGGCGGCGCCATCTCTCGAGCCAGTCGCTGCAGCAGCGCGTCGACCTCGGACATCCGGTAGCCGCGAACCGCCAGCGGGAAGCGGACCTTGGCGAGGTCCTCGGCGAGGATCCGGCGATCGGCCGGTACGACGGAGTCGGGGCGGTCGTCGTACGCCCGGCGCATCGGCTCGCCGCGGCCGGTGGCGAGCATGGCGACGACGCCCATGGCCAGCACGATCAGGATCGCGAAGACCCACATCATCGGCGCGGACACCTCCCGCTCACGCGTGTCCGTCGCGGGCGGCCACCATCAGCGCGACGGCCTCGTCGACGTCGTCGGTCACGGTCAGCATGTCGATGTCGGACTGCTTGATCCGGCCGTCGGACAGCATGCTGCCCTTCATCCAGTCGAGCAGGCCGCTCCAGTAGTCGACGCCGAGCAGGACGATCGGGAACTGGGTGACCTTCTTGGTCTGCACCAGCGTCATGGCCTCGAAGAGCTCGTCGAGGGTGCCGACGCCGCCGGGCAGGACGACGTAGCCCTGGGAGTACTTCACGAACATGGTCTTGCGGACGAAGAAGTAGCGGAAGTCCAGGCCGAAGGTGACGTAGGGGTTCAAGCTCGCCTCGAAGGGCAGCTCGATCCCCAGACCGAGGCTGTGGCCGCCCGCCTCGGCGGCGCCCTTGTTGGCGGCCTCCATCGCACCCGGTCCGCCGCCGGTGATGACGGTGAAGCCGGCGTCGGCCAGCGCCGCGCCGATCTTGACCCCGAGCTGGTATCCCGGGTGCTCGGGAGCGAGCCGGGCCGAGCCGAAGATCGAGATCGCCGGACCGACCTCGGCCAGGTCGTTGAAGCCCTCGACGAACTCCGCCTGGATCTTCAGCACCCGCCACGGATCGGTGTGCACCCAGTCGGCATCGCCGCGACTGTCGAGCAGCCGCTGGTCGGAGGTGCTGCCCGGCACGGTGGCCTTCCCGGGCCGGGGGCCGGGCTTGGATCGACGGGTCATCGAGGAGCCTCCTGCTGGTCTGCTGGTTCGGTCGAGGTGAGCCAAGCACGAAGGCCCTGCTCGCACTGGCGGATCCGAGAGATCAGCACCTTCTCGTCCCGCTTGTGGGCGAAGGAGGCATCGCCGGGGCCGTAGTTGACCGCCGGGATGCCGAGCGCGCTGAAGCGGGCGACGTCGGTCCAGCCGAACTTCGGGCTGACCGGGGTGCCGACCGCCGCGAGGAACTCCCTCGCGGCCGGGCGTTCGAGGCCGGGCAGCGCACCGGGCGAGGTGTCGGTGACGGTGATGTCGTAGCCGGGGAAGACCTCGTGCACGTGCGCGAGCGCCTGCTCCTCGCTGAGGTCAGGGGCGAAGCGGTAGTTGACCGTCACGACGCACTCGTCGGGGATCACGTTGCCGGCGACTCCGCCGGAGATCGCCACCGCGTTGAGGCCCTCTCGGTACTCCAGGCCATCGATGACCGGTCGCCGCGGCTCGTACGACGCCAGCGTGGCGAGGATCGGCGCGGCGGCGTGGATGGCGTTGCTGCCGGTCCAGGAGCGCGCGGAGTGGGCCCGCTCCCCCGTCGTACGGATCTCGACGCGGAGCGTGCCCTGGCAGCCGGCCTCCACCTCGGCCCGCGAGGACTCCATCAGGATCGCGAAGTCGGCCTCGAGCAGCTCGGGGTGGGAGGCGGCCAGCTTGCCGAGCCCGTTGTGGATCGCCGCGATCTCCTCGGCGTCGTACAGGACGTAGGTGAGGTCGCGGTTGGGCTCGGTCAGCTCGGCGGCGAGCTTGATGATGACCGCGTCGCCGCCCTTCATGTCGGTGGCGCCGAGGCCGTGGAGGTACTCGCCGTCGTTGCGGCTCGGGAGGTTGTCGTTGACCGGGACCGTGTCGAGGTGGCCGGCCAGGATCACGCGTTCGGCGCGACCGAGATCGGTGCGCGCGACGATGGTGTTGCCGAAGCGCTGGACGGTGAGGTGGTCGCGGCCGGTCAGCGCACGCTCGACCAGGTCGGCGATCCGCTGCTCGCCGAGGCTCACCGACTCGATGTCGACGAGCTGCTCGGTCAGGGAGACGACATCGGTCAGGTCGAGCGGGTCCACGGGTCCAGTCAAGCAGCACTAGTAAGTAGAACGTGTTCTAGTTAGGGTGCAGCCATGCGCAACGGCATCGTGCTCTTCACCTCCGACCGCGGCATCGCGCCCGCCACCCTCGCGAAGGCGGCGGAGGAGCGCGGCTTCGACACGATCTACGTGCCCGAGCACACCCACATCCCGGTACGCCGCGACGCGCTCCACCCCACCGGCGGCGAGGACCTGCCCGACGACCGCTACCTCCGCACGCTGGATCCCTGGGTGACGCTGGCGACCTGCGCCGCGGTGACGTCGCGGATCGGCCTGTCGACCGCCGTCGCCCTGCCGGTGGAGTCGGACCCGATCACGCTTGCCAAGACGATCGCGACGCTAGACCACCTGTCCGGAGGCCGCGTGTCCATCGGCGCCGGCTTCGGCTGGAACACCGACGAGCTCGCCGATCACCACGTCCCCGCCGGGAGGCGCCGCACCGTGCTCAAGGAGTACCTCGAGGCGATGCGGTCGCTGTGGACCGAGGAGGAGGCGTCGTACGACGGCGAGTTCGTGAGCTTCGGCCCCAGCTGGGCCTACCCCAAGCCGCCGCAGGGCCGCATCCCCGTCGTCATCGGCGCGGGCGGCGGCCCCAAGACGCTGCGGTGGATCGCGTCGTACGCCGACGGCTGGATGACGACGCCCATCGAGACCGACATCGCCGCCAAGACCGAGGCCCTGCGCAAGGAGTGGGCCGATGCGGGCCGTGACGGCGACCCCGACGTCCGCATCCTCGTCGCGAAGAAGCCGACGACCGAGGACCTCGCCGACTGGACCGCCGCCCGGGCCACCGAGCTGATCTGGGGTGTGCCGGATGCCGACGAGACGGCCGTGCTCGCCTACCTCGACAAGCTCGCGGGCCGCCTGGGGCTCGCCTGAGCCGCTCGACCTCGGCCCGGATTCCGCCGGTTCCTCGCGTCGCGAGCGTCACCAGACGGGTGTGACCGCCAGGGCCACTTCGTTCAGACCCGGGCGCGACGGCGGACTGGTTGCACCATCGAGCGACCGCAACGCAGCGAGCGCGCCCGTGTGGTGGCGCGCAGTAGCGAGGGGTCGGTGGATCTGGCGCCTCAGGTGCCGAGCGGCCGGTTCGCGACGTCTGGAAGTCGCGGCATGAAGGGCGCGCCAGCTCGCAGGACGGACTCCGCGACCTCGCCCGTGATCGACGCGCGGTGGGTCAGCAGCGTCGAGATCGTGGTCAGCCACTGTTGGAGGACCGTCGCCGGCGCGCCCGCGTAGCTGAGCGCGACGAGCAGCCGACTTGCCGTCGCCTTGGACACGACGGCCAGCACCGGCGGGAACATCGCGGCGCTGCGGCAACCCATCGATGCCAACGATCCCCGTGCGTCGAGGGTCGTGTCGTCGTCCTGAACCGCCCATGCGCAGGCCGCGGCGACGGTGTTGCGAGCACCCGACTGCTCGACCAGCCTCACGACCGCGGCGACGACGTGCGGCGACGCCTGCCACCTCGCGTCGGGCGGGACACCAGGGGTCTCGAGAGCGACCGACATCGGCCCGATGCCTTCGACGACCATGTCCGGAGCCAGCTGGTCCGCGACCGCGACGGTCGCCAGATGGCTCGTCACCACAGCGCTCAGCATGGCGATGAGCCGCTGCGGTGGAAACGGCTCCTCGCCGTCCTCGCCGTCCGCCCAAGCCAGGGCCGGGGGCGCTGATCTGGCGCTTTTCGCGACGCAGCTTGATCCGCCAGACTGAGCATCTCTGCGCCTGTGACAGTTTCACCGGCCGGCCGGTGAAACTGTCACTGGGACGACGAACCTTTCTCGTCCAGGTGAGAGATCCACCGGCCGGCCGGTGAAACTGTCACGGCCGGTCGACCCGGATCCCCGCCTCCTCACCGTCACCCACGCTGACCGGGGTGCCCATGACATCGCCGGGTACGACGGCGTACGACGTCGCGAGGGTCTCGTCGGCGATGAGGCGCTCGTGGGTGCGGGCGGCGGAGAGCACGGCGGCGGAGCCGGTGATCGTCAGCGAGATGCGGTCGGTGACTTCGAGGCCGGTGTCCTTGCGCTCCTGCTGGATCGCGCGGACGAGGTCGCGGGCGAGACCCTCCTCGGCGAGGTCGGGGGTGACGACGGTGTCGAGCACGACGAATCCGCCGGTGGGCAGCATGCCGACCGCGACGTCGTCCGAGGCGGCGCCGGCGACGGTCTCGAGGGTGTACTCGCCCTCGACCAGCGCGAGGCCGCCCGCGACGACGGCACCGGAGGCGTCCACGGTCCAGTCACCGGCCTTGGAGCCCTTGATCGCGAGCTGCACGTCGCGGCCCAGGCGCGGGCCGGCTGCCCGCGCGTTGACGGTCAGCTTCTGCTCGACGCCGTAGCCGGCGGCCTCGTCGGACCCGGCCGTGACGAGGCGGACCGACTTCACGTTGATCTCGTCGGCGACGATGTCGGCGAAGTCCGAGAGCGCGGCCGGGTCGTCGACGACCACGGTCAGCGTGGCCAGCGGCAGCCGGTTGCGCAGCCGCGCGGCCTTGCGCAGCGCGGAGGTCGACGAGCACACCGCGCGCACCTCGTCCATCGCCGCGACCAGCGCGTCGTCCTGCGGCAGCGCCGAGACGTCGGGCCAGTCGGCGAGGTGCACCGAGCGGTCGCCGGTCAGGCCGCGCCAGATCTCCTCGCTCACGAGCGGGAGCAGCGGCGCGACGGCGCGGCAGACCACGTCGAGCACCGCGGCCAGCGTCTCGAACGCCTCGGCCTTGCCCTCCCAGAACCGCTCGCGGGAGCGGCGGACGTACCAGTTGGTCAGCACGTCGATGAACGTCCGCGTGGTGTCGCACGCGTCGGCGACGGCGTAGTCGTCGAGCTCGACGGTCATCTGCTCGACGTACTGGCGGGTCTTGGCGAGCAGGTAGCGGTCGAGCGGGTCGGTCGAGTCGGTACGACGCTCGGCGGTGTAGCCCTCGGCGTTGGCGTAGAGCGCGAAGAAGTACCAGGTGTTCCAGAGCGGGATCATCACCTGGCGCACGGCGTCGCGGATGCCCTGCTCGGTGACGACCAGGTTGCCGCCGCGCAGGATCGGGCTCGCCATCAGGAACCAGCGCATCGCGTCGGCGCCGTCGCGCTCGAAGACCTCGGAGACGTCGGGGTAGTTGCGCAGCGACTTCGACATCTTGTTGCCGTCGGAGCCGAGCACGATGCCGTGGCTGATGCAGGACTGGAACGCCGGTTTGTCGAACAGCGCGGTCGCCAGGATGTGCAGCGTGTAGAACCAGCCACGGGTCTGGCCGATGTACTCGACGATGAAGTCGGCCGGGAAGTGGTTCTCGAACCACTCCTTGTTCTCGAACGGGTAGTGGACCTGCCCGTAGGACATCGACCCCGAGTCGAACCACACGTCGAGCACGTCGCTCACCCGCCGCATCGTCGAGCGACCGGTCGGGTCGTCGGGGTTGGGCCGGGCCAGGTCGTCGACCCACGGCCGGTGCAGGTCCGGCTCGCCCTCGGCGTTGAGCGGAAGCCGGCCGAAGTCGCGCTCGATCTCATCGAAGGAGCCGTACACGTCGACGCGGGGGTACGCCGGGTCGTCGGACTTCCACACCGGCACCGGGCTGCCCCAGAACCGGTTGCGGGTGATCGACCAGTCGCGGGCGTTGGCCAGCCACTTGCCGAACTGGCCGTCCTTGATGTGCTCGGGCACCCAGCGGATCTGCTGGTTGAGCTCGCCCATCCGGTCCTTGAGCTTGGTGACCTCGACGAACCAGGACTCCACGCCCTTGTAGATCAGCGGCTGCCGGCAGCGCCAGCAGTGCGGGTAGGAGTGGTCGTAGGTCTCACGGCGGAGCAGGACCGTGCCGGGCGTGACCGCGCCGCCGGCGCTCTTGAGGTGGTCGATGATCTGCAGGTTGGCGTCGAAGACCTGCATGCCGGCGTACTCGGTGACGGGCGCGGTGAAGCGGCCGTCCTTGCCGACCGGCATGACCGGGGCGATTCCCTCGCGGTCGGTGATCTCCTTGTCGACCTCACCGAAGGCGCCGGCGGAGTGGACCAGGCCGGTACCGGAGTCGGTCGTGACCGCCTCGTCGGCGGCGACGACGCGGAACGCCTTGTCGTGGCCCGCGTAGTAGGAGAACGGCGGCGCGTAGGTCAGGGCGAGCAGGTCCGTGCCCTTGCCGCGCCACACCACGGTGGGCTCCTCGCCCAGCTCGCGGGAGTACGACGACAGCCGTGCCTCGGCCAGGACGTAGCGGACCGAGTAGTCCTCGACCATGACGTAGTCGATGTCGGAGCCGACCATGACGGCCAGGTTGCTCGGCAGCGTCCACGGCGTGGTGGTCCAGATCAGCAGCTTCGCGCCGGCGAAGTCACCGGGCGTGGTCACCTCGAAGCCCACCGTGACCGCGGGATCCTGACGCATCTTGTAGACGTCGTCGTCCATCCGCAGCTCGTGGTTGGACAGCGGGGTCTCGTCCTGCCAGCAGTAGGGCAGGACGCGGAAGCCCTCGTAGACCAGGCCCTTGTCGTAGAGGCCCTTGAACGCCCACAGCACCGACTCCATGAAGGCCGGCGTCATGGTCTTGTAGTCGTTGTCGAAGTCGACCCAGCGCGCCTGGCGGGTGACGTAGGAGCGCCACTCGTCGGCGTACTTCATCACCGACGCGCGGCACGCGGCGTTGAACCTGTCGATTCCCATCGCGACGATCTCGTCGGTCGTCTTGATCCCGTTGAGCCGCATCGCCTCGAGCTCGGCGGGCAGGCCGTGGGTGTCCCAGCCGAAGCGGCGCTCGACGCGCTTGCCGCGCATCGTCTGGTAGCGCGGCACGATGTCCTTGACGTAGCCGGTCAGCAGGTGGCCGTAGTGCGGCAGCCCGTTGGCGAACGGCGGACCGTCGTAGAAGACGAACTCGTTCTCGCCGTCGGCGCCGGGGTCGCGCTGGTCGACCGAGGCGCGGAAGGTGTCGTCCTCGGCCCAGTAGGCCAGCACCCGCTCCTCGATGGAGGGGAACTTCGGGGACGCCGGGACCTGGTTGGTCGCGTCGGTGGTGACCTTCGGATAGGTCATCTGCTGGCTCCTGCGCTGGTCGGTCTCGTCGGGCCGCCAGGACGACTTCCGCCGCGGTACCACCTGGCTTGCCGACGGGCCTCGAGACGGTCGCTGCGCGACCTCCTCGACCACCGATGTCGACCACTTCACGTCGGCTGTGACGGGCCTACCCGCGGGGTTCTACTTGCTCGGGAGCTTTCTTCCCCGGGCTCGCCGCTGATGACGGCTCGAGCGCCTGTGCGCCCAAGGGTACGGCGTACGCCCGCCCCACCGCCAACCAGATCAGGGCGGCAGGATCTGCCGCAGGTCGAGAGGTACGACGACCCCGGCCAGCTCGACCTCCGCCGTCGGCCGTGTGTCGTCGAGGTGGGCCCGCGAACGCCATGCGCCGTCGACGTTCACGAGCACGTCGATCGTTCGGAGCGCGGGGTCCACGATCCAGTACTGCCCCACTCCGCCCTCGGCGTACTCCGCCGCCTTCCGGACGATGTCCTCAGAGCGGGTCGAGGGCGAGACGACCTCCGCGACGAGCGGGGGCGGGTCGCGCACGTAGTCCCCGTCGGGCGGCTCGGCGACCAGCATCACGTCAGGGGCTCGCAGCCGGTTGCGTGGCAGCCAGAGGCCGACCTCGGTCACGACCCCGTGCTCCGGGAACAGTCGTGCCAGCAGAGCGACCAGACGCGTCGCCGCCCTGCCGTGGGCGTAGCTCACCGGCGCCATCATGATGACGACCTCGCCGTCGACCCATTCGTTCCTCGGCTTCGGCGGCAGCGCCAGGAACTCCTCCCAGGACATGCGGACCCGTCGTAGCGGCTCCTCGACCGGGACGGACATTGCGACTCCCTCGGGCACGGACTCGGGCACGGGCACATCGACGCTCCTACCATTCTGGACCCGGGATCGGGCACGACCAACGTTCGCCGCCGGCACCGACAAAAGGGGGTCCGACGGCGGACGCCTGTGGAGAACGGCGAGGATGGGCGGGTGACCTACCTCCTCGACAGCGCCGTCGCGACCGAGCCGCTCGGCGACGGCCTCTACCGCGTCGACCTGACCAGCGACTGGGACACCGCGAACAAAACACCCAACGGCGGCTACATCCTCGCGCTGCTGCAGCACGCGACGATGTTCGAGGCGGCGCCGACCGGCCATCCCGACCCGTTGACGATCGCCGTCACCTACTTCCGGCCCGCCCACGCCGGAGCGGCCGACATCCGGGTCCACCAGGTGCGGCGGGGCCGCCGCGTCTCGACGTACGACGCCCTGCTGACCCAGGACGGCAAGGAGATCGCGCACGCCGTGGTGAGCGCCCACGACTGGGACGCCGCCGGCAGCACCGAGCATCTCCCGCACGCCGCGCCCGAGATGCCGCCGCCGGACGTGTGCGCCGACCTCGGCACGCTGATGCCCGGCCGGATGGTGCCGATCCTGGACCGCTACACCTACCGCGCGGCCTCGATCCCCGGCTGGCTCGAGGGTGCGCCGAGCGGCACGACCGAGTCGCTGTGCTGGATCCGCGCGGCCGACCGGCGTCCGATCGACGCCATGCTCGCCGGCGCGATGGTCGACGCCTTCCCGCCGGTGACCGCCGAGATCGGGCACCTCGCCTCGGCGACCATCCAGCTCACCGTCCACTACCGCCGCCGCCCCGAGATCCCCGCCGGCGGCTGGGCGCTCGGCCACGTGGTCACCCGACACGTCATCGCGGGCTACCACGACGAGGACGCCGAGCTCTGGGACGAGCAGGGTCGGCTGATCGCCCAGAGCCGCCAGCTGGCGATCCTTTCGGAGTGAGCCTCTAGACTCACGCCACGTGAGCAGCAGCGCCTGGGCCTTCGGCCTGACGACGTACGACGCCAACGGGACCGTCCTCGACGCATGGTTCCCCTCCCCCGCGCTGGGCGGGAAGCCCGCCGAGGCGACGGCGCCTGCCGAGCTGACCGCCCTCGAGGGCGACGACGCGGCCCGGGGCGTGACCCGCAAGGTCACGCTCGTCGAGATCGCCGACCTCGACACCGCCCCGACGACGTCGGAGGACGTCTGGCTGCGGCTCCACCTGCTGTCCGCCCGCCTGGTCCGGCCCCACGGGCTGAACCTCGAGGGCCAGTTCGGCCTGCTCGCGAACGTCGTGTGGACCTCTGCCGGCCCGTGCGCGGTCGAGGGCTTCGAGCTCACTCGCGCGCGGCTGCGGGCCACCGGCCAGCACGTCTCCGTCCACGGCGTCGACAAGTTCCCGCGGATGGTCGACTACGTCCTGCCGACCGGCGTTCGCATCGCCGACGCCGACCGGGTCCGACTCGGGGCCCACCTGGCCGACGGCACGACGGTCATGCACGAGGGCTTCGTGAACTTCAACGCCGGCACGCTCGGCGCCTCGATGGTCGAGGGCCGCATCTCTGCCGGTGTGGTCGTGGGCGACGGCTCCGACGTCGGCGGCGGCGCCTCGATCATGGGCACCCTCTCCGGCGGCGGCAAGGAGGTCGTCTCGATCGGCGAGCGCTGCCTGCTCGGCGCCAACTCCGGCCTCGGCATCTCCCTCGGCGACGACTGCGTCGTGGAGGCCGGCTGCTACGTCACCGCCGGCACCAAGGTGAGCGTGCTCGAGCCCGGCAAGGAGCCGCGCGTGACCAAGGCCCGCGAGCTCTCCGGCGCCAGCAACGTGCTGTTCCGCCGCAACTCCCAGACCGGTGCCGTCGAGGCCGTCCCGTGGCAGGGCGAGGGGATCGCCCTCAACGCCGCGCTGCACGCCAACTGACCCGCCCGCTTCACCCACTCCCGCACACTGGAGCCGTGTCCAAGCGCCTGTTCTCGATCCTCCTCGGTCTCGCCGTGCTCGCGGTGATCGCCGGGGTGGGCCTCGGCGTGCTCAGGTCGACCAACGACCTGGGCTTCGGACCGACCGGTGACTGCACCGCCACCGTCGACGGCTACAGCGTCGACGTCACCGGAGAGCAGGCGGAGAACGCCACGCTGATCGCCTCGATCGCGATGCGCCGCGGCATGCCCGCCCGGGCGACCTCGATCGCGCTCGCCACGGCGATGCAGGAGTCGAAGCTCACCAACCTCACCGCGGGCGACCGCGACTCGGTCGGCCTGTTCCAGCAGCGGCCGTCGCAGGGCTGGGGAAGCCGCAAGCAGCTGCTCAACCGGGTGTACGCCACCAACAGGTTCTTCGACGCGCTCGAGAAGGTCCGGGGCTATGAGTCGATGGACATCACCGTCGCCGCCCAGCGGGTGCAGCGGTCGGCGTACCCGGACGCCTACGCAGCGCACGAGGACGACGCCCGCACCCTCGCCTCGGCGCTGACCGGCTACTCCCCCGCCGCCTTCACCTGCGACCTCTCCGGAGCCGCGCCGACCGCCGACGCGGTGCACGCCGCGGGCGGCCTGAGCGGCCGCGCGATCGCCGTACGACACGACCTGCGGATGCGCTTCGGCGGGCTGGACATCCGCAAGGGGCCCCACGGCGACGGCACCGTGCTGCTGGCCGGGATCTCCGGCCACGCCGAGCGCAGCGTCTACGGCTGGGCGCTCGCGCAGTACCTCGTCGGCAACGCGAGCCGGCTCCAGATCCGCTCGGTCGGCTTCGACCACAAGACCTGGCACGCCGGCGGCAAGGGCTGGGAGTCCGACCCCGGCGTCGGCGACTCCCAGGTCCGCGTAGAGGTGTTCAGCTGAGGGCGCCCAAGCGCGCGACGGCCGCATCGACGCGCTCGTCGGTCGCGGTGATCGCGATCCTGACGTGCTGCCGCCCCGCGCGACCGTAGAAGTCGCCGGGCGCCGCGAGGATGCCGAGCTCGGCGAGGTCCGACACCGTCTTCCAGCAGTCCTCACCGCGGGTGGACCAGAGGTAGAGCGCCGCCTCGGAGTGATCGACGGTGAACCCGGCGGTCTCGAGCGCCGCCTTCAGCCGGGTACGCCGGGCGGCGTACCGGGCGTGCTGCTCGACGGCGTGCTCGTCGTCGGCGTACACCGCCGCCATGACGTGCTGGACGGGGCCGGGGACGATCAGGCCGAGGTTCTTGCGGACCTCGAGCAGCTCCTTGACCAGCACCGCGTCGCCGGCGACGAAGCCGCCGCGGTAGCCCGCCAGGTTGGAGCGCTTCGAGAGCGAGTGGACGACGAGGATGCCCTCGGTCGATCCACCGGAGATCGAGGGGTGCAGGACCGAGACGGCCTCGCCCTCCCACACGCAGTCGAGGTAGCACTCGTCGGACACGAGCACGACGCCGCGCTCACGGCACCAGTCGACGACCTTGCGCAGGTGGTCCGGCGGCAGGATGCGGCCGGTCGGATTCGACGGGCTGTTGAGCCAGAACAGCTTCGGCGTCTGCGGGCCGAAGGTCATCAGCGCGTCGGTCGCGACCGGGGTCGCGCCGGCGAGCACCGCCCCCACCTCGTACGTCGGGTAGGCGGCCTCCGGGAAGCCCACGAGGTCGCCGGGGCCGACCCCGAGGTGCAGCGCCAGCTGCGAGATCAGCTCCTTGGTGCCGACGACGGGCAGGACCTGGTCGAGCCCCAGACCGATCACCCCGTGGACGCGCGCGAACCAGTCGCTGATCGCCTGCCGCGTCTGCGGGAGGCCGATGGTGGTCGGGTAGCCCGGGGAGTCGGCGGCGGCGCGGAGCGCGGCCCGCGCGACCTCGGGCGTCGGGTCGACGGGGGTGCCGACCGAGAGGTCGACGATGCCGTCTGCGTGGGCACGGGCCCGCTCGGCGTACGGCGCGAGCTTGTCCCAGGGGAAGTCGGGCAACCGGCCCGAGACCGGGCCGGTGCTCGACACGATCAGTGGTCCTGGTTCTGCGGCTCGAGGGCCGCGATGAAGTCGGCGTCCTTGTCGATCTCGCCCATCTTGGCGGCGCCGCCGGGCGAGCCGAGGTCGTCGAAGAACTTCACGTTGGCGTCGTAGTAGTCCTTCCACTCCGCCGGCACGTCGTCCTCGTAGAAGATCGCCTCGACCGGGCAGACCGGCTCACAGGCGCCGCAGTCGACGCACTCGTCGGGGTGGATGTAGAGCATCCGCTTGCCCTCGTAGATGCAGTCGACGGGGCACTCGTCCACGCATGCGCGGTCCTTGACGTCGACACACGGCTGGGAGATGACGTAGGTCATCGGATCCTCCTGAGGAACTGCAGCGTCTGAGGGTCCACGAAACTGTTTCGTGTCGCTGGCCACCTTAGTATCCGACCGTGCCCCAGACGCCACGACCCCACGGATCGGGACATCCTCCCGAGGCAGCACCGGGTCGGCACCTGCTCGGACCGCACGTCGTCGGGCAGCGCGTCGTCGTACGCCGGCTGCTGCCGGGCCAGACGGGGCCCACCGGCGGGCCGGCCATGACCGACCTGCTCGGTGTGTGCCTCGCGTGGCACGACGACGCCGTGGTCGTGCAGCCCGACGACGGCGCCGCGGTCACGATCCCGCTCGACCTCCTGGTCTCCGGCAAGCCGGTGCCTGCGCGTACGTCGGTCCGCGGCCGGGTCTCCGCGCGTGACGCCGAGCTCCGGACCGCCGGGCTGTGGTCGCGGGTCACCACGACACCGCTCGGCGAGTGGGTTTTGCGCCACGACGCCGCCCCGGTCGGGCGGCCGCGACGGCGGGCCAGCTCGTGCCTGGCGATCGGCGACCCCGGTGTGCCGCTCGCCGAGGCCGCCGAGCGGGTCGTCGCGTTCTACGCCGGCCGGGAGCGACCGGCGTACCTGCAGGTGGAGGCGGACGGCGAGGTCGAGGACGGCGTGCGCTCGCTCGGCTGGGTGCACGACGAGACCGGCGACGCCGACTTCCTGGTCGCCTCCGTCGCCCGCGTACGACGCGGCCTCGCGCCGCCGACGACGCCGGTCGAGCTCGCGGTCAGCGGCGACCGCGCGGTCGCGACCGTCGGCACGGGCTGCGATCCGATCGGCGAGGGCGAGGCTGCGGTCGACCGCGACTGGATCGGCATCCACGGCCTGCTGGTCGATCCCGCTCACCGCCGCCGCGGCATCGCCACCGCGCTCATGGCCGAGCTGCTCGAGTGGGGCGCCGAGCGGGGCGCGATGACCGCGTGGCTGCACGTCGAGGTCACCAACGCCCCCGCGCGCGCCCTGTACGACGGCCTCGGCTTCGAGCGGCACCACTCCTGCCGCTACTACGTGCCGGGGGAGGCACAGGCCCGACCGGCCTGAGCGGCGATCAGGAGACGAAGCCCTCCTTCTTGAGCCAGTCGTAGGCGACGTCGGTCGGCTCGCGGCCGTCGACGTCGACCTCGGCGTTGAGCTTGAGGAGGGTCGCCGTGGTCAGCTTCTTCGCCACCGGCGCGATGATCTTCGCGATCTGCGGATAGCGCTTCATCACCGACCGTCGTACGACGAGCGAGACGTTGTAGTTGGGGAAGAACCGCTTGTCGTCCTTCAGCACCTTCAGGTTCAGCGCGACGATGCGACCGTCGGTCGTGTAGACCTCGCCGAAGGTGCAGCTGCCGGCCGCCGTCGCGTCGTAGATGACGCCGGCCTGGAAGAGCTTGATGTTCTTCTCCGGTACGTCGGTGCCGAGCGAGAGGCCGTAGGTCTTCAGCATCGGCACGAAGCCGTCGTTGCGGTTGCGGAACTCGGTCTCGAGGCAGAACGTCCGCTGGGCGACCGGCACCTTCTTGATGTCGGAGAGCTTGGACAGGCCCCACTTCTTCGCCGACGCCTGCGTGACCGCCATCGCGTAGGTGTTGTTCATGGGTGCCGGCGGCAGCCAGACGAGGTCGTTCTTCCTGAGGTCCATCTCGCGGACGGCCTCGTACTGCTTGTGCGAGTCCTTGATCGCCTTCTGCTGCCCGAGGTACTCCAGCCAGGCCGTCCCGGTGTAGTCCCACATGGCGTCGATGTCGCCGTCGAGGTGCGCCTGCCGGGCGGAGGCACTGCCGGGGATGTTGGTCAGGTCGGTGACCTGCGCACCGGCGGACTTGAACAGGATCAGCGCCATCTTTCCGAGGGTGATGCTCTCGCTGAAGTTCTTCGAGCCGATCGAGATGCTCGCGCCGTTGAGCCGCTTGACGTGCGTCAGCGGGCCCCTGAGCCTGCCGGTCGGGATCGGGCCGCCGGCGGTCGCCAGGCCGCCGCAGCCGGCCAGCAGCAGGGCGAGGCCGAGCGCGACCAGGCCTATGATCCTGCGCCGCATGCTCACACCCCCCTCGGCCGGATGACGAGCTCGAGCACACGCCCGACCCACTCGACGACGAGCGCGAGCGCGACGACGAGAACGGCGCCCGCGACCATCACGCTGAACTGGTAGAGCTGGATGCCGGAGTTGATCGTGTCGCCGAGGCCGCCGCCGTCGATGAACGTCGCCAGGGTGGCCGTGCCGACGACCAGGATCAGGGTGGTGCGGACGCCGGCCATGATGACCGGGAGGGCGAGCGGCAGCTCGACGCGCAACAGCCGCGCCGGGGCGGACATGCCGAGTCCGCGAGCGGCCTCGACGAGCGTCCGGTCGACCCCGCGCAGACCGGTGATGGTGTTGCGCAGCACCGGCAGGATGCCGTACAGCGTGAGGGTCAGCACCGTGACCCGGAAGCCGGTCCAGAACGGGTGGACGTTGAGCCAGATGTAGAACAGCACGATCAGCCCGATCGACGGCGCGGACTGCCCGATGTTCGCGATGCCGACGGCGATCGGCGAGAGCCACGTCATCCCGCGCCTGGTCAGCACCACACCGAGAGGTACGGCGATCAGGACCACGAGCACCGACGAGACCACCGTGAGCTTGATGTGCTCCCAGGCCTCGCCGCGGATCGTCGCCCAGTCGAGCTGGCGCAGCTCGGTCGGGTTGAGGTTCGCGGTCTCGCGCCACCAGACGTAGCCGCCGAGGATCAGGACCACCAGCACGACGGGCACGAGGAGCTCGACGACGATGCCGCGCCTACTCACCGCGCTGCTCCTCGAGGAGGCGGATGTGCGTCGTGACCGCGTCGAAGTCGACGACCCCGAGGTACTGGTCGCGCTCCCCGGTCACCACCGCTGCGCCGTGGCTGCTGCTGAGCATGCTGTCCAGCGCGTCGTTGAGGGTGGAGCGGATGTCCACGTCGATCAGCTCGCCCTCCGGGCGCACGATCCGGTCGCCGCGCAGCTGACGCAGCCACGGCCACCCGACGGGCCTGCCGCGATCGTCGAGGACCACGACCGCGGTGTCGCCGTTCGCACGCGCCTGCTCGGTGACCTTCGCGACCGCGTCGCCCACCTTCGCCGTGGTCGGGTGGCGCAGCTCGATGTCCTCGACCCGCGCCAGGCTCAACGCCTTGAGCGAGGACCCCGCGCCCACGAAGTCGGCGACGAAGTCGTCGGCCGGCGCGCTCAGGACGACCTCCGGGGTGTCGTACTGCGCGACCTCCGCGCCCTCCCGCAGGATCACGATCCGGTCGCCGAGCTTGATGGCCTCGTCGATGTCGTGGGTGACGCAGACGATCGTCTTGTGCAGCTCGCGCTGGATGCTGAGGAGCTCGTCCTGCAGCCGCTGTCGCGTGATCGGGTCGACCGCTCCGAACGGCTCGTCCATGAGTACGACGGGCGGGTCGGCCGCCAGCCCGCGGGCCACGCCGACCCGCTGCTGCTGGCCGCCGGACAGCTCGCGCGGATGGCGGTTGCGGTAGCGCTCGGGGTCGAGGCCGACCAGGTCGAGCAGCTCGGTCACCCGGTCGTGGATGCGGCTGCGGTCCCAGCCCAGCAGCTTGGGCACGATCGCGATGTTCTTCTCGACCGTCATGTGCGGGAACAGGCTGCCGCCCTGGATGACGTAGCCGATCTGGCGGCGCAGCTGGTTCTCGCTCTGCGTGCGGATGTCCTTGCCGGCGATCTCGATCGTGCCGGAGGTCGGCTCGATGAGGCGGTTGATCATCTTCAGCGAGGTCGTCTTGCCGCAGCCGGACGGCCCGACGAACATGACGATCTCGCCCGCGGGGATGGTGAGGGTGAGTCCGCCGACAGCGGCGGCGTCCTGTCCGGCGTACCTCTTGACGACGTCGGTCAGGACGATCTCGGCGCCGCTGACCTCGCCGGGCCCGGAGGCGCCGGGCGGCTCGGCCTGAGTCTGGGTGGCCTCGACCGGCCGGGTGGTGTCGGACATCAGCGGATCCCCTTCGAGACGGTGAGGCGGCCGAGCAGCACGAGCAGGCCGTCGGCGATCAGCGCGACGACGACGATGCCCACGATGGCGACGACCGTGTAGTTGAGGCCGTTCGCGGCGACGCCGCCCTTGCTCAGGCCGGTGAAGATGTACGTGCCGAGGCCGGGACCCAGTGCGTACGACGCGATCGCGGCGATGCCCATCGACATCTGGGTCGAGATGCGGATGCCGGCGAGGATGACCGGCCACGCCAGCGGCAGCCGGACCCGCCACAGCACCGTGGCCTCGCTCATGCCCATGCCGCGCGCGGACTCCAGCAGGATCGGATCGACGCCCTGGAGCCCGACCACCGCGTTGCGCAGGATCGGCCACACGGCGTAGAAGGCGACCGCGACGAGCCCGATCGTCGGCCCGAGGTGCACGACCGGCAGCAGCAGGCCGACCAGGGCGAAGGACGGGATGGTCAGCGCGATCGCGCTGACCTGGTTGGCGGCGACGTCGAGACCGCGGATGCGGGTGATCACGACCGCGATGACGACCGCCAGGATCGTCGCGATCACCACGGCGTAGAAGACCAGCAGCGCGTGCTGGTAGGTGTTGAACGCGATCTCCGACCGTCGGTCGTGGATGAAGTTCCACACAGGCCCGGGAGCACCTCCTGCGGCCACGCTAGGGAGCGCCCATCAAACCCCGGAGTTCCGGCTGACAGTCGTCGTGGCCCCGAACCAAGTAACCACAATCCCGATTTGTATGCGAGCCCCAACCTATTCCGGGCGCGTCGCCGGCATGGGCCGAGGCGGGATCAGGCTCCCAGCCGGGCGAGCGCGTCGCCGGTCAGCCGGTAGGACGTCCACTCGTCCTGGGGCACCGCGCCGAGGGAGTCGTAGAAGGCGATCGAGGGCGCGTTCCAGTTGACGACCACCCACTCGACCCGCCGGTAGCCGCGGTCGACGGCGATCCGTGCCAACGCCACGAGCAGGGCCTTGCCCAGGCCGCTCCCCCGGTGCTCGGGCTCGACGAAGAGGTCCTCGAGGTAGACGCCCGGCTGACCGGTCCAGGTCGAGAAGTTGCGGAACCACAGGGCCATCCCGACAGCGCGGCCCTCGCTCTCGGCGATCAGCACGGACGCCACGGCGTCCGCGCCGAACACCCAGCGCTCGATGTCCGCCTCGGTCGTCGCGACGGCGTCCGGCTCCCTCTCGTACGTCGCCAGCTCGCGGATCAGCCGCAGGATGTCGGGCACGTCCTCGGGGCCGGCGATCCGGATCCCCTCGGGAAGTCGCAGGTCGCTCACGCCACCACCCTCTCTCAGCCCTTGGCGAGGAACGCGAGCAGGTCCTGCCGGGTCAGCACGCCGATCGGCTTGCCGTCCTCGTGGACCAGCACGGCGTCGGCGCCCTCGAGCAGGGCGACCGCCTCGGTCGCCTCCTCGGTCGAGCCGATCGTGGGCAGGGCCGCGGACATGTGCTGCTCGACCGAGTCGGCCAGGCGGGCGTCGCCGGCGTACAGAGCGTCGAGGAGGGCGCGATCGGAGACCGAGCCCGCGACCTCGGCCGCCACGATCGGCGGCTCGGCACGTACGACGGGCATCTGCGAGACGCCGTACTCCTGGAGGATGGCGATGGTCTCCGCGAT
The DNA here is from genome assembly GCA_009780515.1 of Nocardioidaceae bacterium. Taxonomy (GTDB): domain Bacteria; phylum Actinomycetota; class Actinomycetes; order Propionibacteriales; family Nocardioidaceae; genus Nocardioides. The sequence goes on along the minus strand of WQZX01000024.1, from coordinate 11,493 downwards.
GGTCTCGTTCGGGTGGGTGTGCACGAGGGCCGGCATGCCGTGGGTCTTGCCGCGCAGCACCTCGCCCACCGTCTGCGTCGACCGCTCGGCGCCGGTGGCGAAGCCGTACTGCGCGAGCCACTCGTCGTTGAAGACCTTGGTGAGGTAGCCGCGGCCGGAGTCGGGCAGCAGCACGACGATCACCGCGTCGGGGCGGCCCTCGGCGGCGAGCTCCCGCGCCAGCTGACGGGCGGCGTACGCCGCCATTCCCGAGGAGCCGCCCACCAGGAGCGCCTCCTCGCGCGCCAGCCGACGGGTGAACGCGAACGAGTCGGCGTCGGACACCTCGATGACGCGGTCGGCCACGCCGCGGTCGTAGGTCTCGGGCCAGAAGTCCTCGCCCACGCCCTCGACCAGATAGGGGCGGCCGGTGCCGCCGGAGTAGACCGAGCCCGCCGGGTCGGCACCGATCACCTGCACGTCGGGGTTCTGCTCCTTGAGGTAGCGGCCGACGCCGGAGATCGTGCCGCCGGTGCCCATGCCGGTGACGAAGTGGGTGATCCGCCCCTCGGTCTGGCGCCAGATCTCCGGGCCGGTCTCCTCGTAGTGGGAGCGCGGGTTGTTCGGGTTGGAGTACTGGTCGGGCTTCCAGGCGCCCGGCTGCGACGAGAGCCGGTCGGAGACGTTGTAGTAGCTGTCCGGGTGCTCGGGGGCGACGGCGGTCGGGCAGACGACCACCTCGGCCCCGTACGCCTTGAGGACGTTGCGCTTGTCCTCGCTGACCTTGTCTGGGCAGACGAAGACGCACTTGTAGCCGCGCTGCTGGGCGACCATCGCCAGGCCCACACCGGTGTTGCCGGACGTCGGCTCGACGATCGTGCCGCCCGGCTGTAGCTCGCCGGACGCCTCGGCGGCGTCGATCATCCGCGTCGCGATGCGGTCCTTCACCGAGCCGCCGGGGTTGAGGTACTCCACCTTCGCGAGCACCAGCGGGCCCGCGGGCGCGCCGCCGCCGTCGCCCGTGCCGGGCAGTTCGAGCGTCCGGCCGAGCCGGACGAGCGGGGTGTCACCGATGAGGTCGAGCAGCGAGTCGACGTACTCCATGGTGCGAATCTAGTGCCAACCCGATGGAGCGTCCGCGCCCCGAACGAGCGATCCGTAAGGTTGCCCCGTGAGCAAGACCGGAGCGGCGCGCAAGCTGGCCGCCGCCGCGCTGTACGGCGGCGGTGGCGTGTCCGTGCTCGGCGCCGGGCTCTACGGCGTGCTGGTCGGCGAGGCCAAGCTGGCCCGCAAGGTCATCGGGCCGGTCCGGGAGGACCCGCCGCCGGACTCGACCGGCTGGTACGGCCGCGGCCGCCCCGGCCCCGCGATCCGGATCGCGCTGCTCGGCGACTCGATCGCCTGCGGGTACGGCGTCGACCGGGTCGAGGAGACCACGGGCGCGCTGATCGCCAGCGCGGTCGCCGAGCACGCCGACCGCCGCGTCTACCTGCGGGAGTTCTGCGTCGTCGGGGCCCGCTCCTCCGACCTGGGTGCGCAGACCGACCGCGCACTGCCGATCGAGCCGGACGTCGCGATCATCATCATCGGCGGCAACGACGTCACCCACACGGTGTCCCCGTCGCAGTCGGTCCGCCACCTCTCCGAGGTGGTGCGCCGCTTCCGCGACGCCGGCGCCCACGTCGTCGTGGCCACCTGTCCCGACCTCGGCACGGTCCAGCCGATCGCTCCCCCTCTGCGCCAGGTCGCCCGCTCGTGGTCGCGCCGGCTGGCCGCCGCGCAGACGATCGCGGTCGTCGAGGGCGGCGGGCGCACGGTCTCGATCGGCTCGATCCTCGGTCCCGAGTTCGCCGCGGCGCCGAGCCTGTTCTTCGGCCCCGACCACTTCCACCCCTCCACCGAGGGCTACCGCGCGCTCGCGCACGTCCTCATCCCGACGGTGCTCGCCTCGCTGGGCGAGGAGGCCGAGGCCGAGACCGTGCTGGAGGCCTACCGCGGCGAGGGCGTCCTGCCCATCACCCGCGCCGCGGTCGAGGCCGTGCGCAAGCCCGGTACCGAGCTCGACGGCACCGAGGTGGGGGGCCGCCGGGCCGGCGTACGCGGGCTCTGGGTGGAGATGCGACACCGCCAGCGGCGTGCCCAGGTCCAGGGCGAGGCTCCCGAGGAGACCGAGGGCGCCTAGGCACGCGGCAGCACGGTCCCGCAGCGACCGAGGCCGGCCGCGCGTCGCCGCCGGCGCGAGGCCGAGCGCGGTCCGGACGGGAGCGCAGGGAGCGCCAGCGACCGGAGCGAGCAGGCGGGCCAAGTGAGGCGAGACGCCGATCAGCGGCGCCGCGCTCGCGCAGAAGGTCAGCGCGGCAGCGCGGCGCCGCAGCGACCGAGGCCGGACGCGCGGGGCGAGGCGACGCAGGGAGCGAGGGACGAGTGACCGGAGGAGCCGAGACCCGCAAGTCCGGCGAGGGAGCGGCCGCGGCGACGCGCTCGCGCCGAGAACTAGCTGCGCTGGAGCGCGGCCAGGATGCGGAGCAGGTTGGTGTAGATCCAGACCAGGCTGACCAGCAGCGCGAACGACGCCCGCCACGACTCGCGACGCGGCAGGCCGTTGCGCACGCCCTGCTCGACGAAGTCGAAGTCGAGCACCAGCATGAAGACGCCGAGCACCAGGCCGACGGCCGCGAACAGGATGCCGATCGGGCCGCTGCCGAACAGGCCGAGCCCCGTGCCGAACATGCTGAGCACCATCTCGAGCACACCGAGCCCGATGACGGCCCACATGCCCGCCATCACCATGGTGCGGAACTTCTTGCCGACGTGGATGTGCATGAACTTGTACGTCGCGAGCGTGCCCGCGAAGGCGGCGAAGGTCCCGATCACGGCCTGGATGACGACACCGGGGTAGGCGGCGTTGAAGAGCTCGCTCAGGGCGCCGAGCGCGACACCCTCGGCCGCCGCGAAGACCAGCACCAGCGCCGGGCTGATCACGCGCTTGAACGAGTTGACCATCGACAGGACGAACGCCAGACCGGAGCCGATGATGGCGGCGGCGATCAGGCCCTGCGGGATGGTGCCTGCGGCGACGTCGACCTTCGGCAGGACGCCCCAGGTGATCGCGGCGGCGAGGATCGTCACCAGCAGCGTGATGCCGGTCGTCTGCACGACGGAGTCGATGGTCATCGGGCCACTGGCGGCCCGGGTGGCGCCGTACTCGGTGTGCGTCGGGTTGGCGTACTGCCCGCCGGCCGCGGCCTGCGGGGCGTCGCCGAACCCCTGGTAGGGAGCGCCGTTGCCGGCGTACGTCGGGTTGCCGTAGGCGTTGCCCGCCTGGAACTCCTTCGAGCGGCGGAACACCGGGTTGTTGCTCTGCATGTCTCCTCCAGGAATGTCCCGTCGAATGTGTTCGGCCAGTGTATGGCCCTGACCCGTCAACGCCCGACGGACCGGCAACGTTCCCGGACCGGCCCAGCTCAGCGGCGGGTGATGGTGACCGTGACGGGCCGTGCCGAGTTCGCGCGGAGGTCGAGGATCCGCGTGGGCCGGGTGGTGCGGAGGCTCGGCCGGTAGCGGAATGCCCCCTCGGACGAGGCCGCCCGGGCGACAGCGCGTTCTACGCCCCACCCGCGCATCGTGCACGGCAGTCGACGCCTCAGGCGGCCGACGTGTTCAGGAGGTGCTGCTTGATGATCGTCATGTCGGTCTCGAGCGCGGACAGCCGGTGGTCGGTCACGTCTGCCAGCCCGCCGATCCGCGCTCCCAGCCGCTGCTCCAGCCCACCGATCCTTTCATCGAGCCGCTGCTCCAACGCGCCGATCTTCGCGTCGACCCGCTGCTCGAGCCCGTCGATCTTCGCGTCGACCCGCCCCTCGAAGCGGTCCATCCGTCTCTCGACGCCGTCCAGCCGCTCTCCGATCGCCCGCCATATGAAGGCGAACAGGCCCACGACCACGCCGGTGTAGGCGAAGAAGGGACCCCAGGTGCTCATGCTCGTCATTGTGCCGCCGCCCGCTCCTCGTTGTCAGGTGTCGGCAGCCTGACGCGTCAGCGGACGCGCCGCCAGGGGGCCTCGTGCTCGTCCACAGGCGCCGCGTGGTCAGCGCCGGCGCAGTCGTACGACGGTGTCGCGCACGTGCAGCGGGCCGTCGGGGGTGTCCTGGTCGCGCGTCGGGGTGTCGGCCACCTCGACGTCCCAGCCACCGGCGTCGACGTCGAGCGCGGCGAGCACCGCGCCCGGCTCGAAGAGCAGGCCGGGTCCGTGGGACTCGCGAGCACCGCTCTCGACGTCGTGCGGATGGTGCGCGGTGACCAGCAGACGTCCGCCGGGGGCGACGGCCGCGGCGATCCGGCGGTAGACGTCGGCGAAGTCCGCGACCGGCACGTGCAGGAAGCTCACCGTCACCAGGTCGTACGACGCCCCGCCGCCCGGCGTCTCAGTGCCCAGCGCGTCCCAGGGCAGTGTCTCGACGGTCACGCCCGCGGCGGCCGCGTGGTCGCGCACCCTGCCCAGGGCCACGGCGGAGACGTCGGCCGCGGTGGTGCGCCAACCCTGCCGTGCCAGCCAGATCGCGTCGCCGCCCTCGCCGCACGCCACGTCCAGCGCCGTCCCGGGCGTCAGGTCGGCGGACTGCTCGACCAGCCGGAGGTTCGGGTTGCCGCTCCATACACGGTCGCTGCCGGCGTACCTCTCGTCCCAGAAGCGGGCGGTGAGGGACGCCCGCTGCTCCTCGAGGCTGAGATCCTGGTGCTCGTGGTGGTGCTCGTGTGCCATGTGCCCCCGCTGGGGCTCGAACCCAGACTGAAGCGCTTTTAAGGCGCCTTCCTCTGACCGATTGGGATACGGGGGCGGGCGTTACAGGTAGGTCTGGCGAGGATAGATCGCGTGCGCTCCGGCGACGCGGTCGAGGAAAAGCAGGCCGTCGGTGTGGTCGATCTCGTGCTGCAGCGCCCGCGCCTCGAAGGCATCGGTCGCGACCTCGACCCACTCCCCCGATCCGGGCAGCTGGCCCCGGACCGTCAGGCGGGACGCACGCTTCACGTCGCCGGTCAGGTCGGGCACGCTCATGCAGCCCTCCCGGGCCCGCTCGTTGCGACTGGACGCGACCACCTCCGCGTTGCACAGCACGAAGGTGCCGTGATGCGTGCGGGTCTTCGGGTGGTCGGTCACGTCGACGCAGAACACCCGCGCGGAAACCCCGACCTGATCGGCGGCCAGCCCGACGCAGCCCGGGCTGACCCGCATGGTCGCCACCAGGTCGGCTGCCAGCTGGACGACCTCGCCTGCGGTCGGGTCGACGTCCGCGCCCCGGGTCGAGAGCACCTCGGCCGGCGCGCGTACGACGTCGCGCACCCGCCCCTGTACCCCCAGCTCGGCCTCGGTCCAGGCAGCGAGGCGCTCGGCACCCGCGGGCGCCCCGGGTGGGATCACAGCTCGTCGGCGTCGCTCGCGCGCAGCGTGGCCGTCACCCCGACGCGGGCGGCAGCCTCGCGGATCGACGCGGTGACGGAATCCGCGTCGACCCCCGCCGGCAGCTCGATCTCGGCGACGAGCAGGTAGAGGTCTCCTGCCAACCGGGTGGTCAGGTCGGTGATGTTGCCGCCGACCGCCGCCACCTCGCCGACGACCTCCGACACGATGCCGGGCCGGTCGCCGCCGTGCACCGTCAGCACCCAGCCGGTCCCGGCGCCGGCCGTCGCCGGGCCGTCCGTCACCGCGCGCACGGCGACGTCCAGCCCGCTGTCGTCGGCAAGCGGGGCCAGCGCGCGCTCGATCTGGTCGGCGCCGACGGGACCGCGGCAGAGCAGCATCATCGCGAAGTGCCCGCGCAGCAGGGTCATCGTCGAGTCCTCGACGTTCAGCCCCAGCCCGGCCAGGCCCGCGGTCGTGGCCGCGATGATCCCGGGTCGGTCGTGGCCGATCACCGTGACGGCGTACAGGTCGGTGGTCACGGGGTCATCCTGTCAGGAGGGCGGGCGCAACGACTCACGCCATCGACCAGGCGATCCCATCGAGGATGTCGGTCTCGGCGACGGTGACGGAGTCCAGCCGGGTCCGCCGGAGGATCCGCGAGAGCACGAGCGCGCCGGCGTCGATCACGTCGGCGCGACCCGGATGCATCCAGCCGAGCGCGAGCCGCTCCCGCACGGTCATCGAGACGAGCCGCTCCGCCATCTCCTGGACGTCGGCGACCGCGAGCCGCTGCCGGTCGATCGCGTCGCGGTCGTACGCCGCCAGCCCGAGCACGCCGGCGGCGATGGTGGTGATGGTGCCGGCCACGCCGACGATCGAGGCGGCGTCCGCGGGGTCGACGGTGCAGGCGTCGAGGGCCGCGTCGATGTCGGCGACGCACGCCGCGACCTGCTCCTGCGACGGAGGGTCGCCGCCCATGCGCCGCTCGTGGAGCCGGACGGAGCCGATGTTCATGGAGTACGCCGACTCCGGCCCGCTCGCCGGCGAGCCCAGGATCAGCTCGGTCGAGCCTCCCCCGATGTCGATCACCAGCGTCGGCGAGCCGACCCGGTCAGCCAGTCCGCGCACCGCGCCGGCGAAGGCCAGCCGCGCCTCCTCCTCGCCGGTCAGCACCTCGGGATCCACCCCGAGCCGAGCGCGTACGCCGGCGGCGAACTCCGCCGCGTTCGACGCGTCCCGCGTCGCCGACGTGGCACAGAACCGGATCCGCGAGGCGCCTGCGTCGCGGATGAGGACGGCGTACTCGTCGATCGCCGCGAACACGCGCTCCAGAGCCTCGGGCGCCAGCCGACCGGTCGCGTCGACGCCCTGCCCGAGCCGCACCATCCGGCTCTCGCGCACGGCGACCTCGGGCAGCGTCCCGATCAGCAGCTTGATGGTGTTGGTGCCGCAGTCGATCGCCGCTACACGCACGGCCCCTTCTTCCACCACTCGCCGAGCAGCTCCACGGCCTCGTCCCCGAGCGGGTTGACTCCCGGGCCCGCCGCGAGCGCGTGGGCGACCAGCACGTGGATGCACTTGACGCGGTCGGGCATGCCGCCGGCCGAGATCCCCTCGATCTCGGGCACCTCGAGGTCGTGCGCCGCACCCACCTCGGCCCGGTCGCGCAGGTAGGCCTCGTGGGCCGCGCGGTAGGCCGCCGCCAGCTCCTCGTCGGTGCCGAGACGGTCCTGCATCTCCCGCATCAAGCCGGACGCCTCGAGGGTCCCGATGGCGGAGTTCACCCGCGGACAGGTCAGGTAGTAGATGGTCGGGAACGGGGTGCCGTTGGGCAGCCGCGGCTCGGTGACCACGACGTCGGGGTTGCCACAGGGGCAGCGGTGACCGACCGCGTGGACGCCACGCGAGGCTCGGCCGAGCTGCGCCTCGACGGCCGCCTCGTCCTCGGAGGTGAAGGGGCCGGCGAAGTCCGTCACGGTCCGGAGCCTCCCTTGGGGGCGGTGATGGTGCGGCTGGTGGGTGCGGGGATCCGGGTCGGCGGGTTGCCGGCGACCTTCATCGAGCTCCACGCGGTGGAGTACCAGGTCGGCGCCGCCGGGTGCTGGATCGTCGACGGGTCGGAGAGCCGAGAGGTCCCGTCGAGGGGATGGCCGTGCCCGTCCACGACGACGTACGGCGTATCGCCACGGGCGACGTACCCGAACCGCGCCCGCGCCTGCTGCTGGACGTACGCCGGGTCCTTCCACCGCTCCGTCTCGCGCTGGAGGTTGGCGATGGCGGCCCTGCTGCCCGCGATCTGGCTCTGGAGCTGGTCGATGTGCCCACGCTGCTGGATGTAGGCGCGCAGCGAGGAGGCGTAGGAGACCGCGAGCACCGCGACGACGAGCACCAGGACGGCCGCACGGCTGGTCAGCCGGGTGCGCTTCCTCTGCTCGGCGTCGGCCTTGGCCCGTGCCGCGAGCTTCTCCCGCTGGGCGCTGCGCCGGGCGGCCGACCCGGTCGAGCCCACCGCGCCCGCAGGACCGGTGCGTCCCTTGGCGGGACGTCCCGGCTTGCGCGAGGTACGGCGCTGCTCGGCCATCGTCGGGTCCTCTCCGGATCAGCCCTGGTAGCGCGGGAAGGCCGAGGCGCCGGCGTACACCGCCGCGTCGCCGAGCTCGTCCTCGATGCGGAGCAGCTGGTTGTACTTCGCCACCCGCTCGGACCGCGCCGGGGCGCCGGTCTTGATCTGGCCGCAGTTCGTCGCCACCGCGAGGTCGGCGATGGTGGTGTCCTCGGTCTCGCCGGAGCGGTGGCTCATCATGTTGCGGAAGCCGCTGCGGTGGGCGAGCTCGACGGCGTCGAGCGTCTCGGTGAGCGAGCCGATCTGGTTGACCTTGACCAGCATCGCGTTGGCCTGGCCGCCGTCGATGCCCCTGCGGAGCCGCTCGACGTTGGTGACGAACAGGTCGTCGCCGACGAGCTGGGTCTTGTCGCCGAGCTCGTCGGTGATGGCCTTCCAGCCGTCCCAGTCGTCCTCGTCGAGCGGGTCCTCGATGCTGACGATCGGGTAGCTCGCCACCAGGTCGGCGTAGTAGGCGGTCATCTCCGCCGCCGACTTCTGCGCGCCCTCGAAGGTGTAGCTGTTGTTCTCGCAGAACTCCGACGCCGCGACGTCGAGCGCGAGCACGACGTCCGCGCCCAGCTCGTAGCCGGCCTTGCCGACCGCCTCGGCGATCAGGTCGAGCGCCGCGCGGTTGGACTCCAGGTCCGGCGCGAAGCCGCCCTCGTCGCCGACGCCGGTCGAGAGACCGCGGTCCTTCAGGACCGACTTGAGCGCGTGGTAGACCTCGGCGCCCATGCGCAGCGCCTCGCGGAAGCTCGGCGCGCCGATCGGAGCGATCATGAACTCCTGGATGTCCACGTTGGTGTCGGCGTGGGCGCCACCGTTGAGGATGTTCATCATCGGCACCGGCAGGACGTGCGCGTTGGGCCCGCCGACGTACCGGTAGAGCGGGAGGTCGGCGCTGTCGGCGGCGGCGCGGGCGACGGCGAGCGAGACGCCGAGGATCGCGTTGGCGCCGACCTTGGCCTTGTTGGGTGTCGCGTCCAGGTCGAGCATGGTCTGGTCGACCAGCCGCTGGTCGGCGGCGTCGAGGCCCTCGAGGGCGGGACCCAGGGTCTGGATGACCGCGTTGACGGCCTGACGCACGCCCTTGCCGGCGTACCGGTCGCCGCCGTCGCGCAGCTCGACCGCCTCGAAGGCGCCGGTCGATGCGCCGCTCGGCACCGCGGCGCGGGCGAAGGAGCCGTCGTCGAGCAACACCTCGACCTCCACGGTGGGGTTGCCGCGCGAGTCGAGGATCTCGCGTGCTCCGACGGCTTCGATGGCTGCCACGTCATCTGCTCCTGGGGACGAAACTGGGGGCTGTCGCCTCGCCACCCTAGACGGATCGGAGCCCCGCGGCGGGGAGCACCCACCGAGCGGGCGGATGAACATGTGCGGAGCGCGACACCGTCCGGCATGCTGGAGCCGTGGCGAACCGACTGCCCCGCGACGTCTACGACCGCGGCACCGACCCGGACCCACGCTTCTCCATGGCCAACGAGCGCACCTTCCTCGCCTGGATCCGTACGGCGCTGGCGCTCACGGCCGGGGCGATCGCGGTGCAGGCACGCGCGCTGGACCTGCCGGGTTGGGCGCGGGTCACGCTGTCGTGCGTGCTGTTGGCACTCGCCGCGCTCGCGGTGGTCCAGGCCTACAGCCGCTGGCGGCGCCACGAGGTCGCGATGCGCACCGGCGGCGAGCTCCCGGGGTTCGCCGGCGGCGTCGCCTTCGCGGCCGGGATCGTCGTGCTGATCCTCGGGGCGCTGGTGGCGGGCCTGCTCAACCGCTGAGGCCCTCGATCTCGGGTGGTGCACCGAGGCCGAACACGGCGGTGAACAGCCGCACGCACCGCGCGCTCATCTCGGCCGGGCTGGTGCCGGGGTGATCGAGCCACCACCCGACCAGGGAGTCGAACACGCTGGTCCACACCGCGACCAACGCCGAGACGTCCGCCTCGTCGTCGTCGCCCGCGAGGTGCATGAGCTGCCCCACGCCGTCGTGGGCGAGCGCGTCGACCTTGCTGCGGTACGGCGCGATCACCTCGGCGGCCTCCCCCACCGCGCCCAGCGTCGCATCGTTGACCAGACGCCACATCCACGGCCGGTCGCCGAGCAGGACGAACATCCCGTCGAGGGTGAGCAGCGCGCGGGCCAGACCGACCTCGCCGAGACCGGCGGTGCGCTCGATCTCGGCCACGATCACCTCGGCGGCGTGCCCGACGCAGGCGGTCAGGAGGCCCTCGCGCGAGCCGAAGTAGTTGTAGATCAGCGGCTTGGAGATCCCGGCGCGCTCGGCGATCTCGGCGACCGACGCCAGCGCCGCGCCACGCTCGGCGAAGACCTCGCCCGCGACGGCGAGGATCTGCGCCTCGCGCTCGGCCCTCGCGACACCCTTGGTCCCGGTGCGTCCCCCCGGCGTCCGACCAGTCATGCCGAAAGGCTAGCGCGTCATGTGACCTCATGGTAACTTACCCGAAAGTCACATCCCTTCCCGTGAGGACCACAGCCGTGCACGACCTGCTGAACCCGGCTCAGAACCCGGTGCTGTTCGCCGTCCCGTTCTTCTTCCTCAGCATCGCCATCGAGCTGGCGGCGCTGAAGTGGCTCGACCACGACGACACCGGGCTCGGCGGCATCGCGACCGGCTACGACGGCAAGGACACCCGCACCAGCCTGCTGATGGGCACCGGGTCGCTGGTCTCGACGACCATCCTCAAGATCGCGGGCCTGGCCTTCTACACCGTGATCTACACGCACGCGACGGTGTGGCACCTGCCGACGAACACCTGGTGGTACTGGCTGGCCCTCCTCCTCGCCCAGGACCTCCTCTACTACGGCAACCACCGCTTCGTGCACCGCGTGAACATCGGCTGGGCGGCCCACCAGGCGCACCACTCCTCGGAGTACATGAACTTCGGCACCGCCCTCCGCCAGAAGTGGAACCCCTGGTTCGAGCTGGCCTTCTTCCTGCCCCTGCCGTTCCTCGGCTTCGCGCCGTGGACGATCTACGTCGCGTTCTCCTTCAACCTGATCTACCAGTTCTTCGTCCACACCGAGCAGATCCACAAGCTCTGGCGGCCGATCGAGCTGGTCTTCAACACGCCCTCCCACCACCGCGTGCACCACGGCTCCGACCCGGAGTACCTCGACAAGAACTACGGCGGCATCCTCATCGTCTGGGACCGCCTCTTCGGCTCCTTCCAGCCCGAGCTGAAGCGGCCGACGTACGGCCTGACCAAGCCGGTCGGCACCTACAACCTGCTCAAGCTGCAGTACGGCGACTACTCCCACATCGTGCGCAACGTGAAGGCGGCCGACAGCTGGCGCGACAAGGCCGGCTACCTCTTCGGCCCTCCGGGATGGCAGCCCCGGACGTCCGAGCCGGTCGCGCCGGTGACCGCCCGCGGCTAGGGCATGTCTCCTTATCCGGCGGCGTAGCGAGCGGGCTTTCGCGCCGATCTGGCGAGGCGGGGACGCGAAGGCATGCTGGATCGCACGTCGAGCGGCCCCAACGCAGCGAGATCGGA
>WQZX01000023.1 GCA_009780515.1 Nocardioidaceae bacterium | reverse complement strand
GAACTACGCGGCCCACGCGGCGGAGATGGCCAGCGACGTGCCGGAGGAGCCGCTGATGTTCCTCAAGCCGAACACCAGCGTGATCGGCCCCGGCGACACGGTGATCTACCCGCCGCAGACCCAGGAGCTGCACTACGAGGGAGAGCTCGCCGTCGTGATCGGGCGGATCTGCCGCGACGTGCCTGCCGAGCAGGCGACCGACGTCATCCACGGCTACACGATCGCCAACGACGTGACGGCCCGCGACCTGCAGCGCAAGGACGTGCAGTTCACACGCAGCAAGGGCTTCGACACCTTCTGCCCGCTCGGCCCGTGGATCGAGACCGACCTCGACCCGCACGCCTTCAGCGAGGGCCGCAAGGTGCAGACCTTCCTCAACGGCGACGTGGTCCAGGACGGCACCACCAAGGACATGGTCTTCGACATCCCGACCCTGATCGCCCACATCAGCAGCGTGATGACGCTGCTGCCCGGCGACGTGATCCTCACCGGCACCCCGGAGGGTGTCGGGCCGATGCAGGTGGGTGACGAGGTCGAGGTCGCCATCGAGGGCCTCGGCACCCTGACGAACAAGGTAGGCAGGCGATGACGGTCTCGACAGGCTCGACCACCGAGAAGGTGCGTGTCCGGTTCTGCCCGTCCCCGACGGGCTCCCCGCACGTCGGCTTCGCGCGCGCCGCGCTCTACAACTGGGCCTTCGCCCGCCACCACGGCGGCACCTTCGTGTTCCGGATCGAGGACACCGACAAGGAGCGCAGCACCGAGGAGTCCTACGAGGCGATGGTCGGGACCCTGCAGTGGCTCGGCCTCGACTGGGACGAGGGCCCGCTCGTGGGCGGCGACTACGGTCCCTACCGCCAGTCCGAGCGCAGCGACCTCTACCTCGACGTCCTCGCGAAGCTCGCCGCGAGCAGCTACACCTACGACTGCTACTGCACCACCGAGGAGGCGGCCGCGCGTCGCAAGGCCGCGGGCTCCAAGGTGCAGGGGTACGACGGCTTCTGCCGCGACCTCTCCGAGGAGCAGCGGGCCGCGTTCGTGGCCGAGGGGCGCACCCCGATCGTCCGCTTCCGGATGCCCGACGGCGCGGTCACCTGGGACGACCTGGTGCGCGGCGAGGTGAGCTTCGAGACCGAGTTCGTGCCGGACTTCGCGCTGTGCCGCGCCAACGGCGACCCGCTCTACACGCTGGTCAACCCGGTCGACGACGCGCTCATGCGGATCACCCACGTGCTGCGCGGCGAGGACCTGCTGTCCTCGACCCCGCGCCAGATCCCGCTCCACCGGGCGCTGGTCGACCTCGGCATCTCCGAGGGCGTGCCCGAGTTCGGCCACCTGCCGCTGATCATGGGGGAGGGCAACAAGAAGCTCTCCAAGCGCGACCCGCAGTCGCACCTGTGGAACTACCGCGACGAGGGCTTCCTGCCCGAGGGCCTGCTGAACTACCTGGCCCTCCTCGGCTGGGCGATCGCGGCCGACCGCGACGTCTTCTCGCTCGAGGAGATGGTCGAGGCGTTCGACATCAAGGACGTCAACCCCAACCCGGCGCGCTTCGACACCAAGAAGTGCCAGGCGATCAACGCCGCCCACATGCACCAGCTGTCGGTCGAGGAGGTCACCGACCGCGCGCTGCCGTTCCTCAAGCGCGACGGCGTCCTGACCGACCCGGTCAGCCCCGCCGACCAGCAGCTGCTCGAGCTCGCGATGCCGTTCGTGGCCGAGCGGGTCAACAAGCTCACCGAGGTGAGCGACATGCTGCGCTTCCTCTTCATCGACGAGGCCGACTTCGAGGTCGACGAGACCGATCGCGCCAAGCTGGTCGACACCGACGACGGGCAGGCGGTCGTGCAGGCGTCGTACGACGCGCTGGCGAGGGTCGAGCCGTGGTCGGCGGCGCGGATCAGCGACGTGCTGACCGAGACGCTGGTCGAGGACATGGGCCTCAAGCCGCGTGTGGCGTTCGGCCCGGTCCGGGTCGCCGTCACCGGCCGGCGCGTCTCGCCGCCGCTGTTCGAGTCGCTGGAGCTGCTGGGCCGCGGCCGGTCGCTGGGCCGGTTGCAGAGTGCCCTCGGCTGAGCCGCGTCCGGCGAGCGCCGGACTCGCCTACCACCAGCTGCAGCGACTCGGCGCGCGCGACGCGTGGCGGCCGCTCGTCGGAGCGCTGATCCTCTTCATCGGCGTCTGGTACGTCCTCGCGATCCTCGTGGTCGCGGTCATCACGCCGCACAACGTCGACGGCGAGCCGGTCACGCCGAGCTACCTGTCGGCGATCAACGTGTGGTGGGCGCTCGCGATCCCGTCCGCGTGCCTGGTCGCCTGGCTGATCAACAAGCTCCCGCCGCGCTGGCTGTTCTCGGTCCTCGGGCGCTTCCGCTGGGGCTGGTTCGCGGGCTGCCTCGGTCTCGCGCTGGTGACGCTGGTGGTGACGGCGTGGGTGTCGTCGGTGCTGCCGTCGCAGGGCAGCTCGTCGGTGGACCTGTCCGGCCACCTCAACCCGTGGACCTCGCAGATGCGCGACTTCCTGCTGGTGGTCCTCCTGCTCACGCCGCTGCAGGCCGCGGGGGAGGAGTTCGTGTTCCGCGGCTACCTCACGCAGTCGGTGGGCAACCTGTTCCACGGGTGGAGCCCCCGCGCGCGCTCGGTGGTCGCGGTCGTCGTACCGGCCTTCCTGTTCGGTCTCGCCCACGGCATCGGCCAGGACGTCCCGGTGTTCTTCGACCGGTTCGCGTTCGGCCTCGTCGCCGGCGTCCTCGTGCAACTGACCGGTGGCCTCGAGGCCGGGATCGCGATGCACGTGATGAACAACCTGCTGACCTTCGGCATCGCGCTCGCGTACGGCGACATGACCAGCACGCTCCACGTCACCGAGTCGTCCTGGTGGGCCATCCCGGTGACCCTGACGCAGTCCCTGGTCTACCTCGCGCTGTGCTGGTGGCTGAGCCGCCGGATGCGGGTCGACAGACGCAGCGCGGAGGGCGTTTTGGAGGCCCGGGAACCGGCCAGGTAAGGTTTCCTCTCGGTTCGCCCGGCCCCGGCCGGACGCTCCGCCACCTTGGTCTATGGTGTAATTGGCAGCACGACTGGTTCTGGTCCAGTTAGTCTAGGTTCGAGTCCTAGTAGACCAGCGAGTTCTTGCCTGAACTGCCCCGATCAGCCGCGATTTGGCTGGTCAGGACGGGGATCGCTAGAGTTCTGCAGGTTGTTCGGAAGATGATTCCGACAGCCGATGCCCCCGTTGTGTAGCGGCCTAGCACGCCTGCCTCTCACGCAGGTAGCGCCGGTTCGAATCCGGTCGGGGGTACAACACCACGAAGCGGCTCCCTCCGGCTGGAGGGAGCCGCTTCGCTGTTCCTCGCCGGTCGGTCGCCGTCTCAGCGCTGGCAGGTCGGGCACCAGTGGACGACCCGCTCCCGGCCGACGTCGCCCGGCTCCTGACCGCGGCGGACCGGGGTGCCGCAGCGCAGGCACGGGCCCCGCCGGCCGTAGACCCAGAGCGCCTCGCGGTCTCGCCGGCCCGTCGTCGTACGACGGAAGCGGACCTTGTTCTCCTCCAGCAGCCGGTGGGCCAGGTCGACCGCCGCCCGGAGGTCGGGCACCTCGGCCACGGGCGTGGTCGGCAGGACGCCGAGCAGGAAGCAGATCTCGCTGCGGTAGACGTTGCCGATGCCGGCCAGGTTGCGCTGGTCGAGCAGGGCCGCGCCGATCGGGCGCCGCGGGTCGCGGCCGAGGTTGGCGACCGCGACCTCGGGATCCCAGTCGGGGCCGAGCAGGTCGGGTCCGAGGTGGCCGAGGACCCGCTGCTCGGCGTCGCGGCGCACGACCTCGACCAGGCCGAGCCGGAAGCCGACCGCGACGCGCTCGGCCGTGGCGAGCACGATCCGCGCCTGCCAGCCCGGGGCCCGCCACCGCTCGCCGGACCCGTAGACGTCCCAGCGACCCTCCATCTTGAGGTGGGTGTGGATCGAGGACGGCCCGACCCGCACCAGGAGATGCTTTCCGCGACTGACCACCTCCTCGACCGTCTCGCCGGTCAGGTCGACGGTGGCGTACGCCGGCACCCGGATGTCGCAGGCCGTCAGGACTCGGCCGCGCAGCGCCGCGTCGAGCCGCGCGGCGGTGTGGTGGACGGTGTCTCCCTCGGGCACGCCGCCAGTCTGCCGCGAGGTGCGGACAGCGCGCCGGTAGCGTCGGTGGGCGCACCGAACCCCTACCGCCCGTCCCGAGGAGAGCCCGATGGCCCAGGTCACCGCAACCGCCGAGATCACGATCGCCGCGTCGCCGGAGGAGGTCCTCGCCGCACTGGCCGACTACGCGACCGTCCGGCCGGCGATCCTCACCGACGCCTACACCGACTACGCCGTCACCGAGGGCGGCGTCGGCACCGGCACGGTCGCCACCTGGCGCCTGCACACCACCGAGAAGCGGATCCGCCACGTGGTCGCGGACGTGGTCGCCGACGCCTCGACCGTCACCGAGAAGGACCGCAACTCCTCGATGGTCACCGTCTTCGCGGTCTCGCCCGCGGTCTCGGGGAGCCAGGTCGTCGTCACCACCACCTGGGACGGCGCGGGCGGCGTCGGTGGCTTCTTCGAGCGGACCTTCGCCCCCAAGGGGCTGCGCCGCATCCACGACGGCCTGCTCGCGAACCTGGCCGCCCGCCTCGCGGGCTGAGCGCGGCCGGGTAACAGTTCCGCATCGACCGCGCTGCTGGCGGCGCGCGCTGCTGGCGACGCCGTCCGAGCCATGGCAGTGTGACCGGCGTCACCGGGGGGAGGCAACGCGCGCGAGCCCTAACGGAGGCGGTCAGATGGCGAAGATCGAGCTACGCCGGGTCGGCAAGGTCTATGCCGACGGCACCCGCGCAGTGACCGATCTGAGCATGAGTGTCGAGGACGGCGAGTTCCTCGTCTTCGTCGGGCCCTCGGGATGCGGCAAGACCACGGCCCTGCGCATGATCGCCGGCCTGGAGACGATCAGCGAGGGCGAGGTCGCGATCGGCGATCGGGTGGTCAACAACGTTCCGCCGCGCGACCGGGACCTCGCGATGGTCTTCCAGTCCTACGCGCTCTACCCGCACCTCACCGTGCGCGACAACATCGGCTTCGGGCTGGAGCTGCGCAAGGTCCCCAAGGCCGAGCGGAACAAGCGCGTCGAGGACGCCGCCCGGCTGCTCGGGCTCGCCGACTACCTCGACCGCAAGCCGCGCAACCTGTCCGGCGGCCAGCGGCAGCGGGTCGCGATGGGCCGCGCGATCGTCCGCGAGCCGCAGGCGTTCTTGATGGACGAGCCGCTGAGCAACCTCGACGCCAAGCTGCGGGTGCAGATGCGTGCCGAGATCGGGGCGCTGCAGCGCGATCTCGGCGTCACCACCATCTACGTCACCCACGACCAGACCGAGGCGATGACCCTGGGTCACCGGGTCGCGGTGATGAAGCTGGGCGTGCTGCAGCAGATCGCGCCGCCGCAGGTCCTCTACGACAAGCCCGACAACCTGTTCGTGGCGGGCTTCATCGGCTCGCCGGCCATGAACTTCGCGACCGGCACGCTGCGTCGATCCGACGGCGGGTACGCCGTACAGCTCGGCTCGGCGACGCTGGCCCTGCCCGACGCGACGGCGCAGGCGCGCCCCGGCCTCGCGGCGTACGTCGACGAGGAGCTCGTGATCGGCCTGCGACCCGAGGACATCGACGACGCGGACCTCGCCGCGGCCGGAGGCGGCGCCACGATGACCGGCACCGTCGAGCTCCTGGAGCCGCTCGGGTCCGACGTGATGGTCCACGTCGCCACCGACGCCCCGCCGGTGCGCGACTCCGAGGACATCCGCGAGCTCGGCAAGGAGACCGAGGCCGGCGGCCCGCTGGCCGGCCGCACCCTGGTCGTCGCGCGGTTCAACCCGCGCAGCAAGGTCCGTATCGGCGACGAGGTGACCATGGCCCTCGACACCGAGCGACTGCACTTCTTCGATCCCGAGACCGGCAGCTCCATCTGGGACGGGACGTCCAGCACCACCACATCAGAAGGTTCCTGAAGGAGGAAATCGTGGGAGTACAGCGCAAGTACCTGGGGTTGGCCGCACTCGCGACCGCATCCGTCGTCGCCCTCGCCGGCTGCGGCGGCTCGTCGGGGTCGGGTTCGGGCTCCGGGAGCGGCAGCGCCCTGAAGGGCCAGAGCTTCACGATCCTCGGCCAGTGGACCGGTGGCGAGCAGGACGCCTTCAACGCCGTCATCAAGAACTTCGACAGCTCGACCGGCGCGTCGGGCACCTACACCCCGGCCGCGGGCGGCGACGAGGCAGGCGTCCTCGGCACGAAGGTGAACGGCGGCGCGCCGCCCGACATCGCGATCCTCTCCCTGCCGGGCGCGATCGCGCAGTACGCCTCGAAGAACAAGATCTACCCGGTGAGCTCGGCGACCCAGCAGGTCGTCAAGAGCCAGTTCGCCTCCAAGTGGGGTGACCTCGGCTCCTACAACGGGAAGATGTACTGCGTCCCGGTGGACGCCTCGAACAAGTCGACGGTCTGGTACAACAACACCGCCTTCAGCAACGCGGGCATCAGCACGCCGCCGGCCACCTGGCCCGACCTGATCAAGGACGCCAAGACGATCTCGGCCTCGGGCGTCTCCGTGCCGATCTCGGTCGGCGGCGGCGACGGCTGGACGCTGACCGACTGGTTCGAGAACGTCTACCTCCGCACCGCCGGCATCGCGAAGTACCAGGCGCTGACCGAGCACAAGATCCCGTGGACCGACCCTTCGGTGGCCACCGCGCTGAACGCGCTGAAGCAGATCTGGGGCAACTCCCAGCTGGTCGGCTCGCCGTCGAAGGCGGTCGGCGTCCCGTTCACGGCGTCGGTCGACAACGTGTTCAAGCAGAGCCCCACCTCGGCCATCGTCTACGAGGCCAGCTTCGTGGCGACCACGATCACCGGCGACAAGGACCCCGCCAAGGTCGGCACCGACGCGAAGGTCTTCCCGTTCCCCTCGGTGAACGGCTCCAAGCCCGTGGTCGAGGCGGCCGGCGACTTCGGCTGCGCGTTCACCAAGAACAAGGCGGCCACGCAGTTCCTGGCCTACCTGGCCGGTTCGAAGGCGGCCACGACCCTGGTCTCGACACCGGGCAGCGGCTTCCTGTCGGTGAACAAGAACGTGCAGTCCTCGGCGTACACCGACAGCACCTCGGCGCAGCTGGCGCAGGACATGGTCAAGGTCGGCAACAAGTTCGTCTTCGACATGTCCGACCAGGCGCCGGCCGCGTTCGGCGGCACCCCGAACAAGGGGGAGTGGGGCGACCTGCAGACGTTCCTGAAGACCGGCGACGTCAAGGCCACCCAGCAGCAGCTCGAGAAGGACGCGGCGGCGGCGTACAAGTAGGAGGCCGGAGGGCGAGGGAGGACACGGGAGGTCGTGGTGACGACGACCGGCGACACCCAGCCGTCCCCGGCGGTCGACGGACCGCCGGGGACCGGCTCGGCCGTGCGGCCGGGGAAGGAGCGGCCGCCGGGTGAGTCCGGCTGGATCGCTCTGCTGTTCCTCTTCCCCGCGGTGGTCTGGCTGGCGGTGATCGTGGTGTACCCGCTGGGCTACTCGCTGGTCCGCAGCCTGTTCAGCGACCCCACCCTCGGCGGGTCGACGTCCTTCACGGGGCTGTCCAACTACGGCCAGATCTTCGCGGCCTCGGACTCGTTCGAGGCCTTCAAGAACAACGTGATCTGGGTCGTGGTCGTCCCCGCGCTGGTGACGATCGTCGGCCTGATCTTCGCAGTGCTCACCGAGCGGGTGCGGTGGGCGTCGGCGTTCAAGATCGTGGTCTTCACCCCGATGGCCATCTCGTTCCTGGCGGCCGGCATCACTTGGTCGCTGATCTACGTCGACCAGCCCAGCGAGGGCCTCGGCAACGCCGTGCTCACCGGCATCCACGACACGTTCACCTCGGGGACGTCGTACCCCAACCTGCAGGCGAGCGCGCAGGCGAGGACGATGACCGGGTCGAAGACCTCGGGATTCACCTCGACGGCGGGCTACACGGCCGGCCACCCGGCGATGCTCGCGGTCACCGGTCTCGACCTGACACACCCGCCCGCCGGTGCGAAGCCTGCCGCGAAGACCGGGTCGGGCTCCGGCGTCACCGGCGTGGTGTGGAACGACTTCAAGCTGGGCGGCGGCGGCACGACGGGCAAGGTCGACCCCGGTGAGTACGGCGTGCCCGGGCTGACCGTCGAGGCGGTCTCGTCCGGCAAGGTGGTGGCGACCACCACGACCGCCGCCGACGGCAGCTTCGACTTCTCGGGCCTGGGCTCGGGCAGCTACCAGGTCCGGCTGCCGTCCTCGGACTTCTCGGCGGCGTACGCCGGCATCTCCTGGTTGGGACCCAACCTGATCACGCCGGCGATCATCATCGCCTACCTGTGGATCTACGCGGGCTTCGCGATGGTGCTGCTGTCCGCCGGCATGGCGGCGCTTCCCCGCGAGACGATGGAGGCGGCCCGGATCGACGGGGCCACCGAGTGGCAGGTCTTCCGCCGGGTCACGGTGCCGCTGCTGGCGCCGGTGCTGCTGGTCGTCTTCGTGACGATGGTGATCAACGTCCTGAAGATCTTCGACATCGTCTTCGTGCTCCAGCAGCCGGCCGGCGGCGACGGACGCTACGCCAACGTGCTCGCCGTCCAGCTCTTCGACCTCTACGGCACCGGCCACTACGGCGCGGCCAGCGCGGTCGGGATCCTCCTGGTGATCCTGGTGATCCCCGCGATGATCTTCCAGATCCGCAACTTCCGGAAGGAGCAGCGATGAGCGCCGCCCCGGACATCGTCACCGGCACCATCAACCGCGGGCTCGCCGCGCGCATCGTCGCGAGCACGGGCGGGGGCTTCCTGCGCATCTTCCTGATCGTGGTCGCGCTGCTGTGGCTGCTGCCGACCTTCGGGCTGCTGGTCGAGTCGTTCCGCGACCCGGCCCAGTACGCCAACGGCGGCTGGTGGCAGGCGCTCGCGCACCCCGCGCAGCTGACCGTCGACAACTACCGCACGCTGCTGCACAACAGCACGATGACGTCGAGCTTCTTCAACACGATCGAGATCACCGTGCCGGCGACGATCCTGGTGGTGCTGATCGGGTCGGCGGCGGGCTACGCCTTCGCCTGGATGGACTTCCCGGGCCGCGACGCGATCTTCCTGGTCGTGGTGGGGCTGCTCGTCATCCCCATCCAGATCGCCCTGATCCCGGTGGTCAAGCTCTACTCGCTGATGGGCATCTCCGGGTCGATCGCGTCGGTCGTGATCTTCCATGTGGGGTTCGGGCTCCCGTTCGCGGTGTTCCTGCTGCGCAACTACTTCGCCGGCATCCCGCGGGACCTGATGGAGGCCGCGCGGATGGACGGCGCCAGCGAGGTGCGCATCTTCTTCCGGGTGATCCTGCCGCTGGGCATGCCTGCGATCGCCTCACTCGGGATCTTCCAGTTCCTGTGGGTGTGGAACGACCTGCTCGTCGCGCTCGTCTTCGCCGACTCCTCCAGCCAGCCGCTCACCGTCGCGCTGGCCACCCAGACGCGCCAGTTCGGCAGCAGCATCGACATCCTCGCTCCGGGCGCGTTCCTCTCCCTCATCGTGCCGCTGGCCGTCTTCCTGGCCTTCCAGCGCTACTTCGTGCAGGGCGTGATGGCCGGCTCGGTGAAGTGACCGGACGCAGGGCGCGTCGATTGGATCCGTCCGCCGCGTAGGGCACATGATGTGAGTCACACTCGCCGCCACCCGTACGGCAGGTGCTCATCGGACCGCCCACCCGGAGGTCCGCACGATCCCGGACGGACCACCCGCGTCGTCCGGCAGCAGTGAGGAGCCACGCATGCCCACCACCCCGACGCAGGTCCGGCCGGCCGGATCCGTCTTCGACCGCACCGACGAGCTGGCCTCCGCCGCTCATGAGCAGGTCGTCTTCTGCCAGGACCGCGCGAGCGGTCTCCGGGCGATCATCGCCATCCACGACACCACGCTCGGCCCGTCGCTGGGCGGCACCCGCATCTTCCCCTACGCCTCGGAGGCCGAGGCGCTCACCGACGTGCTGCGCCTCTCGCGCGGCATGACCTACAAGTCGGCGGCGGCCGGCATGGCGCTCGGCGGCGGCAAGGCCGTCATCATCGGTGACCCGGCCCAGGTCAAGACCCGTGAGCTCCTGCTGGCCCACGGCCGGTTCGTCGACACGCTCGGCGGCCGCTACGTCACCGCCGCCGACATCGGCTCGACCGCCGAGGACCTCGACGTCGTCGCCGAGGCGACCCGCTGGGTCGTCGGCAAGAACAGGGGCGGCAGCGGGGACAGCGGCTACTCCACGGCGTACGGCGTCTTCAGCGCGATGCGCGCGGCCGCCGAGCACCGCTACGGCCCGGCCGGGCTGGTCGGACGCACCGTCGGCGTCGAGGGTGTCGGCAAGGTCGGCACCCGGCTGGTGGCGCTGCTCGCGAACGCCGGTGTCGAGCAGATCATGGTCTCGGATCCCGATGCGGCCGCGGTGAGCCGGCTGACGTCCCAGCTGGCCGACGTACGTGCCGTGCCGGCGGTCCGCGAGGAGGACGTCGACATCTACGCGCCCTGCGCGCTGGGCGCCACGCTCACCCACGTGTCGGTGGCCGACCTCAAGGCCGACGTCGTGTGCGGCGCGGCCAACAACCAGCTCGCGACCGCCGACGTCGCCGAGGACCTCCAGCACCGCGACGTCCTGTGGGTGCCCGACTACGTCGCCAACGCCGGCGGCGTCGTCCAGGTCGGCGGCGAGCTCTTCGGCGCGACCCCCGAGGAGGTCGAGGCGAAGATCGACCACATCGCCGCCACGACGACCGAGATCCTCGAGAAGGCCGAGCGGGAGGGTGTCTCCACCGGCACCGCCGCCGACGCCGTCGTCGAGGCCCGCCTCGCCGCCCGCCGCGCGGAGGCGGGCCGGTGACCGCGGTCTTCGAGCCCGGCACGGCCTTCGAGGCCTACGACCTGGCCGACCGCTACCGCGTCGGTGCCGGACCCGTCCTCCTCACCGGGGTGCAGGCGGTCGCCCGGATGCTCGTGGAGCAGCGGGCGCTCGACCGGCGTCACGGCCTGCGCACGGGCACGTTCGTCTCCGGCTATCCCGGCAGCCCGCTGGGCGGCCTCGATCAGCTCCTCCTCGGGCTGCCGCAGGAGATGGCCGACTCCGACATCACCGTGGTGCCGGGTCTGAACGAGGAGCTGGCGGCGACCGCGGTCTGGGGCACGCAGTCATCGGTCACCCTCGACACCGACCGCTACGACGGCGTCACCGGTGTCTGGTACGGCAAGGGCCCCGGCGTCGACCGGGCGCTCGACGCGCTGCGCCACGCCAACATGTACGGCGGCCACCCGCGGGGCGGCATGCTGATGCTCGTCGGCGACGACCCTGCCGCGAAGTCCTCGACCGTCCCGGCTGTCAGCGAGCGCACCCTCGCCTCCCTCGGCATCCCGGTGCTCTTCCCCCGCAACGCCTCGGAGATCGTCGAGTACGGCATGGAGGGCATCGCCCTCTCCCGCGCCTCCGGCTGCGTGGTGGCGCTGAAGATCGTCGCCGACGTCGCCGACGGCGCCTGGGTCGTCCCGCCCGAGATCGGCGTGCTCGACCCGGTCGTCCCGACGATCGAGTGGGGCGGGGCGGCGTACACCTACGCGCCGACGAAGATGGAGCTCTTCCCCGACCGCATCGTCGGGGCGGAGGCCACGCTCTACGGTCCGCGGATGGCCCTGGTCAAGGCGTACGCCGCTGCGAACCACCTCAACAGGATCGAGGTGAAGCCGCCCGCCGCGAAGGTCGGTGTCGTCGCCTCGGGCAGCTGCTACGACTCGATGCGGCAAGCCCTCACCGACCTCGGCCTCGGTCACGACGAGCTCGTCGCTGCGGGGATCCGGGTGCTGCGGATGGGCATGATGTGGCCGGTCGAGCCGACGGTCGTCGAGAGGTTCGCCGACGGTCTCGAGGAGATCGTGGTCGTCGAGGACAAGACCGCCTTCCTCGAGCAGGGGATCCGCGAGATCCTCTACGGCCGTCCCGACGCGCCCGCGATCATCGGCAAGGTCGACCGCGGCGGTGCCCCGCTCGTCCCGCTCGAGGGCGAGCTCGCCTCCGGGCGGCTGCTCGCGCCGCTGCGGCGCGCCCTCGCCGGACGCGCGACGCTGACGCCGCCGCCCCCGACGCGCATCGACCTCCCGCTGCTGAGCACCTCGCGCACGCCGTACTTCTGCAGCGGCTGCCCGCACAACCGCTCCACGGCCCTGCCCGAGGGCTCGGTCGGGGGCGGCGGGATCGGCTGCCACACGCTGGTCACCGTCTCCCAGCGCGAGGACAGCGCGGTCACGGGCATCACCCAGATGGGCGGGGAGGGTGCCCAGTGGATCGGCCAGGCGCCGTACAGCCAGGTCGGTCATATCTTCCAGAACGTCGGCGACGGCACCTTCTTCCACTCGGCCCAGCTCGCGGTGCAGGCCTGCATCGCCGCCGGCGTGAACATCACCTACAAGCTCCTGCACAACGACGTCGTCGCGATGACCGGCGCCCAGAAGCGCCAAGGCGCGGTGCAGATGGCCCAGCTGACGCACAAGCTGGTCAACGAGGGCGTCAGCAAGGTGATCGTCTGCGCTGACGAGCCGCAGCGCTACCGTCGCCGCGACCTCGCGGCGGGTGTGGAGCTGTGGCACCGCGACCGGCTGGACGAGGCCCAGCGCGTGCTGCGCGAGGTCCCCGGCGTGACGGTGCTCGTCTACGACCAGCACTGCGCGGCCGACGCACGCCGCCAGCGCAAGCGGGGCAAGCTGGCTCCGCGCAACACCCGGATCGTCATCAACGAGGCGGTCTGCGAGGGCTGCGGCGACTGCGGCGTCAAGAGCAACTGCCTCTCGGTGCAGCCGGTCGAGACCGAGCTCGGCCGCAAGACGCGGATCGACCAGACCGGCTGCAACACCGACTACACCTGCGTCCAGGGCGAGTGCCCCTCGTTCATCAAGGTGGCGACCGACCCCGGAGCCGAGGTCGCCCGCCGGTCGACCCCGGAGCCGCCGACGGTCCCGGACCCGGCGTACGCCCCGCTCGAGCGGACGTTCAGCCTCTTCATGGCGGGCATCGGCGGCACGGGCATCGTCACCGTCAACCAGGTTCTCGCCACCGCCGCGCTGCGGGCGGGATTCGGGGTGGAGTCGCTCGACCAGGTCGGGATGAGTCAGAAGGCCGGCCCCGTCACCGGTCACCTGCGCTTCGGGCCGGGTGCCGTCGAGCCGTCCAACCGAGTGACGCCCGGCTGTGCCGACGCCCTCCTCGGCTTCGACCTGCTCACGCTCGCCGAGGGCAAGAACCTCGCCTACGGCGACCCGGACCGCACCGTCGCCGTCGTCTCCACCAGCCGTACGCCGACCGGCCCGATGGTCTACGACAAGTCCGTCGCCCACCCCGAGGAGGCCGGGCTGACCGAGCGGCTGCGCACCGCGTCCGCCGAGGTCATCGCCTTCGATGCGCTGCAGGCCGCCGAGACCCTCTTCGCCAGCACCGCCGCGGCCAACTTCCTGCTCGTCGGCGCCGCCCATCAGGCCGGCGCGCTGCCCATCCCGGCCGAGGTCATCGAGGAGGCCATCGGCATCAACGGTGTCGCCGTGGCCGCCAACATCGCGGCTTTCCGGTGGGGGAGGGCGGCGGTCGCGGCGCCCGCAGACTTCGCCGAGGCGACGACGGCCCTCGGCCGGGTCGAGCGGCCGGTCGAGGTGCCGGCGCTGGACACGGCCTCGCTCGAGGGGGAGGTGCGCCGCATCGTGGCCGACCGCGCCCCGCGGCTGGTGGCGTTCCAGGACCAGGCCACCGCGACGACGTACGTCGAGCTGGTCGACCGCCTGTGGCGGGCCGAGCGGGCCGTCACCGACGACACCCGGTTCACCGAGGCGGTGGCGCGCCAGCTCTTCCGGCTGACGGCGTACAAGGACGAGTACGAGGTGGCGCGGCTGCTCACCGACGCCGAGGCGCTCGCGACCGTGCGGGCCCAGGTCCCCGGCGGCACGCGGGTCAGCCTCCAGCTGCGCCCGCCGGTCCTCGGCTGGTGGCTCAAGGAGCGCAAGCTGTCGGTCGGTCCGCGGTCGCAGGTCGCGCTGCGCGTGCTGGCGCGGCTGAAGTTCCTGCGGGGCCGCGCGCTCGACCCGTTCGGGCACACCCACGTGCGGCGTCTGGAGCGGGCGATGGCGGCCCACTACCGCGAGACGGTGATCGCGCTCGCGGACGACCTGGGGTCGGCGTACGACCGGGCATGTCGGGTCGCGGAGCTGCCCGACGTCGTGCGCGGCTACGAGTCGGTGAAGCTCGCCAACGTCGAGATCTACCGCCAGGAGCTGAGGGGTGAGAACGTCGCCGTGACCTTCTGACGTGGCGGGCTCGGGAACGTGAGGGAAAAAGATGAGAAAACCCTCGCAATAGATTTGAGGATTCCCTCACGTTCTGGTGTCATGGCTTCGTGACCAGCGATGCCATCGACGTTCCCGCCCACCTCGACAGCTCTCGCGACGCCGAGTCCGGGCTCGGCCGGTCCAACGGGCTGCGGCCGTCCCGGCTGCTCGACCGACTGGCCGCCGGAACCCCTTACGCAGTGGGCTTCGGCGGGCAGGGCGTCGACTGGCTGCCCGGTCTCGCCGAGCTGGTCCGCACCCACGCCCTCGACCTGAACGCGCTGCTCGCCGCGAGCGAGGCCCTGCTCGCGCCGGTCGCCGACGAGCTCGGCCCGCTCGCGCGGTCCTTCGAGCCGCTGCGCTGGGTCGACACCTACCTCGCGGCCTCGTCGGCCTCGGTCGACGCCGACGAGGACTCCGACGAGGGCACCGCCGGTCCGGCGATCCCCGCTGCGCAGGAGCGGTCGGCGCCGGCGTACGCGCTGCCGGGGGTGCTGCTGGCGCAGGCCGCCGCCCTCAAGGCCGTACGACGGATGGGGCTCGACCCACGAGGAGCGGTCGCCGCGATCGGCCACTCCCAGGGCCTGCTGGCCGTCGAGATCGTCGCCGGTGCCGACCCCGCCGAGGTGCTCGCGCTGGCGCGGATCATCGGCGCCGCGATGCAGCGGACCGCGCCGGGCCTGGGCCTGGCAGGGGACGCGATGGTCCACGTCGGTCTGCCGCTGGCCGACGTCGAGCGCGTGATCGCCGGCCTCCCGGCGTCGAGCCGGCTGGTGGCGGCGGTCCGCAACGGTCGCGCCCGCACGGTCGTCTCGGGCACGCCGCGCGGCATCGAGCGGCTGCGCGACGAGCTCCCCGCCGGCACGGTCGTGGAGGCGCTGGACATCGGCGCGGCCTTCCACCACCCCGACCTCGCGCCCGCCGTCGACCTCGTCCTCGACTGGGCGACCCGCGCCGGCCTCGACACCGAGCGCGCAGCGCGCATCGCCCGCGCGCTGATCACCGAGCCGCTGGACTGGCCCGCCGAGGTCGCGCGTGCCGCGACCGGAGGCGCCCGCTGGCTGGTCGACCTCGGCCCCGACGACCTGCTGACCACGTTCACCCGCGGCACCGCGGCGGCCCACGGCATCGGCACCATCGCGCCGGCCACCGCACGCGGCCTGCGTGAGCTGACCGTGGTCGGCGCCGCACCCCGGTCGCCGCGGGGCTGGGACCGCTTCGCGCCCTCCGCCGTACGGACCCCGGACGGTCGCGTCCACGCGGAGACGGCGTTCACCCGCCTCACCGGCCGCTCGCCGATCCTGCTGGCCGGCATGACCCCGACGACCGTCGACCCCGCCATCGTGGCGGCGGCGGCGAACGGCGGCCACTGGGCCGAGCTGGCCGGCGGCGGCCAGGTCACCGAGGAGGTCTTCTCGGCGAACGTCGCGCGTCTCACCGAGCTGCTCGAGCCCGGGCGGACCGCCGCCTTCAACGCGCTCTACCTCGACCCCTACCTCTGGCGCCTGCAGCTCGGCGCCACCCGACTGGTCCAGAAGGCGCGCGCCGCGGGCGCGCCCTTCGATGCCGTCGTCGTCTCGGCCGGTGTGCCCGAGCTCGACGAGGCCGTCGCGCTGGTGCGCGAGCTCCGCGAGACCGGCATCGAGCACACGGTGCTCAAGCCCGGCACCGTCGCCCAGATCAGGTCGGTGCTCGCGATCGCCGACGCCGTCGCGCCGTACCCGCTGATCGTGCAGATCGAGGGCGGCAAGGCCGGCGGCCACCACTCGTGGGAGGACCTCGACGACCTGCTGCTCACGACGTACTCCGAGCTGCGGCGGCGCGACAACGTGGTCGTCTGCGTCGGCGGCGGCATCGGCACGCCCGACGCCGCGGCGCGCTACCTCACCGGCGCCTGGAGCGAGCAGTACGCCGAGCCGCGGATGCCGCTGGACGGCGTGCTCGTCGGCACCGCGGCCATGGCCTGCCTCGAGGCGACGACCTCGCCGCAGGTCAAGCAGCTGCTCGTCGACACCCCCGGAACCTCTGCTTGGGTGCGTGCGGGCGAGGTCGCGGGCGGCGTCACCTCCGGCCGCAGCCAGCTCGGCGCCGACATCCACGAGATCGACAACGCGGCCGCCCGCTGCGGTCGCCTGCTGGACGAGGTCGCCGGCGACAGGGAGGCGGTGGCGGCGCGCCGTGACGAGATCGTCGCCGCGCTCGGCCCGACGGCGAAGCCGTACTTCGGCGACGTCGCCTCGATGACGTACGCCGCGTGGCTGCAGCGCTTCCTCGACCTCGCCGGGTCCTCGGTCGGTGGCTGGCTGGACGTCACGCTGCGCGACCGCTTCCACGCGATGCTGCAGCGGGCCGAGGCGAGGCTCGTCGAGGCCGACCACGGCGAGGTGCCGACGCTCTTCGCAACGGCCGACGACGTGGAGGACGGCGCCGCCGCGCTGGCCCGCCTGGTCGGGGCCCACCCGGCCGCGGACGTGCAGCTGCACCCGGCCGACGTGGCGTTCTTCCTCGACGTCTGCGCACGGCCGGGGAAGCCGGTGCCGTTCGTCCCGGTGCTGGACGCCGACGTACGCCGTTGGTACCGCTCGGACTCGCTCTGGCAGGCGCACGACGACCGCTACGCCGCCGACGCCGTCGCGGTGATCCCCGGTCCCGTGTCGGTCGCGGGCATCACGCGCGTCGACGAGCCGGTGGCCGACCTGCTCGACAGGTTCGAGGACGCCGTCGTCGAGGCCGTGCGGGGCGAGGGGGCGATCGACGACGTGACCGCGCTTCGTCGTACCGATGGCGCCGAGGGCATCTTGTCGGTGCTGCTCGCGGCGCCCGACGTCGTGTGGTCCGGGCACACGGTGACCAACCCGATCCGTGCGATCGGCGAGGGCTGGCAGGTCGTCTCGGGCGACCGGGCGGAGCACGTGCAGACCGGCGCCGCCCTCACCGGCGGCGGCGACGTGGCCGAGCTGACGGTCCCGCTCGAGCGGGGCGACCTGCGGATCCGTCTGATCGCCGGGAGCGGGGTCGCCACCGGCGCGGGTCCGGTCGTCGACGACCCCGCGGGGGCGATGCGTGCGCTGCTCGCGCTGGCCGCGGGCGGCGACGGAGTGCTCACGCCGCGCCTGGTCGCCGACCACGCGGCCGTGACCGCGGTGGGCACCAGCAGCGACGCCGTCCTCGACGTGCTGGTGGGCCTCGCGTGGCCCGCCGTCTTCGCCGCTCTGTCCGCCCGCGAGGACGTCGCCGAGGGCTTCCTCGACCTCGTCCACCTCGACCACTCGATCGCCGGCGTGGTGCCCGATGCCCCCGTCTCGCCCGAGGTCTCGGCCACGCTGGTCGACGTCGACGACACCGAGGTCGGCCGCGTCGCGACCGTCTCGGTCACGGTCGGCGACGCCGTGCTGACCGAGCGCTTCGCCATCCGAGGTCGTACGACGAAGCAGCCGCTGACCGATCCGGCGATCGCCGGCGGGGCGACCGGGATCGCTCCGGCCGCCCGTCGCGCCCGCGGCAGGGTGTCGGTGAGCGCACCGACCGACCTGAGCGCCTTCGCCCGGGTCACCGGCGACCACAACCCGATCCACACCTCGACCGCCGTCGCGCGGCTGGCCGGCCTCGGTGGCCCCATCGTGCACGGCATGTGGCTCTCCGCCACGGCCCAGCGCGCGGCCACCGAGGAGCTCGGCCGTCCGGTCCTCGGCTGGACCGCGCGCTTCCTCGCGCCGGTGCGGCCGGGTGCCCGGGTGGACCTGACGCTCACCCGCACCGGCCTGGTGTCCGGCGACGAGGTCCTCGAGGTCCAGGCGAGCGTGCCGTCCGCCGAGGGCTCGACGCTGGTCATGACGGCCACCGCCCGTGTGGCGGCGCCGCGGACGGCGTACGTCTTCCCCGGCCAGGGCATCCAGAAGCAGGGCATGGGCATGGAGGGCTACGACCGCAGCGCCGCGGCCAAGGAGATCTGGGACCGGGCCGACAAGCACACCCGCGACGTGCTCGGCTTCTCGGTGCTCGAGGTCGTGCGCGACAACCCGACCGAGCTGCTCATCGGCGGCACCTGGCACCGACACCCCGACGGCGTCCTGTTCCTGACCCAGTTCACCCAGGTCGCGATGGCGGTCCTCGGGTCCGCCCAGATGGCCGAGCTGGTCGAGGCCGGCGTCGCCGTCGACGACGCGGTCATCGCCGGCCACTCGGTGGGGGAGTACAACGCGCTCGCCGCCGTCTCGGGGGTCCTGGAGCTCGAGGCGGTCGTCGAGATCGTCTTCCGTCGCGGCTCGGTCATGCACGGTCTGGTGCCGCGCGACGAGCACGGCCGCAGCGACTACCGCCTCGCCGCGATCCGGCCCGCGCAGTGCGAGATCGCCGACGACGAGGTGGCCGGCTTCGTCGCCTCGGTCGCCGAGGCCTCGGGTGAGTTCCTGCAGATCGCGAACCTCAACCTGCGCGGCTCGCAGTACGCCGTCGCGGGCACCGTCGCCGGGCTCTCGGCGCTCGAGGACGAGATCGAGCGGCGCCGTGCGGCGGTCGGTGGCAAGGCCGCGTTCGTGCTGGTGCCCGGCATCGACGTGCCCTTCCACTCGCGGGTGCTCGCCGACGGCGTGGCCGACTTCCGGCAGAAGCTCGACGACCTGCTGCCTCCGGTGGTCGACCCGGATCTCCTGGTCGGGCGCTACGTCCCGAACCTGGTCGCCCGGCCGTTCGCGCTGGACGAGGCGTTCCTGCGGGCGATCCTCGACGCCGCTCCGTCCGAGCCGGTGGCGGGCGTGCTGGCGGACCTCGCGGCCTGGAAGGGCCGCGACGGCGAGCTCTGCCGGCTGCTGCTGGTGGAGCTGCTGGCCTGGCAGTTCGCCAGCCCGGTCCGCTGGATCGAGACCCAGGACCTGCTCTTCGGCGACCGCGCCGACGGCGGTCTCGGGGTCGAGCGTCTCGTCGAGGTCGGTGTCGGCTCCGCGCCGACCCTCGCCAACCTCGCCGCCGCCACCCTGAGGCTGCCCGAGGTACGCCGTACCCTGGCCGGTCCCGTCGAGGTCCTCAACGTCGAGCGCGACGCCGCCGTCGTCTTCGGTCGCGACGAGGACGAGGTCGTCGCCGACGAGCCCGAGGCGTCCGTCGAGCAGGCTCCGGTGCAGGGTCGTGTGCCTGAGACCCCGGCCGGCGGGGGTGTGGGGCACACGACCGCGACACCGCAGGACGTCCCGGACCTGCCGTTCACCTCCGCCGACGCGACGCGGCTGCTGCTGGCCTGGTGGACGAAGACCACGCCGGACGCGCTCGCGCCGACCGACAGCATCGAGAGCCTGACCGACGGCGCGTCGTCGCGACGCAACCAGCTGCTGATGGACCTCGGCGCCGAGCTCGGCCTCGGTGCGATCGACGGGGCGGCGGAGGCGCCGATCACCGCGCTGACCGCGCAGGTCCAGGGTCTCGCCCGGAGCTACAAGCCGTTCGGCCCGGTGCTGACGGCCGCCCTCGGCGACCACCTCAAGAAGGTGCTCGGCCCGGTGGGCGCGCGGCAGTCGACGGTGACCGACCGCGTGACCGGCACCTGGCAGCTCGGCACCGGCTGGGGCAGCCACGTGCTCGCCCAGCTCGCGGTCGCCACGCGCGACGGCACCATCTCCGACCTCGATGCGACGATCGACGCCGCCGTCCAGGCCGTCGCGGCACGGCACGGCGTGAGCATCGCGCTGCCGAGCGCCGGCGACGCCGCCGCAACGATCGACGCCGCTGCCGCCGCCGAGCTGACCGGCGGCATCACCGACGCGCTCGTTGCCTCGGCCCGCACCCTGCTCACGCGGCTGGGCGAGGAGGTCCCGACAGGCTCGACCACCCCGGACGACGCCGAGGCGCGGGCCGTCGTTGCCCGTGTCGAGGCCGAGCTCGGCTCGGACTGGATGCGGCTCACCGCTCCGTTGTTCGACGAGCGCCGCGCGGTGCTCCTCGACGACCGCTGGGCGAGCGCGCGCACCGACGTGGTGCGGATCGCGCTCGACCGGGGCCAGGGTCGTGTGCCTGAGACATCGGATTCCCGATGCGTGGGGCACACGACCCCGCGCAGTGAGCGGATGCCGGAGCCCGACCTGACCGGCGCCGGCGCTGCGGTCGCCGCGATGGCACGGTTCCACGGCCTCGACGACGTCGCCGCCCGTGCCGAGGACACCACCCCCGGCGCCTGGGCCGACGAGGTCGCTGTCGTGACCGGTGCCGGCCCCGACTCGATCGCCGAGGCGGTCGTGGCCCGGCTGCTGGCCGGCGGTGCGACGGTCGTCGCGACGACGTCCAGCACCGACCCGGCCCGCATCCAGCGGTTCCGCGAGCTCTACGCCCGCACCGCCCGCGTCGGAGCCGCCCTGTGGGTGGTCCCGGCCAACCTGGCGTCGTACGCCGACGTCGACGGGCTGGTCGAGTGGGTGCGCAGCGAGCAGGTCAAGCGGGTCGGCCCCAAGACCGAGGTCGTGAAGCCGGCGCTGCACCCGACGCTGCTGTTCCCGTTCGCGGCCGGCCCGGCCCGCGGCGACCTGGCCGAGGCCGGCGGCAGCTCCGAGGCGCAGAGCCGCATCCTGCTCTGGTCCGTCGAGCGGCTGATCGGCGCCGAATGGGGCCGGCAGCGCGTGCACGTCGTGCTGCCCGGCTCGCCCAACCGAGGCATGTTCGGCGGCGACGGTGCGTACGGCGAGGCGAAGGCCGCGCTCGACGCGATCGTCGCAAAGTGGTCGGCGGAGAGCGGCTGGCCGCAGCGCGTCACGCTCGCCCACGCGATCATCGGCTGGGTCGCCGGCACCGGCCTGATGGGCGGCAACGACGCGATGGTCGATGCCGTCCGTGCCGCCGGTGTGCGCGTGTGGAGCCCCGCGGAGATGGCCACGGCCCTCCTGGAGCTCTGCACCCGCGAGGCGCGCGTCTGCGCGGCCGACCTGCCGCTGCACGCCGACTTCGCCGAGGGCCTCGAGGGCCTCGACCTCAGGGACGTCGCCGAGGCGGCACGGCGCCAGACGGCCTCGGCCGCTGCCGACGGCGAGTCGGAGGCACCGGCCACCATCGACGCCCTCCCGGGGTCGCCGGCGGCGCTCTCGTCGTACGTCCCGATCGAGGTGGCGCCGCCGAGCCTCGCGGCCGAGGACATGGTCGTCATCGTCGGCGCCGCCGAGCTCGGGCCGTGGGGCTCGAGCCGGACCCGCCACGAGGTCGAGGTGGGCGCGCTGTCCGCCGCCGGTGTCCTCGAGCTGGCCTGGGTGACCGGGCTGGTCCGCTGGGACGACCAGACCCGCACCTGGCGCGAGGTCGCGACCGACGAGGAGGTCCCCGAGGCCGAGATCTTCGAGCGCTTCCACGACGTCGTCGTCGCGCGCTGCGGCATTCGTGAGTACGCCGACGACGGCCGCCTCCAGGGCGGGAGCGCGCCGCTGCTGGTCGGTGTCTACCTCGAGGAGGACCTGACCTTCGCCGTCGACACCGAGGCCGAGGCACGGGCGCTGCTCGCCAGCCACCCCGACCAGACGCGCATCGCGCCGGTCTCGACGGGCTCGACCACCGGCGCGGACGGCTGGACCGTCACCCGCCTGGCCGGCACGCAGATCCGGGTGCCGCGCCGGATGGAGCTCAGCCGGGTCGTCGGCGGCCAGGTGCCGACCGGCTTCGACCCGACGGCGTGGGGCATTCCCAAGGAGATGGTCGACTCGGTCGACCGGCTCGCGCTGTGGAACCTCGTCTGCACCGTCGACGCGTTCCTCGGCAGCGGCTTCACGCCGGCCGAGCTGCTGCGCTGGGTGCACCCGGCGATGGTCGCCAACACGCAGGGCACGGGCATGGGCGGCATGACGTCGATGCAGTCGCTTTACCTCGACACGCTGCTCGCCGAGCCGGTCGCCAACGACCTGCTCCAGGAGGCGCTGCCGAACGTCGTGGCGGCCCACGTCATGCAGTCCTACGTCGGCGGGTACGGCGCGATGTCCCACCCGGTGGGTGCCTGCGCGACCACGGCCATCTCCATCGAGGACGGCATGGACAAGATCCGCCTCGGCAAGGCCGACTTCGTCGTCGCCGGCGGCTACGACGACCTGTCGACCGAGGGCATCATCGGCTTCGGGGCGATGTCCGCCACCGCGGAGACCGCGGCCATGCGGGCCCAGGGGATCGCGGACGAGCGGTTCAGCCGGGCGAACGACCGCCGGCGCGGCGGCTTCGTCGAGGGTCAGGGCGGCGGCACCGTCCTCCTCGCCCGCGGCTCCGTCGCGGCCGAGATGGGCCTGCCCGTCCTCGGCGTGGTCGCCTACGCCGCGTCGTACGCCGACGGCATCCACTCCTCGATCCCCGCACCGGGCATCGGGGCGCTGGCAGCCGGCGTCGGCCGCGGTCGCTCGCCGCTGGCGCGGGCGCTCGAGGCCCACGGGCTCACCGCCGACGACATCGCGGTGATCTCCAAGCACGACACGTCGACGGCGGCCAACGACCCGAACGAGTCCGACCTCCACGAGCGGCTGGCGGCGGCGATCGGCCGGAGCGAGGGGAACCCGCTGCACGTCGTCTCGCAGAAGACGCTGACCGGCCATGCGAAGGGAGGCGCGGCGGCGTTCCAGGTCATCGGCCTCTGCCAGACGCTGGCCGACGGCGTGATCCCGCCCAACCGCAGCCTCGACTGCGTCGACCCGGAGCTGGCCGAGCACCGGCACCTGGTCTGGCACCGCGCACCGCTCGACCTCGGCCCGCAGCGCGCGGGTCTGGTGACGAGCCTCGGGTTCGGGCACGTCGCGGGCATCGTCGCGGTCGCGCACCCCGAGGTGTTCGTGGCGGCGTTGGACGCCGACGAGCGCGAGGCCTACCGGGCTGCTGCGCAGGGTCGCCGGATCGCCGGCGCCGTACGGATCGCGCGCACGATGCTCGGCGAGCCCGGGTTCGTACGCCGTCCCGACCGCCGGCTGGTCGAGGGCCCGGGCGCACGTGAGCTCGAGGCCTCGGTCCTGCTCGACGCCTCGGCGCGGCTGGGCGCGGACGGGAGCTACGCATGAGCCCCGTCAGCGTCGGCGTGGACATCGTCCACGTGCCGTCCTTCGCGGAGCAGCTGGCCCAGCCCGGCTCCCGCTTCGCCTCGGTGTTCACCGTCGGCGAGCGGGCCGAGGCCGTACGCCGCGAGCTCGACGGCGATCGTCTGTCCGCCTACTGGGCGGCCCGGTGGGCCGCACGGGAGGCGCTGGTCAAGGCCTGGTCGACGGCGCTCTTCGGCGAGGCTCCGCCGGCGGGCGAGGAGGTGATGGGCGAGGTCGAGGTGGCCGTCGACGCCTGGGGCCGGCCCCGGCTGTACCTCCACGGCGGCACCCGACGGGCCCTCGCGTCGTACGACGCCCAGGTGTCGCTGAGCCACGACGGCGACTCCGCGGTCGCGGTGGTGCTGCTGTCCCTCCTTGCCGGCAGGCAAGACGAGGAAGCGGTGCTCACGCAGGTTGCTTGCGCGCAGGCAACCGCCGAGAGCACCCCGGCTCAGTCCCCGGCCTCTGCGGCGAGGAGGTAGCTGGTGAGCAGCCGCTTGAGCTCGATGATCGCCTCTGCGTGGCTCTGCCCGTCGCGCACCGAGAAGTTGAGCATGGAGTAGCAGACATGGACGAGCACTTCGGCAACGATGCGGCGACGCTCGCGCGGGGTCTTCGGGGTGAGTGGTGCAAGGACACGTGCGACCTCGGCGGCCAGCTCCCGCTCGGTGACGGCCGCGGTCGCGCGGGTGGACGGGGTGGACTGCACGGCGTGCCAGACGGCACGGCGCGACGGGTCCTCGGCCCACAGCTGTGCGACGTGGTCGATCAGCCGATCCATCAGCACCAGCCAGTCGAGCGTCGGCAGCTGGGCCGCCAGCACCGCCAGCTCCTCCTGCACAGCGACCGCGTCCACCCGGTCCAGCTCGCACACGATGACGTACTTGTTGGCGAAGAACTGGTACAGCGTCCCGATCGGGACGCCGGCCCGCTGGGCCACCTCTTCGCAGGTGAACGACTCGAAGCCGACGTCGAGCAGGACGTCACGGCTCGCCCGGAGCAGCTGGTCGAACTTGATCCGGCTGCGCTCCTGGGCCGGGCGTCGTCGCGGCTCGAGCAGGTCGGTCACGCCCCGAACCCTACGGAAAACCCCGCACCCATGGGAGGAACCCCCTCATGACCCAGCAACTCGAGCGAGTCGAGCCGTCGCACCACCGCGACGTCCTCCACCAGCACCGCGGCCGCCCGACCCCGGAGCCGCGCGGTCTGCGCGTGCACACCGCGCTCGGCCGCGCCCAGCTGCTCTGCGACGAAGGCACGTTCGTGCCGATGACGCCGATGCGGGCAGGCGGCACCTCCGGCGTGGTCGCCGGGTGGGGCAACGTCGAGGGCCGTCCGGTGGTCGTGGTCGCCCATGACGCAGCGGTCGCCGCGGGCGCCATCTCCGCCGTCTTCGCCGAGGGCGTGCAGAAGGCGCAGCGCCTCGCGATCGACCGTGGCATGCCGATCGTCTACCTCAACGACTCCTCGGGTGCCCGCATCCACGACGGCATCTTCGCGCTGCACGGCTGCGGCGGGATCTTCAAGCTCAACGTCGAGGCGTCCACCAAGGTGCCGCAGATCTCGGTCATCCTCGGCCCCTGCGCGGGCGCCGCGGCGTACTCGCCGGCCCTGACCGACTGGACGATCATGGTCAAGGAGGCGTCGCAGATGTTCCTGACCGGCCCCGACGTCGTACGTGCCGCGACGGGGGAGGACGCCACCGCCAACGAGATCGGCGGCTCCGGCATGCACACGAAGGTCAGCGGTGTCGCGCACCTCGAGGTCGACAGCGAGGACGCGGCGCTGGAGGCCACGCGCCACCTGCTGTCCTACCTGCCGTCCTCGGTCGGCGGCGAGCTGCTGGAGCGGGCGCCGCTGCAGCCGGACGCCGTCGCGTCGGCGCGGCTGCCCTACGTCGTACCGGACAAGTCGTCGGTCGTCTTCGACATGTTCGAGGTCATCGACGGCGTGCTCGACGGCGGCGACCGCCTCGAGCTGATGCCCGAGTACGCCGGCAGCGTGCTCACCGTCTTCGGTCGCCTCGAGGGCCGGCCCGTCGGCGTGCTCGCGAACCAGCCGGCCGTCCGCGGCGGCATCCTGGACGCGAAGTCGTCGGTGAAGGCCGCACGCTTCGTGGAGTTCTGCACCCGCTTCGGCATCCCGGTGCTGACCTTCGTCGACGTGCCCGGCTTCCTGCCCGGCACCGTCGAGGAGTCGCGCGGCGTGATCACGCACGGCGCCAAGCTGCTGCGTGCGTACGCCGCCGCGACCTCGCCCCTGCTCACCGTGGTGGTCCGCAAGGCGTACGGCGGCGCGTACATCGCGATGGGCGCCAAGTCGCTCGGCGCCGACTTCACCTGGGCGTGGTCGGGCTCCGAGATCGCGGTCATGGGCCCCGGCGGTGCCGTGAACCTGCTGCACCGGCGCGACCTCGCCGCCGCCGAGGACCCCGAGGCGCTGCGCTCCGAGCTCGCGGCCGACTACCGCGAGAACGTCGCACGGCCGTGGTTCGCGGCCGAGGCGGGCATCGTCGACGAGGTGATCCTGCCCGAGGAGACGCGTGGCCGGATGGTCGCGGCCCTGGACATGCTGTGCGCGACCTCAGCGGCCCACCGGTGAACGCCGTCGCGCCGATCGTGTCGACGATCTGGAGGCTCGACGTCGCGGTCGGGCAGAGGGTCGAGGTCGGCCAGCAGCTCGCGCTGCTGGAGTCGATGAAGATGGAGATCCCGGTCTCCGCGCCGGTCGCCGGCGTCGTCGCGGACCTGCCGGCCGCCATCGGCCAGATCGTCCAGGAGGGCGACCCGGTCGCGGTGATCTCGCCGGCCTGAGGCTCCTGCCGGGCATAGGGGCGACAAGTTCGGCGATCCGCGGTCGCTGACGGGCCGTTCGGCCCCGAACTCGTCGTGCTGGTGGCCGGGTGGCCCTTCAGGACTTCCGAGCGGCTGCGGACTTCTTGGCGGCGCGGGTCTTCGGCGGCGTCGGCGTGGTGCCGGCCAGGGCGAAGACGGGTGCGGTCACCGTCTCGAGGGCGGCGACGGCGTCCGCGTGCCGCTCGGCCAGCTTGGCCACCACGCCGGCCAGCTCGGCCTGCGCCTCGGCGAGGGTCGCGACCGTGTCGGCGAGCTCGCGCTGACGTACGACGAAGTCCTGCAGCGGCTGGGCGGTCGACCCGGCCAGCCCGGTGACGGCCTCGGCCAGCCCCGCGACCGTGCCGGCCAGGTCGGCGAGCTGCCCCGCGACGTGACCGGCCAGCTCGTCGGGCCGGGTGACGCCCTGCACCGCCACGCTCGCCGTCGTACGGACCGTGTCGGCGGCGAGTCTCGTCGCGGCCCGCTGCACGGAGAGGAGCAGCTCCAGTGGGTTCTCTGCCATGGCGCAAGAGTGGCAGAGCGCGGGCCTGGTGACCATGGATGTCGCCGTGTCCGATTCCCGCCAGAAGATGTCGGTGGCGGGGTGCAGGATGGACGCATGGACCTGGACGACGAGGCGCGCTACGCGGCGGTCCGCTCGCGCGACCGGCGCTACGACGGGGTGTTCTACACCGCCGTCAGCTCGACCGGCATCTACTGTCGGCCGTCGTGCCCGGCCCGCACGCCCGCCCGCCGCAACGTCAGCTTCCACCCGACCGCGGCCGCCGCTCAGGCGGCCGGCTACCGCGCCTGCAAGCGGTGCCTG
Organism: Nocardioidaceae bacterium; assembly: GCA_009780515.1. Taxonomy (GTDB): domain Bacteria; phylum Actinomycetota; class Actinomycetes; order Propionibacteriales; family Nocardioidaceae; genus Nocardioides. Next base: position 16,000 of record WQZX01000023.1, on the reverse strand, counting down.
CCCGACGCGACCCCGGGCAGCCCGGAGTGGGACGTCGCCGGCACCGCCGCCGGGCGCGCGATGCGGCTCATCCGCGACGGCGTCGTCGACCGCGAGGGCGTGCCCGGCCTCGCCACCCGGGTCGGCTACGCGCCGCGTCATCTCAACCGCCTGCTGACCACCGAGCTCGGCGCCGGCCCGCTCGCCCTGGCCAGGGCCCAGCGCGCCCAGACCGCTCGCATCCTGATCGAGACGACCTCGCTGCCGTTCGCCGACGTCGCGTTCGCGGCCGGCTTCAGCAGCGTCCGGCAGTTCAACGACACCGTCCGCGACGTGTACGACGCCAGCCCGACCGCGCTGCGTGGCCGGCGCGGCGGCTCGACCGCCGACGCGATCGAGCTGCGGCTCGCCGTACGTGCGCCGTTCGCGGGCTCGGCGCTGCTGGACTTCCTGGCGGTGCGGGCCGTCGAGGGTGTCGAGGTGGCGGGGGAGGGCTGGTACGCCCGCACCCTCGGCCTGCCGCACGGTCCGGGCACGGTGCGCCTCGAGCTGGCCGACGTGGCCGAGCCCGGCACGGCCTTCGTGCGCGCCCGCTTCGCGCTCGCCGACCTCCGCGACCTGTCGGCCGCGATCGCACGCACCCGCCGCCTGCTCGACGCCGATGCAGACCCGGTCGCCGTCGACGAGCACCTGTCGGCCGATCCCGTCCTGCGCCCGCTCGTGCGAGCGCGGCCCGGCCTGCGTGTGCCCGGCCACGTCGACGGCGCCGAGCTCGCCGTCCGTGCGGTGCTCGGCCAGCAGGTCAGCGTCGCCGGCGCCCGCACGCTGGCCGGCCGCCTGGTCGCCGCGCACGGCCGCGAGGTCGACACCACGATCCCCGGCCTCACGCACCTCTTCCCCGAGCCGGCCGCACTCGCGGCGATCGAGCCGGAGAGCATGGCGATGCCCCGCGCCCGTGGGCGCTCGCTGATCGGTCTCGCGGGCGCGCTGGCCGACGGGTCGGTCGTGCTCGAGCCGGGGCCCGACCGCTCCGACGTACGACGCCGGCTGCTGGACCTCCCGGGCATCGGCCCGTGGACCGCCGACTACGTCGGCCTCCGCGCGCTCGGCGACCCGGACGTGTTCCTGCCGACCGACATCGGCGTGCGCAACGCCCTCCGGGCCCTCGGGCCCCTCGACTCCGAGCGCTGGTCACCCTGGCGGTCGTATGCCCTGATGCACCTCTGGAGAATGTGAGACGTCATGTGGACCGTCATCGAATCGCCCATCGGGCCCCTGCGCATCGTCGAGCACGACGGCGCGGTGACCGCGATCGAGTTCAGCCCGTTCCACGACAGCGACGGCCGCCCGCGCGGCGAGCAGGCCGACGACCACCCCGTCCTGCGCGCGACGGCCGACCAGCTGCGCGAGTACTTCGCCGGCGAGCGCACCGTCTTCGACCTCCCGCTCAACCCCGCCGGCAGCGCCTGGCAGCGGTCGGTCTGGGCCCAGCTGCTGGAGATCGAGTACGGCCGGACCGCGTCGTACGGTCAGATCGCGGCGCGCCTCGGCAAGACCAACGCCGCCTCCCGCGCGGTCGGCTTCGCCAACGGCTCCAACCCGATCCCGATCGTCATCCCCTGCCACCGCGTCATCGGCGCCGACGGCACCCTCACCGGCTACGCCGGCGGGATCGAGCGCAAGCAGGCGCTGCTGGACCTGGAGCGCACGGACCAGTTGTTCTGAGGGGCCGGTAATTCACTGGGAACCCAGTGAATCTTCGAGGGCTCTAGCGGGATTTGTCGGGTTCTGGCGTGAAATTTCGCGCTAGAACCGGGTAATTCACTGGGAACCCAGTGAATTACCGCCGCCTACTCGGCCGCAGCCCGCCGCAGCGACTCCGACAATCGCTCGGCAGCGGCGAGTACGGCGGGCGCGTGCATCCGGCCGGGCTGACGGGACAGCCGCTCAAGCGGGCCCGACACCGACACCGCGGCGATGACCTTGCCGCCGGGGGAGCGGACGGGGGCGGAGACGGAGGCGACGCCCTGCTCGCGCTCGCCGATCGACTGCGCCCAGCCGCGACGCCGGATGGCGGACAGCTCGGCGGCGGAGAAGGCGGCGTTCTGGAGGCCGCGGTGGATGCGCTCGGGGTCGTCCCAGGCCAGCAGGACCTGGGCGGCCGAGCCGGCGCGCATGGTCAGCTGGGAGCCGACCGGGATCGTGTCGCGCAGGCCCGACGGACGCTCGGCGGCCGCGACGCAGACGCGGTTGTCGCCCTGGCGGCGCCACAGCTGGGCGGACTCGCCGGTGATGTCGCGCAGCCGCGCCAGCACCGGACCGGCGGTGGCAAGCAGGCGGTCCTCGCCCGCCGCGGCGGACAGCTCGGCGAGCCGCGGGCCGAGCACGAACCGGCCCTGCATGTCGCGTGCGACCAGCCGGTGGTGCTCGAGGGCGACGGCCAGCCGGTGTGCCGTCGGGCGTGCCAGCCCGGTGCCGGCCACCAGCCCGGCCAGGGTCGCGGGGCCCGATTCCAGTGCCGTGAGCACCAGGGCCGCCTTGTCGAGTACGCCGACGCCGCTCGAGTTGTCCATATTGCAATACTGCCGTCTCAGAAGTTGGGATGCAAGCGCTACGCTTTGAAAGTCGGTCCGGACCGGACCTTCACAGTCATCACGAGCAGGTCATGAGCAGGAGGGTGTCATGGGCAAGACCCTGGCGGAGAAGGTGTGGGACGAGCACGTCGTCCGGTCGGTCGACGGGGAGCCGGACCTCCTCTACATCGACCTCCACCTCATCCACGAGGTGACCAGCCCGCAGGCCTTCGACGGCCTGCGCCTCGCGGGTCGCAAGGTGCGCCGCCCCGACCTCACCCTGGCGACCGAGGACCACAACGTCCCTACCGTCGACTGGGACAAGCCGATCGCCGACCCGGTGAGCAAGACCCAGGTCGACACGCTGCGCAAGAACGCCGAGGAGTTCGGCGTACGCCTCCACCCGCTCGGCGACGTCGAGCAGGGCATCGTGCACGTCGTCGGCCCGCAGCTGGGCCTGACCCAGCCGGGCATGACGATCGTCTGCGGCGACTCGCACACCAGCACCCACGGTGCGTTCGGCGCGATCGCCTTCGGCATCGGCACCTCCGAGGTCGAGCACGTCCTGGCCACGCAGACGCTGCCGCAGGCCAAGCCGAAGACGATGGCGGTCACCGTGAACGGCCAGCTGCCCGACGGCGTCACCGCCAAGGACCTGATCCTCTACCTGATCGCGCAGACCGGCACCGGCGGCGGCCAGGGCTACATCGTCGAGTACCGCGGCGAGGCCATCCGCGACCTCTCCATGGAGGCGCGGATGACGATCTGCAACATGTCGATCGAGTGGGGTGCCAAGGCCGGCCTCATCGCGCCCGACCAGACGACCTTCGACTACATCGAGGGCAAGCCGGAGGCGCCGACGGGCGCTGAGTGGGACGACGCCGTCGCCCACTGGCAGACGCTCGTCACCGACGACGACGCGGTCTTCGACAAGGAGATCGTGATCGACGCGGCCGACGTGACGCCGTTCGTCACCTGGGGCACCAACCCGGGCCAGGGCGTCCCGCTCGGCGCCAACGTCCCGAGCCCGGACGACTTCGAGGAGCCCAACGACAAGGTCGCGACCGAGAAGGCCCTGCAGTACATGGGTCTCGAGGCGGGCACCCCGATGCGCGAGGTCAAGGTCGACACCGTCTTCGTCGGCTCCTGCACCAACGGCCGGATCGAGGACCTCCGCCTCGCCGCCGAGATCATCAAGGGCCACAAGGTCGCCGACGGCACCCGCCTCCTGGTCGTCCCCGGGTCGGTGCGCGTGCGCAACCAGGCCATCGAGGAGGGCCTGGACAAGGTCTTCGTCGAGGCCGGCGCCGAGTGGCGCGGCGCGGGCTGCTCGATGTGCCTGGGCATGAACCCCGACCAGCTCGCCCCGCAGGAGCGCTCGGCCAGCACGTCGAACCGCAACTTCGAGGGCCGCCAGGGCAAGGGCGGTCGCACCCACCTGGTGTCCGTCCCCGTCGCGGCGGCCACCGCCGTACGCGGCACGCTGTCCTCGCCCGCCGACCTGCAGCCCGCCACGGTCTGATCCCCATCGCTGGTCGAGGAGGTCGCGCAGCGACCGTCTCGAGACCGCGCATCGCGAAAGGTTTGACATGGAGAAGTTCACCACCCACACCGGCGTCGGCGTCCCGCTGAAGCGCAGCAACGTCGACACCGACCAGATCATCCCGGCGGTCTACCTCAAGCGCGTGACCCGCGACGGCTTCGAGGACGGGCTGTTCTCGGCGTGGCGCAACGACCCGGAGTTCGTGCTCAACAAGGACGCCTACAAGGCCGGCACCGTGCTCGTCGCCGGCCCGGACTTCGGCACCGGCTCCTCGCGCGAGCACGCCGTCTGGGCGCTGCAGAACTACGGCTTCAAGGCCGTCGTCAGCTCCCGCTTCGGCGACATCTTCCGCGGCAACTCCGGCAAGGCCGGCCTGCTCGCGGCGGTCGTCGACGAGAAGGTCGTCCAGCGGCTGTGGGACTACCTCGAGGACAACCCGGGCGGCGAGATCACCCTCGACCTCGAGGCCAAGACGGTCACCACCCCCGGCGGCGAGGTCGAGGACTCCTTCGACATCGACGACTACACGCGGTGGCGCCTGCTGGAGGGCCTCGACGACATCGGCATCACGCTGGGTCACGACGACGCGATCACGTCCTACGAGCAGAAGCGGCCGACCTTCAAGCCGGTCACCCAGCACGCCTGATCGGGCCCGACACCGCCGGCATCTAGGGTTGACCCGGACTTCCGGCCGGCCAGAGGGAGAGCGATGTCAGCGCCACAGGGGCAGGTGACGCCCGACAGGATCGTCACCGCCACCACCCTGCGGGACACCCCGGACAACGTCGACAGGTTCGTACGACGGACCCTCGGCTCCGGCGTCGACCACGCGATCGTCTTCCTGGACGCCGACCAGCCCAAGGTCCGCGCCGCGCTCGAGGCGAACCCGCACGTGACCGTCGTCCGCACGGGCAAGGACTACTGGCTGGGCGATCGACCGTCGGTCGTGCTGGATCGGCAGATGGCCAACGCCAGTGTCGCCGCGGCGGCGCTGGCGGAGGTCCCGTCGGTGCGCTGGGTGTTCAACATCGACGGCGACGAGGTGCTCGACATCGACCGTGCCGCGCTCGCCCGCATCGAGACCGACGCGGTCCGGCTCGGCACGCTCGAGGCCGTCGCGAAGCGCAAGTGGCGGCGGTCCGAGCCTGAGATGTTCAAGCGGGTGCCGAGCTCCAACGAGCTGCACGCGCTCTCGGCGCTGAAGCTGATCGACGCCCCGGAGATCAGCGCGTTCTTCCGCGGGCACAGCCTCGGCAAGGTCGGCGTACGTCCAGGAGCGGACGTGCGCTTCCGCCTCCACACCGCCTACCGGCTGCCCGAGGTGGAGATCGAGGAGACCGTGCAGGAGGACATGCACCTGCTGCACCTCGAGTCGTGGTGCCTGGCGGACTTCGTGTCGCGCTGGCAGGGCTACCGCGCCGACCGGCCCAAGCACCGGCCGCACCGCGACGAGCGGCTGGGGGCGGCGTACTCCCTGATCGACGGCGACACCTCGATCGGCGCCGCCGAGCGCGACAAGCGGCTGGGCGAGCTGTTCGACCGGCTGGTCGCCGACGACCGCGCCGTGCTCAAGCGCTTCGACCTCCAGGTGCGGGTACGCCGGCGGGAGGTCGCGCCGCGCCCGCTCGACCGCTCCGACGTGGCGGCCCTGGAGGCCGCGCTCGCGCGGATCGGCGCGGAGAGCAAGGAGGGCTACCGCCCGACCGTGCTCGAGGCCGAGCAGAAGGCGGCGAGCGCGGTATGACCGGCAGCCACGACCGGATCGTCACGGTCAGCATGGTCAGCGACACGCTCCCGAACGTGCGGTTCTGGGTCGACCGCACCCTGCGCACCGGCGTCGACCACATGCTGGTCTTCCTCGACGACCACCGACCCGACGTACAGGCCTGGCTGGAGCAGCACCCGATGGTCTCGGTGGTGCACACCGACGCGGCGTACTGGAACCACGACCGGCCCACGCCGCTGCCCGACCGTCAGATGGTCAACGCGAACCTCTCGCTGGCAGCGCTGGCCAAGGTGCCGTCGGCCGGCTGGCTGTTCCACATCGACGTCGACGAGGCGTTGTCCTTCGACCGCGAGACGTTCCTCGAGCTCGACCCGCGTGCCGCGCGGTTCCCGACCCTCGAGGCGGTCGCCAAGCGGCGGTGGCGCGGGGGCGAGCCGAAGTACTTCAAGAAGCAGCCACGGCCCGAGGACCTCTACGCGCTCGCCGGTCTCGGTGCGATCGCGCGGCCCGACCTCGACGCCTACTTCCGCGGCCACCACCTCGGCAAGACCGGGGTGCGGCCCTCGCCGGACGTGCGCTTCCGGGTGCACAGCGTCTACGAGCACCCCGACACGAAGATCGAGACGATCATCCCGCCGGACATGCACCTCCTGCACTACGCGTCGTGGTGCCTCGACGACTTCGTCGACCGCTGGCGCGACTTCCGGCCCGAGGACGCGGCCGGCCGGCCGTTCCGCAGCAAGAACATCGGCACCGCCTTCTACACCCTGCGCAACCACCCCGCGATGAGCCAGGCGCAGCGCGACGAGGCGGTCGGCGAGCTGTTCGACCGCAACATCTCCGACGACATCCCGCTGCTGCGCGACTTCGGGCTGCTCGTCGACAACCCGCTCCGGCTCGACCAGCCGGCGCGCCCGATGCCGCGCGAGGACGTCGCGCTGCTCGAGACGCGCCTGAAGGAGCTGCTGCACGTCGACAAGACGCCGTACAAGTCGCAGCTGCTCCAGGTCGGCCGGCGCACGGACGGGAGCCGATGATGACCGAGGGCCGCGTCGTCACCGTCAGCACGATCCGCGACACCCCTGCCAACGTGGGGAGGTTCGTCGAGCGGAACCTCACCTCCGGCGTCGACCACATGATCGTCTTCCTCGACCAGCAGCAGCCGGCCGTGCGCAAGATGCTGGCCGACAACCCCGACGTCTCGGTCGTCTCGACCGACAAGGGCTGGTGGCGAGGCGAGAAGCCGAAGGCCGTGGAGCCGCGCCAGATCGCCAACGCCAACGTGGCCAACGCGATCCTCGCCACGCTCCCGTCCGTCGAGTGGGTCGTCCACCTCGACGGCGACGAGGCGATGTCCTTCGACCGCGCCGACCTCGCTGCCTGCGACGCCGACGTCGTGCGCATCCCCACGCTCGAGGCGGCGTCGCAACGCACCTGGCGCGGCGGGCGTCCGGCGTACTTCAAGCGGCTCGCGTCCACCACGCAGCTGCGCGCGATGGCGGCGTACGGCGCGATCGACGAGCCGACGCTCGACGCCTACTACCGCGGCCACGTCGCGGGCAAGACCGCCATCCGGCCGCACCTCTCGCACCGCGTCGGCGTCCACGCTGCGTACGACGAGGCGGGCGCGAAGATCGAGCCGGCGCAGGCCGGCGACGCCCAGCTGCTGCACTACGAGTCCTGGTGCCTCGAGGACTTCGTCGACCGGTGGCGCGACTTCGAGCCCCGCAAGGCCAAGCGCAGCAACCACCGCGAGCGGCGCAAGCTGATCGGCCTGGCGGCGTACTCCATCGCCAACCACCCCGACCTCGACGACAAGACGCGCCAGCGCTACCTCGAGCAGCTGTACGACGACAACGTGGCCGACGACCTGCGTGCGCTGGAGTGGTTCGGCCTGCTCGTGCCCTCGCCGGTGGGCGAGCCCGCCGCCCCTCGGCGCATCGAGCAGCCGCAGCTGGAGGAGATGCGCGCTCTGCTGCGGGCGATGCGCGAGGTCGGCAAGGACGCGTTCGCGCAGGAGGCGCCGGCCGGATCGATGGCGGCGGCGCTGGAGCAGGCCGCGTCCGCGCTGGAGCCCGGCCATGCCGCGCGCGTCCGTTCCGTGGTGGAGCGGCATCGCTCGACGGTCGCGGGCGCCGACGCATGAGGAGGCTCATCCTCGTCGCGGGCTCGGGACGCAGCGGCACCTCGCTGATGACCAGCACGCTGCGCGAGCTCGGCTTCCACGTCCCGCAGCCCGAGGTCGTCGCCGACGAGACCAACCCCAAGGGGTTCGGCGAGCCGCGCTGGGTCGTGGACTTCCACAGCCGCCTGCTCAAGGACGCCGGCAAGGTGCGGATCGCCGACGCCGACCCGCACGCGCGCGAGCGCGTCGTCGCGCTCAACCAGGACCCCGAGATCCGCGCGGAGCTGCAGCAGTGGCTCGACGGCGAGTTCGGCGTGGGGGAGCGCGTCCTGATCAAGGACCCGCGCCTGCTCTGGTTCCTGCCGTTGTGGGAGGCGGCCGGTGTCGCCGCCGGTGCGACCGTCGGTGTCGTCACGATGCTGCGTCATCCGGCGGAGGTCGTCCGCAGCAAGCTGGTCTGGTACTCCCACATCCCCGACACCGAGGCGAGCGCGCTGGCAGGCTGGGTGAACTCCTCGCTCGAGGCCGAGGCGAGCACCCTCCACCTCACGCGCAAGCACCTCCTCTTCACCGATCTCCAGCAGGACTGGCGATCCCAGGTCGCCGTGCTGGCCGAGACGTTCGGCATGCCCGAGCTGTCCGACGCCGTCGAGACCGGGGGCGCCGCGGTGGACGCGCTGTACGACAGCCACCTCCACCGGTCGAAGGCCGAGTGGGACGACATCGACGTGCCTGCCGAGCTGCTGAGCATCGCCGAGACGCTGTGGGACGAGCTCGTCCGCGTCGACTCCGGAGGCGCGGAATCCCAGCAGGTGCTGGCGGAGTGCCGTGAGCGGTACGCCGCGTTCTACGCGCAGGCCGAGTCGATCACCCACTCCAACACGGCCTTCCATCTGCGTCCGCTGAAGCGGTCGGTGCGCCAGCTGACGCACCAGAACGAGGCCCTCAAGGAGAACCTCGCCGCGCGTCGCGCGGAGCTCAAGGAAGCACGTCGCGCACTGCGAGAAGCCAACAAGGATGCGGGTTCTGGGCATGGGGTCGGTGCGTCGTTGAAGTCGGCCGCCCGCCGGCTCAAGCACCGGAAATAGCGCTTCGCACCCCAAAACCCGCTAAAAAACCGGCAAAAGCACGGCGTGGTGATTGTGAGCGATGTCATCTGTGCCTAGCGTCAGGCGCAAGGACGTCGGGCGAACGCCCGGCCGCAACTCCCAAGTACGGCCGAAGAGTCGTGCGGGCGGAAGGACATGCAGTGAACAAGTCTCAGTTGATCGACGCGCTCGCCGAGCGTTTCGACGGCAACCGTAAGACGGCAGCGAACGCTCTCGACGCCGTGCTCGACACCATCACGCGTCAGGTCGCGAAGGGCGAGAAGGTAGCCATCACCGGCTTCGGCTCCTTCGAGAAGCTGGTGCGCAACCCGCGCATGGTCCGCAACCCGCAGACCGGCGAGCAGATCAAGACCAAGAAGAAGTCGGTCCCGAAGTTCACGCCGGGCGCCGACCTCAAGAACGTCATCTCGGGTGCCAAGAAGCTTCCGCCGCTCCCCAAGCCCGCGAAGAAGGCCGTCGCCGCCGCGAAGAAGACCGCCGCGACCGCCGAGAAGAAGGTCGCGGCCACCGCCAAGAAGGCGGCCCCGGTGAAGAAGGCCGCTCCGGCCAAGAGGACCGTGGCCAAGAAGGCCCCGGCGAAGAAGGCTCCGGCCGCGAAGAAGGCCGCTCCCGCCAAGAAGGCCCCGGCCAAGAAGGCGCCGGCGAAGAAGGCTCCGGCCGCGAAGAAGGCCGCTCCCGCCAAGAAGGCCCCGGCCAAGAAGGCACCGGCCAAGAAGACCACCGCCAAGAAGGCGCCCGCGAAGAAGACCGCCGCCAAGAAGGCGCCCGCGAAGAAGACCGCCGCGAAGAAGTCCTGACGCACCAGCTCCGCCGACGGGCCGTCCCTGCGGGGGCGGCCCGTCGGCGTCTCCACGGTCAGAAGTGCGGCGTGCGCGCGAGCAGCGCGCTGGTGTCCGGGCCCAGCCCGATCGCGGCCGCCTCCCGCAGGGTCGCGAGGTCGTCGACGTCGCGGCGCAGCCCCGGCGGCGCGCCCTCGATCGCGATCGCGCCGGCGGCCGCGTGGGCAGCAGCGGACCGGGCGCCGAAGCGCGGGTCGAAGTCGTCGTACGACGACGTCAGCAGCGTCGTGCCCGTGTCGTCGGCATCCGGGCAGTACGCCGCCCCGCCCCCCACCAGGCCGAGCGCGGCGTCGAGCGCGGCCGGTGTGAGCGCGGGCAGGTCGGCGAGCAGCGCGACCGGTCGCAGGTCCGGCGACGTGTGCGCGGCGACGCCGGCGCCCGCGCGCAGCGCGGCATTGAGGCCGCCGCCCGGGTCGGGCACGACCTCGATGCCGAGCCCGGCGGCGTGGGGAGCGAAGTCGGCGTCGGTGACGACCAGGACCCGTCGTACCGATGTCGCCGCGCTCGCCGCGCGGATCGTGTCCAGCGCGATCGCCCGCGCCAGAGCCTCGCGATCGGGGGCGTCGGCGAGCCGTGACTTGCCGATCGAGGGCGACTTCACCGGGATCAGCGCGACGAAGCCGTGGTCCTGCGTGGGCACTGACGAATCCTCCCAGGTACGCATGCTGACCCTGCCCTGACCCCGGCACGATCCCCGGTAGCCTGCACCCGTGACGGTGCGGAAGATGCAGGAGAAGCGGGGGTGGGTGTTCTGGCTGGCCTGCTTCGTCGTCAAGCCCTTCGTGTGGCTGACCGCCAAGCGCACCTGGCTCAACCCCGAGCGGATCCCCGAGACCGGTGGCTTCGTGATCGCGATGAACCACCTGTCCCACATCGACCCCGTCACCGCCGCCTACCTCGTCTACGACTACGGCCGGCTGCCGCGCTACATGGCCAAGGCGGGCCTGTGGAACAACAAGATCCTGGGCGTCATCCTCACCGCCGCCCAGCAGATCCCGGTCGAGCGCACCGCCGGCGGCTCGATGGCGTACGACGCCGCGGTCGCCGCCGTCCGCAAGGGCAAGTGCATCGTGGTCTACCCGGAGGCGACCATCACACGTGACCCCGACCTCTGGCCGATGAAGGGCAAGTCCGGCGCCGCACGCATCGCGCTCGAGACCGGCTGCCCGGTGATCCCGGTGGGGCAGTGGGGCGCGCAGAACATCCTTCCGCCGTACACGACGAAGCCGCACGTCATGCCGCCCCGCAAGAAGCTGGTGCAGAGCATCGGCGAGCCCGTCGACCTGAGCGACCTGGCGGCCAAGGAGCGCACCCACGAGGTGATCGAGGAGGCGACCGAGCGGATCATGGACGCGATCACCGCCGAGCTCGAGCAGATCCGTGGCGAGAAGGCTCCCGCGCACCGCTGGGACATGAAGGTCGACGGCGACCGGTTCAAGAAGGACGATCGGTGAGCGCCGGCGGCAACAAGGTCGCGGTGCTCGGGGCGGGCTCCTGGGGCACCGCGTTCTCGATGGTGCTCGCCGACGCCGGCAACGACGTCACCGTCTGGGCCCGCCGCGAGGAGGTCGCCGAGGCGATCGACAAGGGCCACGAGAACGTCGACTACCTGCCCGGCATCGAGCTCCCGCGCACGATCGGCGCGACGACCGATCCCGAGGAGGCGCTCGCCGGTGCCGACCTGGTCTTCCTGGCCACGCCCTCGCAGTCGCTGCGCGAGAACCTGCCGACCTTCACGCCGTACCTCGCCGACGACGCGGTGCTCGTGTCGTTGATGAAGGGCGTGGAGCTCGGCACCCTCGACCGGATGTCGGAGGTCGTCCGCGAGGTGACCGACGTGCCCGAGAGCCGTATCGCCGTCGTCAGCGGGCCCAACCTCGCGCGCGAGATCACCCACCGCGAGCCCGCCGCGTCGGTCGTCGCCTGCTCCGACGAGTCCGTTGCCACGATGCTGCAGCAGCGGTGCCACTCGCCGGCGTACCGTCCCTACACGAGCGTCGACGTGCTCGGCTGCGAGATGGGCGGTGCGTACAAGAACGTCGTAGCACTCTGTGTCGGCATGGCCGTCGGCCTGGGCTTCGGCGACAACACCACCGCGTCGCTGATCACCCGTGGACTCGCCGAGACCGCGCGGCTGGCGATGAAGCTGGGTGCCAACCCGCTGACGCTGATGGGACTCGCCGGCCTGGGCGACCTGGTCGCCACCTGCTCCTCGCCGCTGTCGCGCAACCGCACCTTCGGGGAGAAGCTCGGCCGCGGCATGACCGTCGACGAGATCTACGCGTCCACCCGGCAGGTCGCCGAGGGCGCCAAGTCCTGCTCCTCGATCCGTGCGCTCGCCGAGAAGGCCGGCGTCGACACCCCCATCGCCACCTCGGTGGACGAGGTCGTCGCCGGGCGGATGACCACCTCCGAGCTGATGCAGTCGTTCATCGCCCGCGACACCAAGCCCGAGCTGCGTTAGCGCGGTCGTAGGGCGGGCACGGGCACGACAAGTTGGCGGCGCGCGGTCCCGAAATGGGCCCGACCGTGCCGAACCTGTTGTGCTGGTGCCCTGCCCGTCCGCCTGGCCGGTCAGCGGGCGGGCTTGAGCGATCTGTTCAGCGCGTGCTCGAGGTCGTCCCAGAGGTCCTCGACGTCCTCGATGCCGACGGAGAGCCGGATCAGCCCCTCGGGGATGGTCGCCGACTCGGTCTTCCAGCGCCGGCGCCGCTCCAGCATCGACTCCACGCCGCCGAGGGACGTGGCGTGGACCCACAGCGTCGTGGACCGTACGGCGACGTCGGCCGCGTCCGCCGACGGCAGCACCGGCGCGACGATCGCGCCGAAGCCGGGGTAGCGGACCTCGTCGACGGCCGGGTGCTCCGCGAGCCGCTCGGCCAGCACTCGAGCGTTCTGCTCGGCGCGGTCGAGCCGGACGTGGAGCGTGCGCAGTCCGCGCAGCGCCAGCCACGTCTCGAACGGCCCCGGCGTCGATCCGGTCAGGTCGCGGCGGCTCTTCACGGCGGCGTACGTCTGCTCGTCCTTGAACGTCAGCGTCCCCATCTGCACGTCGCTGTGCCCGGCGATGTACTTCGTCGCGGAGTGCAGCACGATGTCGGCGCCCAGCTCCAGCGGCTTCTGCCGCAGGGGAGTGGCGAAGGTGTTGTCGACGACGACCTGGATGCCGAGGTCGTGCGCGGCCTTCGCGAGCGCGGAGATGTCGGCGAGCTCGAGCGCGGGGTTGGTCGGCGACTCGAGCCACAGGATGGCGACGTCCTCGTCGTCCTTCATCGTCGCGATCACGGCGGCGGTGTCGGTGACGTCGACGAGGTGGCTCTTGATCCGCCCGCGCGACTCGGCGTCGCCGAGCGCGACCAGGCAGCCCTGGTAGGCGTGCCGGGGAGCGACGATGCTCGACCCCTGTCCGACGAGGTCGATGATCATCGACGCCGCCGCCATCCCGGACGGGAACGCGAGCGTCCGCCCGCCCTCGAGCGCGCCGAGCGCCTGCTCGAACGCGGTCCAGGTCGGGTTGCCGTAGCGCCCGTACTCCACGTCGCCCGTCGCGACGTACGTCGACGCCATCGTGATGGGCGGGTTGAGCGGTGCGTCGGGGAAGTGGGTCGGCCGACCCGCGGTGACTGCCACGGTGCTGGGGTGCATGCCCCAACGGTAGGGTCAGGCCAATGACCAAGCGCACCCGCGTCGCCCTCGTCTTCGGCGGCCGCTCCACCGAGCACGCGATCTCGTGCGTCACCGCCGGCAGCGTCCTCGAGGCCATCGACCGCGACAAGTACGACGTGGTGCCGATCGGGATCGCCGCCGACGGCCGCTGGGTGCTGGAGGCCGACGACCCCGGCAGGTACGTCCTCGGCGGCGCGCGCCGGCTGCCCTCCGTCGACGGCTCCCGGAGCCCGGTCGCGCTCGGCGCCGAGGGCTTCGACGTCGTCTTCCCGCTGCTGCACGGCCCGTGGGGCGAGGACGGCACCATCCAGGGCCTGCTCGAGATGACCGACACGAGGTACGTCGGCTCCGGCGTGCTCGCGTCCGCCGTCTGCATGGACAAGGCCTTCATGAAGATCGTGCTCGCCGACGCCGGTCTTCCAGTCATGCCCGGCGGCGTCGTGACCGCTCGCGAGTGGGAGGCCGATCCCTCGGGGGTCAAGGCCCGCATCGGCGAGCTGGGCTTCCCGCTCTTCGTGAAGCCGGCCCGCGGCGGCTCCAGCATCGGCATCGCCAAGGCCCACGACGTCACCGAGCTCGCGGACGCGATCGAGGGCGCGCTGGCCCACGACCCCAAGGTGCTCGTCGAGGTCTCCGCCGAGGGCGCCCGCGAGGTCGAGTGCGGCGTGCTGGAGACGCTCGACGGTGGCGTCGAGACCACGCTGCCGGCCGAGATCCGGGTCAGCGCCGACCACGAGTTCTACGACTTCGAGGCAAAGTACGACGCCGAGCAGCACACCGATCTCGACGTACCCGCCGATCTGCCCGACGACGTCGTCGCGCAGATCCGCGACATGTCGGCCCGGGCGTTCCTGGCGACCGGCTGCGAGGGCCTCGCCCGCGTCGACTTCTTCCACCTGTCCGACGGCTCGCTGGTCATCAACGAGCTCAACACGATGCCGGGCTTCACGCCGCTGTCGATGTTCCCGCGGATGTGGGCGCACAGCGGCCTCGAGTACGCCGACCTCGTCGACCGCCTGATCCAGCTCGCCCTGCGCCGCGACACCGGCCTGCGCTGAGCTATCCGTTGCCGTTGCCCGGGTTGGTCAGGACCGGGGTGGCGGTGGTGATGCGGAGTCGTTGGTCGGGGGTGGTCGTGGTGATGGTGCCGGCCACGGTGTGCCAGGTGCCGCGGTCGATGCGGTAGGTCGCTGCCCAGGTGGTGGCGAGGTGGACGCGGACCCGGCCCTTGCGCAGGTAGGTGTGGGTGTCGGTCAGGCGGGGGTAGGGGTTGCCGGGCTCGGTGGTGGTCAGGGTGTGGCCGTCGCCGAAGGTGAAGGTGAAGTGGTCGGTGTGGATGCGCAGGGTGACGTGGTGGCCGAGGAGGGTGACGGTCTTGGTGAGGGGCTGGGTGCCGGTGGCGTAGAAGTCGGTCTTGAGGTTGACCAGGGTGGTGTGGTGCACGGGTTGGATGTGAAGGCTCGGGGTTGGTACGCCGACCTGTCGGAAGGCCCGGGTGACCATGGTGTTCGTGATGGCCGGTGTGCTCCCGCCTGTGCAGATCGGGCCGGCCGCTGCAGGGCCGGTCATGGTGTAGGCCAGAACAGCTGCCTGACCGCTCGGACATGAGAGTCCGGCGCACGCAACCCTGTGACCAGAGCATGGTTCGGACGCCCACGTCTGTACGTTGCTGGTGCTCGATTGCGGTGCTGCTTGATGCTTTGCCCCAGGGTTCCGCTGCTGAGCCTCGATCCGGATGGCTCCGCCTGCGCCGTGCACGTGGGTGTCTGCGATGGCCGGGACGACGATGAGGACCGCAAGCAGCGATACGACAGCCGACGCCAAACGGCTCAGCGTGACTTCCACGACGCGACCTTCCAGCCGGAATCCGCGAAGATAAGCACCATCAGATCGGTCGCTCTTGCCTCCGGGTAGGTCCTGTCGAGTCTGGGTCCTGCGCCTACGACGTGGCTTCGGTCCTCCCGGCTCCGGAGCTCTACGAGCCAACGCGACCGCGTGCCGTGCAGCAGGCTGGCCTCGGCGGACAGGATATGACTCGCGCCGCCGACGATCCTGCCTCCTGCCTGACGCACGTCGCGGATCCAGTTGGCGGCTCCCGCGCATTGGCCACACTCGGCTGTCGCGAGAGTCGTCAGTCGCTGGGTGTCGAGGCTCGCCATCGCATAGTTGGCGACGGCCCAGTAGTACTTCGCGAACGCGATGGCGCCGGCCTTGGTCGGCCTCCTCGCGGCGGCGGGCAGGGCGGGGGCGACGGGGCCGGTCCTGATAGACGGCGAGGTGGCCGGCGTACGGGTGGGGTCGGCGACCGCGGGCGGGTCGCCGCCGTGGGAGCAGCCGGTGGCCAGGAGCAGGCCGGCCACGAGGATCGACGCGAGCAGTGAGCGCATGGAGCCTCCCGAGATGAGGTAATCCGGAACCTACGCTGCCGCAAAGCGGTCCG